>DVJL01000069.1 GCA_018716805.1 Candidatus Faecivicinus avistercoris | reverse complement strand
GGGACGGGGCATTTCACGGGAAGTAGTAAGCGTGTCGAGGCTCATTCCAAAAGTAGTAATTTGGTAGTAAATTCGGTGGCCCTATCCCGTGATTTGCCCGTATTTACAGGCTTTTTCGAGATGATCAGGGTTGTTAATGGAAAACTCAAGCAAATTGTGGTGGGAGTGGTCGGAGGCGCAGAATCCACAGGATTCTGCGCCTCCGACCAAGGGCGAAACTGCCGCGACTCAAATTTTCAATTTGAGCCGCGGCACCTAGCGAGGGAGTTTACTCCCCCGTCTGCAAGCGTCAGCGCTCATCGTCGTGCAGATATTCCTCCAAAATGAACTTCGGCCGGCGCTTGGTCTCCATGTAGATCTTGCCGATGTATTCGCCGATCAGCCCGAGGGCGACGAGCTGCATGCCGCCCAGCAGCCAGATGGACATCATCGTCGACGCCCAGCCGGCCACGGACGTCCCCTTGAACAGCGAGATCAGCACGTACACGCCCATCGCCACGCCCAGCAGCGCGCACAGCACGCCGGCCAGCGTGACGTATCGGATCGGCTTGTTGCTCAGCGACGTGATGCCCTCGATCGCGAAGCCGACCATCTTCTTCAGCGGATACTTCGATTCGCCCGCCACGCGCTCGCCGCGCGCGTACTCGACCGTCGCCGTCTTGAACCCGAGCATCGGCACCATGCCGCGCAGGAACATGTTCACCTCGCCGAACGACAACAGCGCCTTCAGCGCGCGCGACGACAGCAGCCGGTAGTCGGCGGCGTTGTAGACCATCTCCACGCCCAGCCGGTTCATCAGCCGGTAAAACCCCTGTGCGGTGGTGCGCTTGAAGAACGTGTCCGTCGCGCGGCTGGAGCGCACGCCGGTGACGACGTCCGCGCCATTTTGGTACGCCTCGAGAAAGCCGTACATGGCGTTGATGTCGTCCTGAAGGTCGGCGTCGATCGAGATCATGCAGTCGCACTTCGGCTCGGCCATCGTCATGCCGGCCCAGAGCGCGTTCATGTGGCCGGCGTTGTGCGCCAGCTTCACGCCCTCAAACCGCGCGTCCGACCGGCACAACCCGGCGATGACCTCCCACGTCCGGTCCTTGCTTCCGTCGTCGACCATCAATATCCGGCTCCCGGGCGCGATGATCCGCTTGGCGATCATGTCGTCCGTCAGCGCCGCCACGCGCTTGGACGTGATCGGCAGCGCCTCCTCCTCGTTGTAACAGGGAATGACGATGTACAATACGGGCGGGTTGTTCATTGTTCAAACCTCCTCGATGCGCTGGTACAGGCAATAATACGTCACGTCGCCCGAGCCCGAGCCGTAGTCCGTCGGGATCACGGCCACGCGCTCGTAGCGCTCAAGCTTCGGAATGTCCTCCGGATCAAACAGCAGGGTCACCACGAAGTCCGGCACGCCGCCGTCGATCAGTTGCTGGATCTCGGCCAGGTAGGCGTCGCGCTGGATGTTCGTACCCGTGTAGCGGCGGTGCGCCGGCCGCGCGCCCGATGCATAGTAGACGCCGGTATCCATCGATCGGTAGTGGACGAGCGTCGGATCCTCGATGCCCGAATCGCGGATGATTTCGGCAATCTGCGCCTGCGCGGTCTGGCCGTAGGGCGTGCCGATACCGCCGGCAAAGCCGCACAGCGCATAAGCTGCGCCGGCGGAACCGGCGAGCACGAGCACCGCGGCCGCGGCGGCCGTCCATCGCGGCCAGCTCCGCGCGCCCCTCCGGCGCAGCCATTTAAGCGGCAGCAGCGCGAACGGGAAGAACAGCCCCAGCTCCGTCGCATAGTACGACATCGCCATCGACCGGCTGAACATCGACGCCGCCAACAGCGCCGCGGCGCACAGCAGCATCGCCTTTTCGCGCACGGCCATCAGGCTTCGCGGCACGGCGAGCACCAAGACCATCGAAAGCGCCAGCAGGATAAAGCAGACCGGCGCCCGCCGCGCGGCATCGAGCGTCCAGTAAGCGAGGTTCCCCAGCCACGACCGGCCGCCCTCCGCGCCGTATTCAAAGAGGTTCGACGCGAAGTAGCCGTCGATCAAATCGCCGATCGCGCCGTTTGCGCCAAAGTAGACCATCCACGGAAGCGTCGCAAGCGCCATGCCGCCCAAGAAGATCAGGCACATCTTAACCGGCGGCCAGAGCTTTCTCTCCCTGACCAGCGCGTCGATCGCCACGGCCGCCATCCAGACGAAGTGGAAGCTCAGCAGGTTGAACTTCGTCCAAAGCACGCACCCGGCCAGCACGCCGTTTCGCAGAAGCGCGCCCGAAGTCAGCGGCTTCCCGCCGCGCCACGAGGCGAGCAGGTCATACAGCGACCACGCCATCGGGAAC
Organism: Candidatus Faecivicinus avistercoris; assembly: GCA_018716805.1. Lineage (GTDB taxonomy): Bacteria > Bacillota > Clostridia > Christensenellales > Aristaeellaceae > Faecivicinus > Faecivicinus avistercoris. The sequence continues at coordinate 23,124 of DVJL01000069.1, read as the reverse complement.
AGCAGAAGCTCCTCCACGCTCGCGCCCGCGCCGAACCAGTCGCTGCCCGCGAGCAGCGCGAACAGCGGCACCACCCACAGCGGGCTCAAATCCGGCAGATACAGCCGGGCCGTCTTCCAGCCGAAGAACATCGCGCCCGCGCAGCAGAGCACTTCCAGCAAGAACAGCCCGTGGTAAGTCCCCGGCATGAGGTTCATGCAAAGCCCGAACAGAAAGTAGATCAGCGGGCCCTTGTGGTCGAACAGGTCGCGATAGGGCACCTGCCCTTCCAGCATTTCGCGGCCCATCGTGCCCAGTATGTTCACATCCGACCACGGATTGAGCGGGTACAGCCACGAATTCATGCTGCAGATCATCAAAATTGCCGCCGCGGCGACAAGAAACAGCGCCGCCGCCCAGCTATCCCTCCGCGTTCGCATCAGACTGCCTCCTTCTGCGCGCCCTCGCGCTGGTACAGAGTGAAGTAGACCGTCTCGCCCGCGCGCAGGCCGTAGTGCGACGGGAAGTTGAGCACGACGTCGTAGCCCTCAAACTCCTGCGGGTGCTCGGGATCGCCAGGCGAGGTGATGATGAAGTCCGGAATGCCTTCATCGATCATCTCCTGCACCTTGTTTACATAGTCGCTCTGGCGGATGTTCAGCGCCGTGAACCAGCGGTCGGCCGGCCTTGCGCCGGAGGAAAAGTAGAAGCCGATGTCCATCAAATGTTCGTGCAGCATCGTCGGGTTTTCCACGCCGGAGTCCTCGATGGCCTGCGCGATCCGCGCCTGCGGCGTCTCGGAGTACGGCGTGCCGATCCACGAAGATTCCCCGCAGGTCAGATAGCCGAAGCCCACGGAGGCGATGATCACCGCCGCCGTCGCGGCGGGCGCGGCCCAGCGCGGCCAATGCACGCGGCTAAACCGGCGCAGCCCGGCGAGCGGCAGCAGGGCGAACGGCAGAAACGACGCCAGATACACCACATAGTAGGGCAGGTAGTGCCAGCGGCTGAACATCGACGCCGCCATCAGCGCCGCCGCCGCAACCAGCATGGCCTTCTCGCGCACGGCCATCTTTGCGCGCGGCACCGCCAGCACCGAGATGCCCGCGACCGCGAGCACCGCCATGTACAGCGGGTTTTCCCGCGCCAGCCAGATCACCCAGCGCGCGATGTTGCGAAGGATCGACTGCCTTCCGCCGCCCATGCCATAGAGGAAGATGTTGTCGATCAGGTAGCTCTGAATAAAGTCGCCAATCGCGCCGTTCGCGCCGAAGTAAACGAGCCACGGAACCGTCGCAAGCGCCATGCCGCCCAAAAAGATCAGGCACATCTTCACCGGCGGCCAGAGCTTTCTCTCCTTCACGAGCGCGTCGATCGCCACAGCCGCCATCCAGACGAAGTGGAAACTCAGCAGGTTGAACTTCGTCCACAGCACGCACCCGGCCAGCACGCCGTTTCGCAAAAGCGCACCCGAAGTCAGCGGCTTCCCCGTGCGCCATGCGGCGAGCAGGTCATACATCGACCACGCCACCGGGAACAGCAGAAACTCCTCCGCGCTCGCGCCCATGCTGAACGCCGGGGTGCCCACCAGCACCGCCAGCAGCGGCACCATCCACAGCGGGCTCAGCCCCGGCAGGTAGAGCCGGATCGTCTTCCAGCCGAAGAACAGCGCACCCGCGACAAACAGCACCTCCATGACGTAGATGCCGTGATACGTTCCCGGAAACAGCAATTCGGCCAGCCCGAAGATCAAAAACAGCACCGGTCCCTTCTGCTCCACCAGATCCCGATAGGGCACGAACCCATCGAACATCCCGCGCCCGACGGTCGAGATGATGTTCACATCCGTCCACGGATTGACCGGATACAGCCACGAATTCATGCTGCAGACCATCAAAACCGCGGCCGAGGCGAACAGCAGAATTGCGAGCGCGCGCAGGTTTTCCGCGCAAAAAGCCTTCCTCTTTCCCATTGCATTCCCCTCATTTCAATACGACGCTGTCCGCCCCCAGCAGGTTGGCGAGCGCGCCGAAATCGTATCCCTCGTCGACCCAGTATTGCTCCGGCGCCTGGTACGCCTTTTTCTCCTCCAATATGTAGAGCACCACGCAGATCCGCCCCGGCGTCTCGGCGAGGATGCCGAGCACTTCGTCGCGCTGACCGGCATGCATGCGCAGGTAGAGCTTGTGGCCCGCGCGCGGTTCCCGGCGGCGTCCCTCTCCCCGCTCGCGGCGAAACCCTCCGGATTCGGAAGCGGCCAGCGCCTCGATCGCCCCGATTCCGCCCGCGAGCGGCGCGACGCGGTCCATCAGCAGCTTCGGCGGCTCGTCCTCGCGCATGGAGAGCTTGCCCGCGATCAGCACCGCCGACTCCTCGATCAGATCCTGCCCATAGCGGTCGTAGACCTTCGGGAACACGAGCACCTCGGTGGTTCCATAGAGATCCTCCAGCTGGAGAAACGCCATCATGCCGCCGCTCTTCGTGGCCTTCATCCGCTTGCTGGCGATCAGGCCGCCCATCGTCACCGGCCGCTGGTCGTAGCGCATCATCTCGGCGGGATCGCCCTCGTTGAGCTCCGCGAGCACCTGCGAATTGAACTTGAGCGCGCTCAGCGGCTCAGCGTACTCGTCCAGCGGGTGGCCGCTGATGTACACGCCGGTCGTCTCCTTCTCCATCAGGAGCCGGTCGGCAAAGCTGAATTCCTCCATCTCCGGCATTGGCGGCGGGGGCGCATCGACCGCGTTTTCCGCCATGCCGAACAGCGAAATCTGACCCTCGACCATGTCCTTGTGGCGCTTTGCGGCGCCGTCCATCGTGCGCTCGAACACGTTGAGCTTCTGCGCGCGCCCGCCCGGCAGGCCGTCCATCGCGCCGGAGCGGATCAGGCTCTCGACGCCCTTCTTGTTCAGAAGCGACCCGGCCATGCGGTTGATGAAATCGTACAGGTCGCGGAATTCGCCGTTCGCCCGGCGCTCGCTGACCAGCGCGGCCACCGGCGCGTGGCCGAGGCTCTTGATCGCCGCCAAGCCGAAGCGGATGACCTTCTTCCCCTCGGAGACGTCGACGGTGAACTTCTCCTCGGAGCGGTTCACGTCCGGCGGCAGCACGGGAATGCCGCGCTTGCGGCAGTTCTGGATGTAGTAGGCGATCTTCTCGGTGTTGCTCATCATGGAGTTCATCAGCGCGGCCATGAACTCCGCCGGGTGGTGCAGCTTGAGGTACGCCGTCTGCACGGCGACCACGGCGTAGGCCGCGGCGTGCGGCTTGTTGAACGCATAGCTGGCGAAGGCGGTCATCTCGTCGAAGATCCGCTCGGCGACGTCCTCGGGCACGCCGTTGCGCACGCAGCCGGGCACGACGACCTCGCCGTTTTCGACCTGCCCGTGGATGAAGATCTCCTTTTCGCGGTTCATGACGTCGTGCTTCTTCTTGGCCATCGCGCGGCGGACGAGGTCGCTCCGCCCCATCGAATAGCCGGCCAGGTCGCGCACGATCTGCATGATCTGCTCCTGATAGACCATGCAGCCGTAGGTGACATCGAGGATGGGCCGCAGCTTTTCCGTCAGATACTTCACGCTCGACGGATCGTGCTTGCCGGCGATGTAGCGCGGGATCGACTCCATCGGCCCCGGCCGGTACAGCGAGATCGCGGCGATGATGTCCTCGAAGTTGCCCGGGCGCATCTGCATCAGGAAGCTGCGCATTCCGGAGGATTCGAGCTGGAATACGCCGTCGGTGTCGCCGTCGGAGATCATCTGATAGACGCCGGGATCGTCGTCGGGGATGTCCGCCGCGTCGCAGACCGCGCCGCCCCCGGCGCGCACCATCTCGATCGTGTCCATGATGACGTTGAGCGTGCGCAGGCCGAGGAAGTCCATCTTGAGCAGGCCGAGCTGCTCGACGGTGGTCATCGGAAACTGCGTGGTGATGACGTCGTCGTTTGTCTGCAGCGGGCAGTATTCGACCACCGGCTCGGCGGTGATCAGCACGCCGGCGGCGTGGGTGGAGGCGTTGCGCGGCATGCCCTCGAGCTTGCGCGCCATGTCGATCAGCCGGTGTACGGCGGGATCGTCCTCGTAGGCGCGGCGCAGCTCGCCGCTGACCTTCAGCGTGCGCTCGAGCGTGATGTTGAGCTCAAACGGCACCATTTTGGCGATCTGGTCGACCTGCTGGTAGCTCATGTCCATCACGCGGCCGACGTCGCGGATGACGGCGCGCGCCGCCATCGTGCCGAAGGTGATGATCTGCGCGACGTGGTCGGCGCCGTAGCGCTCGCGGACGTAGTCGATCACCTGCCCGCGGCGCTCGTAGTCGAAGTCGCAGTCGATGTCGGGCATCGAAATGCGCTCGGGGTTCAGGAATCGCTCGAACACGAGGTTGTACTTCAGCGGGTCGATCTCGGTGATCGCCAGCGAATACGCGACGATCGACGCCGCGCCGCTGCCGCGCCCGGGGCCGACGCCGATGCCGTGGGTCTTGGCGTAGTGGATGAAGTCCCAGACGATCAGGAAGTAGTCGGTATAGCCCATCGAGATGATGACGTTCAATTCGTACTCCATGCGCTCGCGCGCGTCGGCGCGGTCGGGGCCGTACCGTCGAAGCAGCCCCTCCTCGGTCAGCCTGCGCAGGTAGCCGACGTTCGTCTCGCCCTCGGGAAGCGGGTATTGCGGCAAGTAGGTCGTGGAGAAGTCGAAGTCCACGTGGCAGCGCTTGGCGATCTCCTCCGTGCGCGCGATGCTCTCGGCGAAGTTCGGAAACGCCGCGCGCATCTCCTCCTCGGACTTGACGTAGAGCTGATCGGTGGTCATGCGCATCCGGTTTTCGTCCGAGAGCGTCTTGCCCGTCTGGATGCACATCAGGATCTCCTGCGCTTCGGCGTCCCCGCGCTCGAGGTAGTGGCAGTCGTTGGTGACGACCGTCGGGATGTCCAGCTCGCGCGCCAGCTTCACCAGCCGCGGCAGCACGCGCTTCTGCTCGGGGATGCCGTGGTCCTGAAGTTCGATGAAGAAGTTGTCCCGGCCGAAGATGTCCAGATACCGTTTGGCCATCTGGCGGGCATCGCCCTCGCGGCCGTCGAGCAGCAGCTTCGGCAGATCGCCCGACAGGCAGGCCGACAGCGCGATCAGCCCCTCGTGGTATTTCTCGAGCAGCGCATAGTCCACGCGCGGCCGGTAATAATAGCCGCGCAAAAAGCCCTCGCTCACTAGGTGCGAGAGGTTTCGGTATCCGGTCTGGTTTTCGCACAGCAGGATCAGATGGCTGTAATCGCGGGTCAGGCTGGTCTTGTCGTCCATGTTCGGACAGACGTAGACCTCGCAGCCGATGACCGGATGGATGCCGGCCTCCTTCGCCGCGCGGTAAAAGTCCACGACGCCGTACATCACGCCGTGGTCGGTGATCGCGCAGGCGTCCATGCCCAGCGCCTTGACGCGCTCGATCAGAGGCTTGATCCGGCAGGCGCCGTCGAGCAGGCTGTACTCCGTGTGCAGGTGCAGATGTGCAAACATGGGCTTCCCTCAATTATGTATCGCCCGGCGGGCGAGCCGGGCGGGTCGTTCGTTGCAGGCGCCTATCGCAGCGTCGTGGCGTTTCGGACGATTTCGTTGATGTCGGCGCTCAGTGCGTTCGCGTCCTCGCCCGCGCGCAGGCGGTCGGAGATCTCAAACACGCGGTCGACGTCCTCGCCCTCCGCGGTCACGGCCACCGTCTGGATCGACGGATCGGCCTCCATGACCTCCGCCGCGACCATCTCGCGGATGCGCTCGGTCATCTCGCCCTGATACGCCGAGGTAAACTTCACGCCGACCAGCGCCGTCGTGCCGGTCACCACCACGCGGCTGTCCGCGATCTCGGAGATGCGGTTGACGTTGGCCTCGACCGTGCCGGAGCCGGTCAGCCAGTCAAACGCGACGGGCTGCTGCGTCACCGCGGCGCCGTTGGTCGCCGACGGGGCAACGCTCGCCTCGGGCACGGTCTCCGTGCGGGTCGTGGACTGCGGCGCGTCGGCGTTCATGCACGCCGTCAGCGAAAGGCACATCGCCGCAGCCATCAGGAAACAGGCGATCTTCTTGAAATGTTTCATCGCTTCACAACCTCCTTGCACGCTGTATTTTCGGCATGGGAGGTTGGAAATATGCATTCCGGTCAGTCGGTCTCGCGATAAAAGCAGCATCCGCCGATGAATTCGCGCAGGATGGAGTTGACCGGAATCTCGTCCTCGACGTCGCTGACGCGGATGTAGTTTAAGAACTTCACCAGCCGGCGGGCGAGCGTGTAGTGCGGGCTGTGCGGCTGCACGGCCAGCAGAAGCGGATAGGCGTACTTCTTCATGACCGGCAGCTCGTAAGCCAGCGAGGAGTTGAACATCGCGTCGGCCTCCTCCTGATAGGGGAAGATGTACTTCTCCTCGCCGCGGCGCACCGACGGCCACATCGCCATGGTCTCCTCCGGCAGCGTGCCGCGGAACAGATGGTCGCGCACGATGCGGCGAAGCAGCCGCGCGTCGGTCGTGCGGATGCGGTTGTGGTCGTCCAGATTGAGCATGGTCAGCGCGCTGATGTAGATCTTGAACTTCATCTTCCGCGGCACCGAGCGCGTCAGCGCGTCGTTCAAGCCGTGGATGCCCTCGATGATGACCGGCTGGCCCGGCTCGACGCGCATCGGGTGCGTCCTGGGCGCGCGCCGCCCAGTCTTGAAGTCGAACTCCGGGGAATCGACCGTCTCGCCCGCGAGCAGCCGCGGCAGGTGGTCGCACAGCAGGTCGGTGTCCAGCGTGTCCAGCCGCTCGAGGTCGAGCGTGCCGTCCGGCTCGCGCGGAAGGGAATCCCGGTCGCGGTAGTAGTCGTCCAGCGACAGCTTCACCGGCTTGAGCCCGTGCACGCGCAGCGCGATGGTCATCCGGTGGGCGAACGTCGTCTTGCCGGACGACGAAGGCCCGGCGATCAGCATCACCCGCGCGCCGCTTTCGATGAACTGGTCGGCGATGTGGTCGATCTTGCGCTCGTGCAGCGCCTCGCTGACGCGGATGAACTCGCGCAGCCGGCGGTTTTCGACCATGTCGTTCAGATCCGCGGCGTTCGCGCAGCCGAGGATCTCCTGCCACTGCGCGCTCTCGGCGTAGGTGCGCATCAGCTTGGGCAGGTCGGCAAACGGCGCGACCCGCGCGGGTTCGGCGGCGTCCGGCAGCCTGAGCACCAGCCCGGAGGCGTATTTCGTCAGCCCGAACACGCGCAGGTAGCCGGCCGAGGGCACCATCTCGCCGTAAAAGTAGTCCTCGCAGCCGTCCAAGCCGTACAGCGTAAAGTGGTCAAACGCCCGGTACCGCAGGATGCGCAGCCGGTCCTGCTGGCCGGTGCGGGCAAAGTACTCTCTCGCGTCGGCGGTCGAGACGTTCTTGCGCACGAGCGGCAGGTCCTGCTCGACCAGCCAGCGCATCCGCGCCTCGATCGCGGCAACCCGCGCGTCGTCCGGCGGGCAGTCGCCGACCGTCAGGTACAGTCCCTGGCCGAACGAGTGCTCAATGCGCACATGGGCGTCCGGCGCCACATGGCGCGCCGCCGCCAGAAACAGCATCTGCAGCGAGCGCTCGTAGATGCGCCGGCCCTCCTCGTCGGCGTAGGTCAGCACGCGCGCGTAGGCGTACTCCTCCACCGTCTCCAGAAGCGACCGCGTGCGCCCCTCAATGCAGATCCCGAGCGCGCCCGCGCCGCCGTCGGGCAGCCGCGCGAGCAGATCGAGCCAGCGCTCCGTCCCCCGACATTCCATCTCCATTCCGTTCAGCTTCGTATACACGCGCCGACCCTCCTTCGCTCCGCCTTTTGCGGATTTTAATCTATTGTAGATTATACCACGCCGGCAGTCGGATTGCAATGCGCGATTGCGTCCGGCGGCGGGACAAAAAGCCGCCGGCACGGGCGTGCGATCCCATGCCGGCGGCCGGTTCTGATCCTCGCGCGGGGCGGTTTCCCCGCCCCGCTTTCGCAATTTTTCTCCTGCGTAAATTCCTTCGCGCGGAGCAGTTCCCCCGCCCCGCTTTCGCGATTTCATTCTGGCGCAAAGTCCTCCTCACGGACGGCTCACCGCTTTGCGCGCGCCCGCCGCTTGAGCAGCAGCGCGGCCCATGCCGCAAGCAGGCAGCCCCAGCGCAGCAGACCACCGGCGAATTCGATCCGGCGCATCTGCGGCATGCCGACCTTCACCAGCTGGGCGGCGCTGGATGTCAGGTTCCAGAACACGTCGCGCAGCGACGACCACGCCACGATGTTCTCCGGAACCCACTCGGTAAACACATACAGCGGCTCAACCGTAAACGTCATCAGCCCGTACAGCAGCGCGGCCAGCGCGCCGTACCCCGCGATGCACAGCCCGATCAGGCCCATCAGCCGCGGGATCATCTTCGGGAAATAGTGCACCCGCATGCCTGCGCGGAACGATTGGGCGCCCCGAGCCGCCACGCCGTTCATCCCGCGCAGCAGCGCCATCAGCGCGCTCATGCCGAACACCAAGAGCATCATGCGCGGAATCATCGTGCGGCGCATGGCCTCCTTTTCGATGCTGTAAAAGCTGCCGCCGGGCTGCCAGCCGTCGCGCACGGCGGATTCAAACAGCGTCCGCGCGCCGGCGTTGGCGACCGGTTTGGCCGAAAAGAGCATCGTCTCCAGCCCGCCGCCCGCGGCCCGCAGCGGCAGGCAGACGGCATGCGCCGAGACCTCGCCGACATCGCGGCGGTGGCGGAACGTGCCGACCACGGCGTAGCTCTCGCCCAGCACGCGCACCTCGGCGTCCTCCGGGATCTCCGCACCGAACAGCGTAAACGCCAGATCCGAATCGAGCATGATCACCCGGTCGCCCCGCCGAAGCTCCGTCTCGGTGATCCGCCGGCCGGAGGCGAGCGCGACCGGATAGATTTCAAACCATCCCTCCGCACCGGCGTAGACCACGGCCGACGCGCTCTTTTCCCCCGCGCTGACCGACGCCGTCCCGGTCAGCCCGCCGACCGCCGTGGCCGTCACGCTGTCGCCCAGCGTTTCGGCGATGGTCTCCCGGGCAGCGAGCAGCGACGCAATTTCATCCGCGGCGCCCTCCCCCGACGGCGCGACGATGGCGTATTGCAGCAGGTCGTCCGCCGTCATCAAAAATCCCAGCGACGGCAGCGCCAGCAAAAGCCCGAGCGCCAGCAGCGCCCATGCGCACCAGCGCCTCTTTTCCTTCTTCATGGCCGCCTCCCGTCAATCGGCATACAGCATGACGGCATCGCCGTCGTTGATCGGGCGATCCTCCATGTAGGCGATTTCATAATAGCCGAGGTCCTCCTGCACGGACGCCACGCCGCCGGCCTCGCCCAGCACCGTGACCGGCGTCTTGCGCACCGTCATGCGCGAACCGCCGAAGTTGGAATAGCTGGTCTCGACGGTGAATACGTAGCGGTCATCGCCCGTGCCGTGCACGGCGCTCGACGCGATCAGCGTGCTCGTCTGCTGCGCGCGGAACACGAGCGTCATCGGCGTCTCCTCGAGGGTCATGGCATAGATGCTGCCGCGCGCAGAGCGGACGTCCGGCGTGATCTCGACGTCGGCGTACTTCTTGCCCTCATCGTCCAGCCCAGTGGCGACGACCTGCGTCTCGACGGAGGAATACTGATCGATCTCGATCGACACCGCCATGCCCTCCGAAATCGTGCGGTTCACCTGCGAGACGTCGGCGCGCAGCACCGGCGGCGCGTCCTGCGCCGTCATGGTGAACAGGTTGCCCGAGCCATCGTAGGTGTCGCCAACCTTGACGGCGACCTCGGCGATGTAGCCGTCGTGCGGCGCGCGGATCGCCTGCACCGCGGCGTTGAGCTCGCTGAGCGCCGCCATCTTCGACTCCGCTTCGGCCATCTTCTCTTCAAAGTCATGCTTCTGGGTGATGTACGTCCACGTCGTCTCGTCGGGCGCATAGCGCGACACGCCGTCCATCGCCGCCTGCGCCGCCTGCTCGGCCGAATCCGCCGCGCGCCACGCTTCAATGGCCTTGACAAGCGCCTCGCTCGCCCCCTCCGGCGCGCCGGAATCCGGAAGCTTCAATCCCTCGGCGGCCAGCAGCGCCTCCATCTCGATGCGGCGCGCGGCCGACGCCTTCATCGCATCGCGCAGCGCGAAGTACGCATCTGCGTACTGCTCGTCGGAGGGGCGCAGGCGGATGCCGGCGTTCTTGCTCTCCAGCTCCAGCAGGCCCTCGAGCGCTTCGTCATAGGCCGACTGCTGCTCCTTGAGCGCATTTTCGTAATCGGCCACGCGCGCCTCGATGACGACATCGCCCGCCTTGACCTCATAGCCCGGCCGGACGTTGACGCGCGCGATGGTCAGCGACTGCCCGTCCTCCAGCGCGTGGCCGACGCGGTCGACCTGCGGAAACGCCAGCGCGCCGTTCAGATCCACCTCTTCCTCGAGGCGGCCGGTCGTGGCCTGCGCCACGCGGATTTTCGCCGTGGTGATCGTCTTGATGGTACCGGAAAAGAACATGCACAGCGCCACGACGACCGCCAGCACGATGAGCCCCCGGATCGCGAATTTTCTCAGGTTCATGTCTCGCACCTCTTATTTCAGCTCCGTCAGTTGGATGCCCGTCAGGATGTCCTTGAGGAAGTACAGGTAGACGAACAGTGCCGGCAGCATGTACAGCGCCGCGCCGGCGAACTCCGTGCCGGAGCTCTCGTCCACCAGCTGGTTGAACATCACCGACAGCGGCTGCAGATCCGGCCGCTGGCTTAAATAGGTCATCGGCTGCTCGACCAGATTCCAGCAGTCGGCGAACGACAGCGCGACCGCCGCGCCGATCACCGGCCGGCAGACCGGCAGCACGACGTGCACAAAGCACCGCGCCGTGCCCGCGCCGTCCATCTGCGCCGCCTCGAGCAGCTCGTTGGGCAGGCCCACCATGAACTGGCGCAGCAGGAAGATGTAAAACGGCGTAAACCACATCGGCAGGATGACCGCCCAGACCGTGTCCAGCAGCCCGAGCTGCCGAAGCGTCAGCACGTTGGGCACCATCGTGACCTGAAACGGCAGAAGCATCAGCATCAGGATGCCGAAGAAGATCGCATCGCGCCCGCGGAACTCAAAGCGGCTGAGCGCATAGGCCATCATCGGAATGACCGCCGCCTGGCCGAGCAGGATCGCGACGGTGTAAAACGCCGAATTGACGAACATCCGGAGGATCGACGTATCTCGGATCAGGATCTCGTAGTACTGGTTCAGCGAAAACATATTGGGCGACAGCTTGACGTCCATCCACGCGGCGTCGTCATAACTGCCGCGCGTGCCCATGTACGCCTTGATCTCCGTGGGAGAAAAGAACGAATACAGGAACGTGACCACGATCGGCACCAGCACCACCAGCGCCAGCACCATCAGCACCGCGCGCGTGGCCAGATGCCGGCTCTTCAGGCTTGTCCTGCGCATCTTTTTCATCGCACATTCCTCCCCTCTTTAAGAAAACTTCCGCCGCAGCACGCGCTCGAGCAGGAACAGCGCACCGAACAGCGCGAACACGATCAGCGCAAAGCTGTAGGCCGCCGTGGTGACGTTCTGATAGTTCAGCCGGCCGTACATGTTGTTCATGTAGTTCTGAAGCGTATAGACCGCCTCGTCCGGATACGCGCCGCCGATGAAGTAGACCTCCTTGAAGATCTTGAACGCGTTGATCCACTCCAGAATGATGATCAGAAACGCCGATGGCACGATCAGCGGAAGCGTGATGCCGAACGTCTGCCGCAGAAAGCCGGCGCCCTCGAGCGTCGCGTACTCGTACAGCGGGTCGGGAATCGTCTGCAGCGCCGCCAGAAAGATCACCACCGCAAAGCCCAGGTTCTTCCACACGAACAGCAGCACGATCGGCACGCGCAGCTGCGCGCCCTCCAGCCAGAGCACCCGCCCGCCGCCGAAGGCCGCGATCAGCCGGTTGACCACGCCGCCATAGTCAAACAGCAACAGCCAGATCAGCAGCATCGCCGACGACGGCATCAGGTATGGAAGCAGGATGCTGTTTCGGAAAAACGCCCCGCCCGGCCGCAGCCGGTTGAGCAGCGCCGCAATCACGAACGACAGCACCCACACCAGCGGCGCGCAGATCAGCGAAAGCAGCAGCGTATTCTTCAGTCCCAGCAGAAACATCTCGTTTTGCCAGATGGAAATGTAGTTGGCCAGCCCGACGAACCGGTTCTGATAGCTGCCGTCCGTCAGGCTGTACCAGATGCCGCCGATGAACGGCACGATGTAAAACAGCATCAGCCCGGCAAACCCCGGCAGCAGGAACAGCCAGACCGATTTTTTCTTGCGAAACACGCGGAACCTCCTTAATGCGATGTGCGTTTCAAATCCAGACCGGCGCCGTCGCGGGCCTTTCGTTCCGGCGCGATCCTGCGAAGCCGGGCAGAGCGCCGCGCCGGCGCGAAAAAGGCGCTTTCAGAGGCGCATCTTCCAGGCGGGAACCGCGCTTTCAAACGCGCAGGCGGACGCCTGCGCGAAAGTCCACGTGCGGCTGGAGGGGAGCCGGGCTTCCGCCCGCGCTCACATGCCCTCCATCGCCCGCATCCGCACCTTGTTCTCCATCTGGCGCAGATACTGTCCGGCGTCGAGCCGGCCCTGGATGTACTGCATCGTCAGCTCTTCGCCCTCGTCGACAAACCAGCTCTCGCCCATGGCGATGAGGTGGTCGTCGTTTGCGCGGAACCACTCGATCTGCTCCGGCCGGATCGCCCACGAATACTCGGTGACCTGCTTCAGGTTTTCCTCCGCGCTGTCCATTTCCTGCTTAAGCGCCTGTTTGTCGGCGGCGTCCGCGGCTTCGTAGGCGGCGACGGTCTGATCGTAATACCGCTGCGCCCCGGCGATGAGCTCGTCGCGCTCGGGCGCGGGCAGCGGGTCGTTCTTGTCGGGACAGAAGTTGTACCACACGTCCTCCGGGACGCTCCCGGCCAGCGATTCGAGAAAGCCGACCGCGAGACCGGCGTTTTCGCTGAACGGGTTGACGAACGCCGCGGTGACCTCCATCGCGAGCACGGGCGGCTCCTCCGGCCCCATCGCCATGATGACCGGCGTCTCGCGGTAGAAGTAGTTGTCGCCCAGCGTGACGTCCGCGTCGGTCGTGAAGAGCAGCTCTTCGCTCGACCACGAGAAACTGTCGCCCACGACCTTCTCCGGCACGCCCAGCGCGCCGAAGTCCACGCGCTCGAGCTTGTCCAGCAGCTCGCGCATCAGCGGCGTGTCGATCGACGGAACGTCCGCCGTCGCGTCCGAATAGGCCTGATAGCTCGTCAGGATGCAGCCGAGCAGCTGGCTGCGCACGTCCTCCTGGGACATGTACGGCTCAAACGCCATGACCGCCGCGTCCTCGCCCATGTACTGCGGAAGTTCGTTCAGAAAGTCCAGAAAGTCCGACCAGTTGGTTGGCACGTCGTCGGCGGTCAGGCCGATGCGCGCGAGCGCGTCGTCGCTTATGCAGAACCCCCGCACGGCGGCCTCCACCGGCAGCGCGGCCGGCGCGCCGTTGCTCGACAGGTGTTCGGCGACGGCGGGATACAGCCCCTCAAAGAGCTCCGCGATGGCCGCGCTGCCGCTCAAGTCGTACAGATACCCGCGGTCGCGCAGCGCCGCATATTCCGGCGACGCAGTCGAGAGGATGTAGATATCGTACTCGGAAGAGCGGTTGAGCATGTCCTCGAGGATCTGCGATCCGGCTTCATAGTCGTGCGAAATCGTCACCGAGACTTCCGGATGCGCCGCCGTATAGGCGAAGTAGGCGTCGGTCACACTGTCGAGATACCGGCCGTCGTAGACCTTGAGCTGCGCCTCCGGCTGGACGTCGCGGGAGAGGTCGCGCACGAGAATCGCGCCGTTGGACTCGATCGCGTAGTAGTGCCCGCCGAACAGGCACGCCTTGTTGCTGCCATAGGTCATCAGCGGCATGTCGCCGAACGACTCGCCGAGCTGGCCGGTCGCGGCGTCGAGCGCATAGATCTGGCCGTCGTAGGCGCACCACACCGCGCCGGTCTCCGGATCGGCGGCGAGGCCGGAGAGATCGCCCGCGACGGGAACCGAGTCGACCGCGCTGAGCAGTTCCCTTTCGCCGGAAGCGGCGTCGCAGGCGTACAGCGCGTAGCCCTCCAAGTCGTTGGAATAGCCGTACAGCAGCGCCCGTCCATCCGTATACGGGCACATCGCCGAGAGGTAAAAGTCGCCTTCCGCGGCCAGTTCGCCGGCTTCCATCGTTTCAAGGTCGAGCGCATAGGCGCCGGAATAGGCGTTCAGATACAGCGTGCCGCCGATGATAAACGGCGTGCCGCTGAGGGATACGGGCATCTCGCTGCCATCGTCGTACCGCTCGGTCAGCTCCTCCGGCCACTCGACCTCGACCGCGTTTTCCATGACGGCGAGGCCGCCGGCGGTCAGGTCAATGTCGCCGAGGAACGCCTTCGCGATCTCGCCGCGGAACTGGTCGTCGTAGCGCAGCGCAAAAGTGAAACCGCGCAGCTGCCCGCCGTCGTCGAACACAATCCCCCGCTCGAACGAGAGCGACTCGTCCTCCGAAAGGCCGCTGAAATCAAACGAATAGGTCTGATAATCCGCCTCGCCGGGGCGGTAGATGTACAGGTCATTTCCATAGATGCACAGCGCGCCATCGAGCGCGAACATCCCCTCGACGTAGAGGCTCTCGTCGCGCCCGAGCAGCACGTCGCCCTCGGCCAGCGCAGCCGCGCCGGACGCCGACAGCACCAGCACGAGCAGCAGGCAGAACCATCGCTTCATGGCAATCCTCCTCATCATCGCCCGGAACGGCCGGGCCTTTTCCCTCCGGGCGGCGCCGCCAATGGCGCCGCCCGCATGGACGCGCGGTTTGATCCCCGCATCCTGCGGCCGCTCTGCGAACTGCGCCGCGCATCCGGGGAACCGATCCGGCCGGGCGCGAAGTGGCGAACCCCTTCCCCGTTCGCGCCCGGCCGCCCTTTCCCATTCGGTGCGGCGGTGCTCAGCGGCCTTCCAGAATCATCATCCGCAGCTTTCCATCGATCGACTTCATCAGCTGCGACGCGCTGATTTTGCCTTCGGAATACTGGTTGACCAGCTCGTAGGCCTCGCCGGAGTCATCGCTGTACAGCAGGTTCGCCCCCTTCACAGACATTTCATCGCCGTGGCCGCGCAGCCAGGCGATCTCCTCCTCGGAGATGGAATAGCGCTGCGCGCGGGCCGTCTCGACATATTCCTGAGCGTACTGAAGCTGCTGTTCAAGCGCCTGTTTGTCGATCGGCTCGGCCTCGTCATAGGCCTTCTGCAGCTGTGCGAGCTGCTCCTCGGCATTTCTCAGGTTCATCTCGTAGTATGGATCAAGCACCGGCTCGGTCAGGTCGGGGCACACCGTGTAGAGGATGTCGTCGGAGAGGTTCTCCGCGAGCGTCTCCATGTACGCAAGCGCGAGATCGGCGTTTTCGCTGTACGGGTTGATGAACGCCACCGTGCATTCCAGCGCCAGCAGCGGAGCCGAATCCGGCGTCAGCGACATCACGACGGGCGTGCCGTAGTACGGGTCGATGAGTCCGCTCAGCGTCGTGCCAATGCCCGTCGTCAGCAGGACGGCGCTGTTGCGGTTGTCATCGTAGTTGTCAGCCGTTTCGACCGGATGGCCGAGGCGGGTGAAGTCGATCTGCTCCAACTTTGTCAGAAGTTCGACCATCGTCTGAACGCTCACCGAATCGGGATCGCGCGCCAGCATCTGCTGGTAGTTTTCGAAGATCGCATTGAGCAGTTCCCTGCGCGCCATGGCCGCGTCATTGTACGGATCCAGCAGCGTCACAGAGCCGTCCTGCGGAAAATCGGTCTGCAGCTCAATCAGGAAATCGAGGAAATCCGACCAGTTCGACGGCACGTCGGCGGCCGTCTTTCCGAGCTTCTCCCAGGCGGCTTCGTTGACATACATCTGCCAGAAATAGGCGCTCACCGGCAGTGCCGCAAGCGCGCCGTTGGAGGAGAGATCTTCGCGCAGGGTCGGATACATCCGCTCCGCAAGCGCGGTGAGGGCTTCGCTCTGCGTCAAATCAGCCATGTAGCCGCGGTCGCGGATGGCCTCGAACTCCGCCGAGGAGGCTTGGATGACGTAGATGTCCACAGAGGCATCGCGGTTCATCATCTTCTCGATCAGATCGCCCATGTCGTCGCGCGAGAGCACGGCGTTCACCTCTCCGTGCTCGCTCTGGAAGGCATAGTAGCTGCGCTCGACGCTGCTCTCGTAGGAATTATCGGCGATCACCAGCCGGCGCACTTCCATCGATCCGCCGCGAATATTGCGCAGAGCGCACACCCCGCTGGATGCGCAGGCGAAGTAGCCCGAGGGCAGGATCCACGCGTTGTCCAAATTGTCGGCCGGTATGCTCGCAAGCGGATCGCCGAGCTGGCCCGTCGTCAGATCGATGGAGCGAATCTCGCCGCCCTTGACGCAGTAGACGTCGCCGTTTGCCGGGTCGCAGACCAGCGTGCCCAGCGGCTCGTATTCCTCGATTTCGACCGTGCCCAGTTCCTCCGAGGTATCGGTCGCCGGATCGTAGGTGTAGAAGCGGACAGCCGTCGGCTGGTCGTAGTCGTACACCTCGATGAGCGCTCGCCCCTCGGTGTAGGGCGTGAGCGCGTAGATGTCGCCATGGGCAAACGTCGCCGGTTCGAGCGTGCCGTCGCTCAGGTTGAACCGCGCGAGGCCATCCTCGCCATTCATGCCGTAGCAGCGAATCAGCGCGTACTCGCCCAGCGAGACGGCGCTGCGGAAGCCGTTGTATTCGAGCGTATTGGAGACATCCTTCAGCTTTTCCACCCGCGCTGCGCCGTCGGACAGTTCGAGGGCGAACAGCGCGGCCTCCTTGAATTCGCCGGCGTCGAAGCGGAACGACAGCACGAGCGGCCGCTCGCCGTCGCTCAGCAGAAAGCGCGTGACGTATTCGTTATAGTCGAGCTCGCCGTACTCGCTCAGGCCCGCATAGCGCTTCGGCTCCACATCGCTGGGGGAAATGGTATAGATCGCGCCCTCATAATCGGCCATGTACAGCGTGTCGCCCACGGCGCACGCGGTATCGATATATCCGGAAATCGCGTCCTCCTGCGAACCGCAGTGAAGCAGCACGTCGCCCTCCGCGGCCAGCGCGGACGTCGGAAGCGCCGCCAGCAGCAGCGCGCAGAGCACAAGACAAACGACCTTTTTCATTGAAAACACCTTCTTTCAGCGCCGCCCATCGCGGCGCGGGATCGGCCGGCGGAAATTTGCGCCGCCGGCCGCCTGCGGCGAAGCCGCATACATAAATTCCATCAGCCCTGTTCCAGAATCATCATGCGGATCTTGCCGTCGATGCCGTCCATCAGGCGCTGGGCGTCGATCCTGCCGTCGCAGTACTGGCGCACGAGCGCATAGGCCTCGCCGGACTCGTCGGCATACAGCCAGTTCTGCCCTTCGAGCGCCAGCCCGCCGGCATTCGCGCGCAGCCATGCGATCTCGCCCTCGGAGATCAGCATCTGCTCGCTCTCCATATCTGCGATGTACCGCTCGATTCGCGCGACCGAGTCCTCCAGTGCCTGCCGGTCGATCTCGTCGGCTTCGGCCAGCTCCTGCCGGGCGCGCTCCAGCTCGGCCTGCGCGTTTGCCAGCCGCTCCTCGTAGTTCGGATCGGGCACCGGCTCGGTCAGGTCGGCGCAGATCGCATAGAGCACCTCGTCGGGCAGGTTCTCAGCCAGCGTCTCCATGAAGGCGAGCGCAAGGTCGAGGTTTTCGCTGTACGGATTGACGAACGCCACGTAGCACTCCATCTCGAGCCGCGCGGATGCGTCCGGCTTGAGCGACATCACCATCAGCGTGCCCTCCGCATCCTCGACGGAGGCCAGCGTACAGCCGGAGTACATCGTCAGGAGCACCGAATCCGGGTCGTAGTCCGCCGGACCCCACGCGGCAACCGCCGCGCCCGCAATGGCGGTCGTCCCATCGCCCTCGGAGCGCTCCGCGGCGGGCTGGCCGAACCGCGTGAAGTCGACCTGTTCGAGCCGGGTCAGGATGTCGACCATCGCCTGCGCATCCACGGAATCCGGATCGTCGAGCACCATCCGCTGATAGGCGTCGAAGATCGCAAAGAACATCGCCTCGCGCGCGTCGATCTCGTCCACGTCCGCGCCCATGAGCGTCAGCGAGCCGTCCTGCGGAAAGTCCGCCTGCAATTCAATTAAGAAGTCCACGAAGTCCGACCAGTTGCGCGGCACGTCGTCCAGCGTCCTGCCGAGTTTGGCCAGCGCGTTTTCATTCACGCGCATCTGCCAGAAGACGGCCTCCACCGGCAGCGCCGCGAACGCGCCGTTCGAGGACAGCGCCTCGCGCAGGCCGGGATGCAGCCGCTCCGCCAGCGCGGCGAGCGCGGGGCTCTGGGTCAGGTCGGCCATGTAGCCGCGGTCGCGCGCGGCCGCAAACGCCTCGTGCGACGTGGGCAGCACATAGATGTCCGCGGAGGCATCCTGGCTGAGCATCTTGCCGACCAGATCGTCAACATTGGTGTGCGAGAGCGTCACCGTGACGTCGCCGCGCTCATTGGAAAAGGCGTAGTAGGCGCTGTCCAGACACGGAACCGAGGATTCATCCACGATCGTCAGCCGCCGCGCCTGGGCAAACCCGGCGGGATCCAGCCCGACCAGCGCGCAGGTGTCCATGTAGGCAAAGGCAAAGTGGCCAGAGGGAAGGATCCACGCCGCCACCTCCGGCGAAGTGGACGCCGGCGCGGCCGCGACCGCATCGCCCAGCGCGCCGGTCGCGAGATCGAGCGGGTAGATTTCGCCGTCGCGCGCGCAGTACGCCGCGCCCGTCGCCGGATCGCAGGCCAGCGCGCCGTACCATCTGTCCACCTCGCCGAGCACCTCGACCGCGTCGGCGGCGGGATCGTAGGCGAGGAACCGGAAGTCCTCGCCCCGCGCCTCGCAGAGCAGCGCGCGTCCGCCCGTGTACGGCGCGGCGGCATAGATCGCGCCGATGTCGCACTGCGAAGGCGCGGTCGAGCCGTCGGCCAGGTTGAGCCTGCGCAGCTCGCGCACGCCGCCCGCCTGGCTGACGACCAGCAGCGCGGTATCGCCGAGCGAGAGGGCGCGTTCGACGGCATATCCGCCGCCGAGATCGACCGTTCCGACCATCGCGGCCCGCGCAGTCCCGCCCTCCAGTTCGAGCGCGTAGAGCGCCGCCTGCGACTGCGTGCCGTCGGTCGACAAATTGAGCAGCATCGGCTGTTCGCCGCGGGCGAGCAGGCAGCCGTACTGGGGGTCTTCGAGATCCCCGGCCAGCGCATAGGCCCTCGGCTCGGGCGCGCCCGGCGCGACGGCGTACAGCCCGCCGTCCATGCCGAACAGATACAGCGCATTGCCAACGGGATGCGACGAGAGGATGTACTCGGGAATCGCGTTTTCCGGCGCGCCGCAGGGCAGCAGCACGTCGCCCTCCGCCGCCAGCGCGGACACCGGAAGCGCCGCCAGCATAAGCAGACAGAGCCACAGGGAAATCATCCGCTTCACTTTCATGATTCTTCACCTCTTTTTCTTCAATTCACCGCTTCACTTTATTTGCCGCACAGGAAAATCGGGAAAGGACGGCGGGCGCCCCTGCGCGCTGGCGCCCGCCTCTGCCGGTTTACCCGGCGGCCTCGTCCGGCGCGCCGGATCCGGCCAAGTAGACCATCGCCGAAAGGCCGAGCCGCACCGTGCTGTCCGCCTCGAAGTCGATGTAAGCGCTGTACTCCGCGTCGCCGGACGGGGCGGCGCTTCCGCCCTCCTCGCTCGATCCGCTGCCGACGTTGACGCGCGAGATCGACGCGACCGTGCCCGTCACGCGGTGCGTGCCGTCGGTATCCCAGTCGAACTCGATGTCGACCTTGTCCCCGGCGTGGATGGCGTTGAGGTCCAGTTCGGACACATGCACCTCGATCTGGAACGATCCGGCCGGATAGACGGTGATGAGCTTGGCGCCCTTTTCGACGGACGTGCCGGGCGCAGCGTCGACCGACGCGACCACGCCGGCGACGTTGGAGACAATGCGGTTGTCCACGGCGTACAGCCCGTCGAGCGTGCCGGTGACCGTCTCGAACAGCAGCTCGCCGCGCTCGACCGGATCGCCGACCGAGACGTGCATCTTCAGCACGCTGCCGGAACCCTTGACGGCGATGGCGGCGTTCTGTTCCACCGTGCCGCGGCCGATGCGCGAGCTGGAATCATAATCCCGGCTGCGGAAGATGCCGACGGTCTCGCCCATGTAGAACTCGCCGCCCGTGATCTCCAATGTATAGGAAGTGATGCCTCCGCTGCTGCCGGAGGAACCGCCGGTATCGCCGGAATCGCCGCCGCTGGAGGCGGAGCCGCCGATGGAAGTGACCACGGCGGTGCCGGTGTGGGTGCCGTCCTTGGTGCAGGAGAGGTAGACCCGCTCGCCGATGTGGACGTACTTCGTCTCGCTGCTGTTGTATGCCTTTTCCGTCGTGGCCGAGACGGTATAGCGGTTGGTCGGCTCGATGTAGACCACCGCGCCGTAGCGCTCGACGATGCCCTCGGTATCGTCGCCCGGCTCGGCAAAGACGCCGCCGACGACGCCGTCGGCCGTGGCGTAGACCTTGGTCGTCTCCAGCGTGGCGACGGGATCACCGATTCCCACCGTGTCGCCCGCGCGGACGTCGACGCTGTCCACCAGCCCGCCGAACGGGGCGTTGACGGTGTCCGTCGTCTCTGCGACCACATGCCCCGCAAACGACAGTTCCGCCAGCGCCGCCGCGCCCGACAGCGCCATCAGGGCCGCGGTCAGCAGCGCGACGCGGCGTATGCTCTTCTTCATGGATGCTCCTCCTCTTCGGATTGAATCGGACGCGCGGCGCTCACTGCGCATGGCCGGCGTCCTGGCGGTATTCGCCATAGGGGAATTCCATCATGTCCTTCGGCCCGACGCAGACGCCGTAATAGTACATCTCGCCCCGCGGCTCGGCGCTCAGCACATACTTCATCTCCTCGACCTCGGTCTGGATCGCGATGTCGCAGTTCTCGGAGAAATCCATCTCGGAGAGCATCGGGATGTGGTCGGGATCGAGGTTGAACGTCATCGCCACGACGTAGTCAAACTTGCGGGTGGACACGCCGAGCATCCGAAGCTCGGTGTACTTCGTGCCGCCGGTGAAGCCCTCGGTGGGCAGCACAGTCATGTCGTCGCCGACGGCCAGCGCGAGATACCGGATGCCGCTGTTCGACAGCAGCCGGCAGACCTCGCCGTTGAAGTTCCAGCGGTACTCAAAGCGGTCGCCGAGGTTCGGCTCCTCGACCGCGGTGAGGATCAGCGTGTCCGGCGCGGGCGCGGCCTCCTCCCCATTCGGCTCCTCTCCGTCCGCTTCCTCTGCATCGCCGCCCGCGTCCGAAGCGGCCGGTCCGTCCGATTCGCCGGACGTCCACGCCGCCAGCTCCGCGGTAAACTGCGGCTGGAAGTGGTCGGGAATGTCAAAGCCTTCGGCCGCGGCCAGCTCAAGCGACAGCGGCAGCTGCGTTTCGCCAAGGGTCAGATCGGTCATCGGCCCATCGGGCAGCTCGAGCGGCAGCGTGCCGTAATCGGCCTCCTCCTCGCCGTCGCCGCTGGCGTGCTGCTGCGGGGGCGTGCCGTCTCCGCCGCCGCCACCGCCGCCACCGCCGCCGCCAAAGCCGAAGTCCCCGCCGCCGGAAACCGCGGTCAGCGAATAGCTCTCGGCGGACAGCCAGACATTCCCGGCCTTGTCCCGCACCTGCACCATGCCCGGCTCGAGCGTCGTCTCCCCGGGCGCGGTGTAGACAAACGCGCCGTCGGCCTGCGGCGTCAGCCAGACCGCGCCGCCGTCGACCGACACGGCATCGACGCCGGACAGCTCATCCGTCGCCGAGAGGTTGAGCGTGTAGCTGAGCGATTCGTCCACCGCCGCGGTCACCGCGGGCGGCGTGCGGTCCAGCCAGACGTTGTACAGTTCGGAGGCATCGGCGATGTCGCCCACGGCGTCGAGGATCGCGAAGCGCAGCGTGTATGCGCCCTCTTCGGCCGACTCATAGGTGTTGCCGGACAGCACGGCGATGCGCTCGTCGTAGACCACCGCAGCATAGCTCCACGTTCCCTCCTCGGGCATGCCCGAGAGCGTGAACACCGGCGGGACATTCGTCCACGCGCCATCGACGTGGTTGTCCGATTGGACGCCGATCGTCACCTCGCCACCCGGCGCCGGCGTAGGCGTCGCGGCGGGGTCGATGCGCACAACCCAGAAGTAGAGGTCGAGCGCGTCGTCCTCCTCAGCCAGCGCGAATTCAGCCATGTCCAGCTCCACCGGCGCTTCGACCTGCTTCGGGTCCTCCAGCGAACAGGCAATGCGGAACTGCGCGCCGGTGAACACCTCCGCATCGATCAGGAGCTTCAGCTCCGACAGCTTCTTCAGCGGCGCATCCTCGACGAACATCGGCTCCGCCGTGTGCAGCACGATCTCCGCGCCCGGCTGCGCCATCGCGATCATTTCGGACAGCTTGCCATAGGCGAGGCTGCCGTCCGCCATCATCCACGCCTCGGCGTCGGCGGGAACGGTCGGCGCCGGCGAGGCCGACGGCTCTACGCTCGCGGACGGATCGGGCGAGGCCGACGGCTCCGCGCTCGCAGACGGATCGGGTGAGACCGACGGCTCCGCGCTCGCGGACGGATTGGGCGAGACCGACGGCTCCGCGCTCGCGGACGGGCCGGGCGTCGGCGTCTCGGGTGCGGGCGTCGGCGTCGCGGGCGCAGGGGTTGGCGTCTCGGGTACAGGCGTCGGCGTCGCGGGCGCAGGCGTCGGCGTCGCAGGCGCGGGGGTTGGCGTCGCAGGGGCAGGGCTCGGCGTCGCGGGTGCGGACGTCGGCGTTTCGGAGACTGCCTCCGGCGTTTCGGGCGCGGACACTTCAGGCGCCTCGCTCTGAATCCCGGGAAGAGCCGCATCCTCTGCAAAGCCGGCCGGGCACTGCGCCAACAGGCAGGCTGCAAGGGCGGCGCACAATAGCTTTCTCATGATTTCAATCTCCCTTCGCGAGAATGGTTGACATCTATTAGACACGGGTTTGCCCAGCTTTGTTCGTATACCGGAAAAAAATGGCT
>DVJL01000068.1 GCA_018716805.1 Candidatus Faecivicinus avistercoris | reverse complement strand
GTGACCAGCTCGTGCAGCGACTGGTAGTTCTCCGCCGTGTTGGGCAGGCCGGGCGTCGGCTGATCGCTGACCGACCACACGGCGAGATCCTCGCGCACATAGGCGGTGTCCGACGAAAGCGACGGGAAGCTGACCGTGTCGATCGCCACGCCCGACGGGCTGAACAGCATCAGCGATCCTCCGGCAGAGGAGAGCTTGAACGGCGCGTGGAACTCGCCGCCGGCGTCGTTTCGCAGCGTGCTGTCGGCGAACACGATCACGCATTCGCCGGCCTCCAGCGTGTACGCGGGAAATTCAAACACGTTCGACGCGCTGTCGTCCTTGGCGAGCATGTAGCCCTCGAGGTTGACGGGCGCATTGCTGACGTTCATGATTTCCAGCCAGTCGGCGGTCAGGCCGTTTTCGTCCACAATCGTGCCGGAATTGCGGCTCATCAGCTCGTTTAGCCGGATCGGGCCGGAGGAGTAGACCGCGCTGACGGCCACGGAGTCTGTGCCGCCGGTGATGGCGGGCAGAAACGCCTGCGCCAGCGCGCAGACGGCCACCAAGCCTACGCATGCGAGCACGATCCGCCAGAAGTCGCGCGGCAGGCGGCGAAAGAAGCTCGCGCCGCCCGTCGGAGTGCGCCGGCCGCCGGAGGATCCAAAAGCGCTCCCATGCGGGGCGTTCGCCGCGCCGGAGTGCGGTCTGGAATTCGGCGCCGCGGCCGGCCGGACGTCGCGCGGCGCATTTCCGGGGCGCTGGCCCGTGCCCGGGCGCGCCGGACGTCTGTTTTGCAAGGGATTTCCTCCTCTCGGCGGATCAGGCCGCTTCGCCCATGTAGGCGACCAGCGTCGCGTCGCGCACGCCCTGGATGGACTGGATCTTGTTCAGCAGCGCGTCGGGCTTGTCCACGCGCACCTCATAGGTCGCCTCGACGCCCGCGGCGGACGCGGTTTTGGACTTCAGCTTCTGAATGCGGATGCCGCCCACGACCTGCGCCACCGCGCGCTCGGCCTCGGCGGTCATGCGCACGACCAGCAGGTAGCTGTTGATGCTCTTGGTCTGGATGTTGACCATGGCCGTCAGCAGAATGGCGATCATCAAAAGCGCAACGGCCGCCAGCAGGAACTGGCCCGCGCCCAGCAGGATGCCCGTCGTCAGCGCCCAGAACACATAGGCCGAATCCAGCGGCTCCTTGACCGCCGTGCGGAAGCGGACGATGGACAGCGCGCCGACCATGCCCATGCTCAGCGCCAG
Source organism: Candidatus Faecivicinus avistercoris (assembly GCA_018716805.1). Lineage (GTDB taxonomy): Bacteria > Bacillota > Clostridia > Christensenellales > Aristaeellaceae > Faecivicinus > Faecivicinus avistercoris. The sequence continues at coordinate 104,193 of DVJL01000068.1, read as the reverse complement.
CGAATGCTGGATGCACAGCACCACCGGCGTGGTGACCAGCGTCATCATGATCAGCGTGAAGGAAAAATTGCCGGAGTACATCACGCCGCGATAGTTGCGCCGGTAGATCCAACTGATGAGAAAGCCGAAGACGGCGGCCAGCAGCATCGAGAACAGCACCGTGGGCAGATCGCTAAAGCCGATCGTCTGAGAAGCGAAAATCTGGTCCAGCATGGGTTTTTCTCCTCCATCGTAAAGTAATCCCTATCCCTCCAGCGGCTCAAACCGCCGGCAGAGTACATATTTGGAGATGGCGCTTCGGTCGGTGCGCACATTCCACAGAAGCGGCCGGACGAACCCGGGCAGCACGGCGTCGTACTTGATCTCGAGGATCTGCACGTTCTCCCCGCACGGGCTGACCGTCGCGATGTCCGGATTGAACAGCTCGAAGTTGTTCAGCCCCGAGCGCAGGTTCAGGTCGAACGTGATGCGCAGGTTCTCGGCCGGGTGCATGTACGCCTCGCGCTCGTAATCGACGATCACGCGCGGGCGCAGAAGCCGCGTGCGCATCTGGATGTACATGTCCTGAAGCACGGGGCTGGCGGCGCGCTGAAGCCCGGACGGATTGCCGTCCATGAGCTGCTCGCACAGCCGCCGCGTGATCTGCACGGACGACTTCTGGATCAGGTCGCCGATCTTGCGCTTGCGCTCCAGAAAGATCTCGGCGTCCGAATGGCCGTAGATGCGGATGCGGTACTTGTCGCGGTGCATGACGCCGGCGACCTTGTCGTAATAGGCGCTGTCGTCGACGTCGTCAAAGTACAGCGAGCGGATGGTGTACGGCCGCCCGCCCCGGCAGTGCGGATCGAGCGGGAGCGTCGCGCGAAGCACACTTCTTAACGATTCCAGCTCCGCCGGATGGATGAAGTACTTCAGCTCGTGCCGGGCGGGCAGCTGCGCCCTCTTCTGTTCCATGTCCGCGCCCTCCTCACTGCCCGTTGCCCTGAATGATGGCGATCGCGTCGCCGAAGTAGTGCATCATTTCCTCCTGAGTGAGCGCGATGTTGGAATCCTCCACGCCGTAGCCCATGAAGAACTGCAAAAGCCGCGTCGGCCGCGTCTGGGCGTATTCGATCAGCTCCTGAAGCTGGCTCTGATATTCCGACATCGACGGACCCCAGCGCTCGAACTGATCCGCCAAGAGCGGCTCGAGGATTTCGTAGCGCGCCTGGATCAGGCTGAGGACGTGCTCGGTGGTGAACGTCGTCGCCATCTGCTCGCCCATGTAGGTCAGGAATTCGTCGCGGAAGCGCGGATTCTGCATACAGGCGATGAACAGCGAGTTGTCCGTGTAGAGGTTCGTGCCCATGCCGCCGGGTTCGAGCCAGCGGTTGATCGAGTTGGTGTCGACGTCAAACGCCCAGTCAAGGTCGAACAGCACCCAGCGCCACTTGCCGTCGTCGTTGGCGTTTCGGTATCGCTTGACGTTGAGCGTGTCGCCGTTGCCGGTGAAGATCTCGATGGCCATGTACTCGATGTAGTTGCGGATGTCGATTACCTGATCGAGACCGGCGTAGAATTCGTCGCTCGCCGGATCCACGGTGTCGATCCATTCGAGGAGCGCCTCAAACGTCGCGTTGGAGCCCTGGAAGGTGTTGTCGTTGGCCTTGACGAGGTCGATGTCGTCCTCCTGTCCTTCCCAGCCCTCGAACTGGCAGATCGAGTAGGTGTTGATGCGCTCGCGCAGGTTGTACTGGCCCCAGTAGACGCCGTCCAGATAGAGCACGCAGATCTCGGTCTCCTGATACATCACCGACGTGTCCGCCGCCAGCGAGGTCAGCACCGAGTCGCGCATGCGCGTGCGGTCGGTGTCCTGCCCGGACGAGCGCAGCAGGAACGACTGGTACTCCGTATAATCGCGGTTGGAGAACAGCGCCGCGTGGAAGCGGTTGTCGCCGTAGCGCGTGCGCGCGATGACCTTGAACGCCTGCTGCGCCTCGGCGCGGCTGTACTGGCCGTGCAGTTTGATGCCGCATCCCTGCGAGAGCACCGTCTCCCCGTCGCCGCCGAACACTTCGACGTGCGCCTCGCGCTCCCAGTCCTGCCAGTAGTTCGCGCCCTGATAGGGGTAGGTGTCCGAGGCGTTCGGCCCCTTGATCATGATGCCCGCCTCTTCGCTGGTGAGGTTGTACGGGTCGGAGACCAGCGAGACGACGTACACGCCGTTTCCATTGTTGACGTCGTAGAGGTAGCTCTGCGTGTCGACGAACGACTCGAGATACCCGTCGCCGTAGGCGCGCGTGCGCAAAATGGTCGTGCCGGTGATCTCGATCGGGCCGGTGTACGGCGTGGAGGACTCGGAGGGATCGGAACTGTCGAGCGTGTAGTAGACCCGCGTTCCCTCGGCGACGTCGAGTTCAACGGTCAGCACGTCGCCGGTCGCAAACACGCCGCCTTCGACCGAGTAGCCCGGCTGCTGCGCCCGGCCGAGGAACGCCTCGCCGTCGTTGCGTGCGAGCGGGGTGTTGAGGGTAAAGTAGTAGCTGCCCGAGCCGCTCGCCGGCCGCCCGAAGGTGATGTCCTCATACTGCTGCGTGACGTACACGCGGTCGATAATCGTGCCGTCGGGGCGGCTGAGCGCCACGGAATAGCCGCCGTCGGCGGAGAGCTTGAAGTTGGAGTGCACCTGCCCTTCGGCGGATGTGTCGAGTCCCGAGCAGAACACGGCCGTGTAGGCGCCCGGCTCGAGCACTGTTCCCTGCGGGAAGCGCCACTTGCGCGGGCGCGCGGCGTTGTCGGACAGGCCGTAGCCGCTTAAGTCGACCGCCGTGCTGCCGGCGTTGTAGATTTCAATCCAGTCCGAGCCGACCAGCGTCGTCGCCGCGGCGATTTCGCTGATGAGGACGTTTTCCGTGTTCGACGGAAGCGTCGCGCCGCCGGCGGAAGCGCCGTTCTCACGCGTGTTCGCCGCGCCCGGCGTCGGGGCGTGGTTGACCGTCCATTCCCCATCGACCAGCGAATACGCCTGATCGGCGTTCAGCGCCGGAACCTCGACGGCCGCCACGGTCGCGCCGTCGGAGCGGGTCAGCACAACGTCGGTGCCATCGCTGCCGAGCTTGAAGTTGGCGTGCAGGTGCGCGGGATCGTCCGCCCGGTCGTAGCCGGAGCAGTGCACGGCGATCGCCTCGCCGGCCGCGAGCGTCACGTCCGGGAACCGCCAGCGGTCGAGGTCGTCGCGGCTGTCGGACAGATACCATCCGCGCAGGCTGACCGCCGAGTCGCCGGTGTTCGTGATTTCGACATAGTCGTGGTACTCGCCGTTTTCATCCGGCGCGAAGGTCGCGCTGGCGGACATGATTTCAGTCACCTGCACCGCGTCCTCCACGACGGTAATCCGCGCGCCGCTGCCGTCGCCCGGCTCGCCGTCCACCGTGATGCGGTTGGCCTCGCCCGGCGTCGCGCCGATGCTGACCGCCCATTCGCCGTTCGCGCCGCGGCAGTAGACCTGATCGGCCTCCAGCTCCGGCGTCGCGACCGAGTCGATGACAGCGCTGGACGGATCCATCAGCACGATGGTCGCGCCCGCGGCCGCAATTTTGAACGGCGCGTGCAGTTCGTCGCCGGAATCGCTGCCTCCGTCGGCATAGACCAGCAGATAGCCGCCGGCCGGGATCTCGACGTTTGAAAAGCGGTAGATTTGAGTTGGATCGTCGTCGCGCATGAGCGCATAGCCGTCGAGCGAAACGGCGGCATCGCCCGTATTCTCCAATTCAATCCAATCCGGAAGGGTTCCATCGGTCAACATCAGCGAGGACTGATTCGACGCCATGACCTCGCTCAGGCGAATCTCGCTTGCGGCAGTCACGCTCGAATCAAAGCCCGAGCCGACGCTGTCCGCCGCCGGCGCAAATGCCGACAATCCCAGCACCAGTGCGACCGCCGCGCACATCGCCGCCCAGACCGCCGCGCCTCCACGGCCGTTCTTTCGCCGCTTCTTTTTCGATTTTGCCACTTCGCACCTCCGGGGGTCGTTGTTCATGGACATACATATACATCATACACCTTTCATCCGCCAAAAAAGAGGCCTTCCTCTTACATTTTACTGAAAATTTTGTAAAATCGCGGAAAGAAAGGAAATCGGCCCAAAAAGGGCGCGCGGGAAGCATTTGCTTCCCGCGCGCGTGGAACGCCGGTCAGGCTTCGTTTTCTTCCGCAGCTTCCGAAACGGTCTCCTCGGAGGCGAGGGCAACGTCATCGACCAGCCGCTTGCTGCCGAGGTTCGCGTGGCGGTAGTAGATGAGCGTCAGCACGCTGCACACCAGCCAGCCGGCCGGATAGCTCATCGCCAGCGGGAGGATCGTGTTGGAGATGAAATTCGAGACGACGTAGAGGTAGACCTGGCGGAACACCACGAACGAGCCGAGCATGATGATCATCGGCGTGCGGCTGTCGCCCGCGCCGCGCAGCGCGCCAGAGTAGACCTGATTGACGCAGCTGAACACATAGAACGGCGTCAGCCACCGCAGGAACATTGCGCCAATGCGCACGACGTCCGGTTCGTCATTGAAGAACTCGACCAGATACGGCGCCGTGACGAGCACGATGGCGGTGACGAACACGGTAATGCCGATGGCCATCGCCAGCGCCATGCGCGCGCCGTGCTTGGCCCGGTCCACCTGTCCCTTGCCGAGGTTCTGGCCGACGAACGTCGTCGCCGCCAACGCCAGCGACTGCATCGGCAGGAAGATCAGCTGGTCGATCTTGGAGTATGCCGTCCAGCCGCCCATGTAAAAGGTGCCGAACTGGTTGATGTAAGCCTGGACGAACACGTTGGAAAACGCCGTCACCGCCATCTGCAGCGCCGCGGGAATGCCGACGCGGATCGTCTTTTTGAGCATCTCCATGTGGATCTTCACGTCGCGCAGGATGACGCGCACGCAGGAGTGGGTGCGCAGCAGCGTGGCCATCGTCAGCGCGGCTGAGAACGCCTGGGCGATGATCGTCGCGTAGGCGACGCCCGCCACGCCCATGTCGAATACGAGCACGAACACGAGGTCGAGCACCGTGTTCGTCACCGCGGCGACGAGCAGGAAATAGAAGGGCCGCTTGGAATCGCCCACCGCGCGCAGGATGCCCGCGCCCATGTTGTAAAACAGCAGGCCGATCACGCCGGCAAAGTAGATCGTCAGGTATTCGCGCGCCTCGTCGAACACGACGCCTTCCATTTTCATGATATCCAGCATCATCGGCGTCATGGCGATGCCGATGACCGTCATGGCGACCGTCAGGATGACGGTGAGCATGATGGCGGTGTGGACGGCGTCGTGCACCTTTTTGTAGTCGCGCGCGCCGTAGTACTGCGAAATCACCACGCCCGCGCCGCTGGCGAGGCCGGAAAACAGGCCGATGAGCGTGTTGATGATCGGCCCGACGTTGCCGACCGCGGCGAACGCCTCGGGGCTGACGTAGTTGCCGACCACCCAGGTGTCCACCATGTTGTACATCTGCTGGAAGATATTGCCCACCAGCAGCGGCAGCGCGAACGTCAGGATGTGCCAGAATACGCTGCCCTCCGTCATGTCGATGTCGCGCTGCCGTCCCCTGAAGATCCGCCGTGCCTTCTCCATATTTCATCCCTCTTCAATTTTTCGCCCGTCCCGGCGGCGCTGCCGGAAACGGATGCATCTGCAACCATTATAGCACCGCCAGTGTCAAGAATCAATCAATTTCCTCAAATTCGGCATGCATTCAAAAAATCCGGCCAAATATGCGTCAAATCCGCAAAAATGCGCATCTGCCGAAAACTGGATATTGACGGGGCAGGGGGAGTTTGGTATCATAATCAGCAGGAGGAAACGCCACTGCACAAGGAGGAGAACTGCCATGAACAACATTCCACAGGTTCGGATGGGCATCGTCGCGGTCAGCCGCGACTGCTTCCCGATCGCGCTTTCGGAGACGCGCCGCAGGGCCGTCGTCGCGGCCATCCGCGAAAAGGGCGGCGAGATCTATGAGTGCCCGGTCATCATCGAGGGCGGCATCGACGGCAACGTCATGGAGGCCTACGAGGACCTCTGCGGCGCCGGCGTCAACGCGCTGGTCGTCTATCTGGGCAACTTTGGCCCCGAGGGCCCGGAGACGCTGATCGCGAAGAAGTTCGCAGGCCCGGTCATGTACGTCGCGGCGGCGGAGGAGAACACCGCCGTGCTTTCCGGCGACCGGGGCGACGCGTTCTGCGGCATGCTCAACGCGAGCTACAACTTGAAGCTCAGCGGCATCCCGGCTTACATTCCCGAATATCCCGTTGGCACCGCGGCCGAGTGCGCGGACATGATCCTCGAATTCGCCCCGATCGCCCGCGCGCTGCTGGGGCTGAAGGACCTGAAGATCATCTCGTTCGGCCCGCGGCCATTTGACTTTCTGGCCTGCAACGCGCCGATCGCGCCGCTGTTTCAGCTGGGCGTCAACATCCAGGAGAACTCCGAGCTCGACCTGCTCAAGGCGTACAAGGAGCACGAGGGCGACGCGCGCATCCCGGCGAAGATCGCGGAGATGGAGGCCGAGCTGGGCGCGGGCAACAAGATGCCCGGCATCCTGCCGCGGCTCGCGCAGTACGAGCTGACGCTCTTGGACTGGATCGAGCAAAACCGCGGCAGCGCGAAGTACGTCGTGATGGCGAACAAGTGCTGGCCGGCGTTTCAGACGGAGTTCGGCTTCGTGCCCTGCTATGTCAACTCCCGGCTGACGGCGATGGGCATCTGCGTCGCCTGCGAGGTGGACATCTACGGCGCGCTGTCGGAGTACATCGGCACCTGCGTGACCGGCGCGCCGGTTACGCTGCTGGACATCAACAACACCGTGCCCGCCGACATGTACGACGCGCACATCCGCGGCAAGTTCAACTACCGCCTCAACGAGACGTTCATGGGCTTCCACTGCGGCAACACGCCCATGTGCCGGCTGACCAGCGGCACGATGAGGTATCAGCTCATCATGAACCGCGGCCTCGAGCACGGCGGCGAGCCGGACATCACGCGCGGCACGCTCGAGGGCGACATCGTGCCCGGCGACATCACGTTCTACCGCCTGCAGGCGAACAAGGACAGCGTTCTGCAGGCCTACGTCGCCGAGGGCGAGGTTCTGCCCGTGGCGCCGCAGTCGTTCGGCGGAATCGGCGTGTTCGCGATTCGCGAGATGAACCGCTTTTACCGCCATGTGCTCATCGAGGGCGGCTATCCGCACCACGGCGCCGTGGCGTTTGGCCACGCGGGCAAGGCGCTGTTCAGCGTCATGAAGCTGCTGGGCGTCGAGAACGTCCGCTTCAACCAGCCGGCGGGCATGCTCTACCCGAGCGAGAACCCGTTCGCGTAAGCGGAAAGCCCTTCGGCGGCGCGCCCGTCGGACATGCCGTCCACCCGCCCATCCAATCGGGCGCCGCGGGCGATGCGGCCGGCGCGCCGCCGGACCGGCAGATTGTTAAAGGAGAATCCTCATGCTCAGAAACGTCATCTTCGATTTCGGCGGCGTCGTCTGCGAGTACAAAACCGACGACATCGTCCGCCGCTTTTTTGACGAAGCCGACTGCGCGCAGGCGAAGGTGGTCATCTACCGCGATTGGGCCGCGCTCGACGCCGGAACGGCCGACTATCCGGCCTATGCCGCCGAGACCGGGCGGCTGCTGCCCGAACGGCTGGCGGAAAACGTCCGGCGGTTCTTTCGCGACTGGTACGTTACCCTGCCGGCCATCGAGGACAACTGGGCGCTGATCGCCCGCCTGAAGGCGCGCGGCTTCGGCGTGTTCCTACTGTCGAACGCGCCGACGGCGTTCGCGGAGGGGATGGATTGCATTCCCATCCTGCGCGCAATGGACGGCCGGCTGATCTCCGCGTCCGAGCGGCTGGTGAAGCCGGACGCCGCGATCTACCGCCTCGCGCTCGAACGCTTCGGCATTCGGGCGGAGGAGACGCTGTTCATCGACGATACGCCGGCCAACGTCGAAGCCGCGATTCGCTGCGGCCTGCACGGGCACGTCTTCGATGGAGACACCGCAACCCTCGCCCGCCGCATCGCGGAACTGACCGCGTGAAGCGCCATCGCGCCATGCGCGCTTCGGCATTCGGGCGGAGGAGACGCTGTTCATCGACGATACGCCGGCCAACGTCGAAGCCGCGATTCGCTGCGGCCTGCTCGGGCACGTCTTCGACGGCGACACGGCGGCCCTCGCCCACCGCATCGCGGAACTGACCGCGTGAAGCGCCAGCGGCCGTTGCGCATGGCGCTGAAGGCGAACGCAAGCTCGCGGCCCGGCTGGCGGCTGCGCGGCGCAGAGAAGCGCGAATGAAGCGGCGGAAGGCTTTTTCCGTCGGACATCCGCATCTCGGGAAGGCGGCAGAAAAAGTTCTTGACAAGCGCGCGGGCATTTGATACAATGGTCGCGTCGAGGAGCTTGCCGCCGGGCAAGCGCAGAAGCATGGATTTCGCGCCGTTAGGCCTTGGAAGGCGCGGAGTTGATGCTTTTCTTTTTGGATTTGAATCCCGGTTAACTGCCGGGAGCTGGATAAACGACCGCAACGGGAGGAAGAACCCATGTTTCGAGAGATGCGCAGGAAGAATCAGGCGCTGGACGCGCAGGCGTGCAGCGCGGTGCTCGACCGTGGCACGTCCGGCGTGCTGGCGGTGCTGGGCGACGAAGGCTATCCGTATGCCGTGCCGCTGAGCTACGTCCGCGAGGGCGACCGGCTGTACTTTCACTGCGCGAAGGCGGGCCACAAGCTCGACGCCATCCGCCGCGAGCCGAAGGCGTCCTTCTGCGTGATCGATCAGGACGAGGTCGTGCCCGAGAAGTACACCACCTATTTCCGCAGCGCAATCGCCTTCGGCCGCGTGCGCGAGCTGACCGACGACGCCGAAAAGCGCCGCGCGATCGAACTGCTCGCCCGAAAATACGCGCCCGGCGACACCGAGGAGCAGCGCGACCGCGCCATTGAAGGCGAGTGGGCGCCGCTGTGCATGCTCGAGATGCGCATCGAGCACATGACCGGGAAGGAGGCCCGGGAACTGGTCATGCGGCGCTGACCGCAGATTGACGTCGATTCCCCCGCCGGCAAAATGTCAACCTGCCGGCGGGGGAATTCAATTCAGATGCTGATTGCAGCGAAAACGCGTCAGTGGCAGCGCAGATCAACGCGCCGCATTGAGCGGAAGTGCGCCATTTCCTTCAAAGACCGGGCGGAAGAACCGCCGCAGCCACACTTGGATCAGTACGCCGCCTCCCGGGCGCGGATCTCGGCGTAGAGGGCGTCGTTGACCGGCGTCGAAAGGCCGTGCTTCTTCGCGAGCGCGCGCACCGTGCCTGAAAACAGCTCCACCTCGCTCGGACGGCGGGCGAGGCCGTCCTGCCGCATCGACGGCATGGCGTCGGGGTCGAGCCGGTCGAGCAGGCCGAGGTAGAAGTTCAGGTCGTCCTCGCCGAGCGGCACGCCCTCGAGCGCCGCCAGCGCCATCACCTCGCGCATGGCCGAAATCATCCGCTCGCGCAGCGCGCCGGGAACCTGAATCGTGCCATAAGTGCCCTCGCAGACCATGACCGTCTGGTTGACGCCGACGTTCAGCATGAACTTGCCCCAGATCCGGTGCAGGATGTCGGCCTCGCGGACATAGGGGACGCCCGCGCGGTCGAACAGCTCGCAGACGGCGTCCAGCGCGGGCCGCTTTTCCGGCGTGGGCGCGCCAAGGCAGAGTTGGCCGGGCGTCGAATAGGTCAGCGCGCCGCCCAGCTTGACGGCGTCCATGCCCTGCGCGACGCAGTAGACGACGTTGCGGGCGCCGAAGCGCGCCTCGAGCTCGCGCTCGCTCGAAATGCCGTTGAGCAGCGAGATCAGCGCGGTGTCCGGGCCGATGCGGCCGGCGGCGTCGGCCATCGCGCGCTCGAGCGCCGGGCCCTTCACCGCGAAGATCACCAGATCGTCCGGCCCGGACGGATCGGCGGGGTCGATCGTGCGAAACGCGCAGGGGCGGCCGTTGACCGTGACCGGCGTTTGGGCATAGCGCGCCCTGCGCGCCGCGTCCGCCACGAAGCCGACGCGCTCAGGCCCCAGCGCCCGGGCGAGCATGTCGCCAAACAGCACGCCCAGCGCGCCCATGCCGACGATGGAAACGTTTTCGATGCGCATCTGATTCCTCCGATCCTTCAGTCCCATGCATAGCGGAGCGTGCAGGCGGCCGTATCGAGCGCCGCCGGCGCGCCAATGGGCAGTATGGCGTGGTTTTCGCCGTGCCCGAAGTCGTCGCAGTAGGCGACGGGAATGCGCCATTTCTCGCCGAGGATGCGAAGCCTGTTGAGCAGATCCGCGTTGACCGGCGCGGAATAATGGCCGAACAGCAGGCCGGCCACATGCGGCATGATGCCGCACTGTTCGAGCCGTCCGAGCAGCGCGGACTCCGCTTCAATGCCGTTGAAGCGCTCGTGGTCCTCCAGAAAGAGCACGTACTTTCCGCCTTTGGGGGCGGGGATTTGCCCCGTGGCCGCCAGAAAGATAAAGTTGCCCAGATAGCCGCCCGTCAGCACGCCCTGCGCCGTTCCGGGGGTCAGCGTGCGCCAGTGGGTATTCGGAACGTGCTCCCCGGCGAAGTCGAGCAGGCTGCCTTCAAATTGCGCCAGATCGTAGCGCGAGATGTTCGGAAATACGCCGGGCATCTGGCCGTAATAGGTGACGATGCCGGTGTTCGCCCAGAGCGCATTGAGAATGCTGGTGCCGTCGCTGTAGCTGAGATACAGCTTGGGATTGGCCCGGGCGGCGTCATAGTCCAGCAGAGGGAGCAGGTCGTCCGCTCCTTCTCCGCCGCCAAAGAATACCAGCCGGACGGCGGGATCGGCGATCAGCGCATTGAAGTCCGCCGCGCGCTGCTCCGGGCTGGCGGCGTAGCCCCAGCCGCGGGCATAGAGGTTGGGCGGCAGCTTCACCGCATAGCCCATGTTCTCCAGCGCGGAGACGATGGGCGCGGCCCATTCGGGCGTGACGAGACAGCTGGGGGAGGCGAGGCCGATGATCTCTCCCCGGCGCAGTCGAGGTGCAAGCATGAAAATCCACTCCTTTCGCGTAAGAGCACAGAGGCGACAGTTCGATTATAAAGCCGTTGGCAGGGAATGTCAACCGCGGTTCCCGCTTTGCAATATTTTTTTAAGAGAAGCGAAGCCGCCCATTGACAGGCGCATGCGCATGCGCTATAATAGAATGAAGAAACACTTGGGAGGAATCAAATTCACATGGACCCTGACGGTAACAGACGAACGTTCAATCAGGATCGTGTTCAGGCGTAGTCTGCCGAAGTCCTTCGGCTGGCTATGCCTTTTTGCGTTTCTTCCAATGCAACGACGACCATTTGGAAAGGAAAGGTTTTTTACACACCATGGACATTGCCCGACAACTGCTGCTGCAAGTCATTCTCATTGCGATCAACGCATTCTTTGCCATGACGGAGATCGCCGTCATCTCCCTGAACGCCACCAAGCTCAAGAAGATGGAGGAGGATGGCGATAAGGTCGCGACCCGGCTGCTGAGGATGGTGGAGCATTCCACGAGCTTTCTTTCGACGATTCAGATTGGCATCACGCTGGCCGGCTACCTCGGTAGCGCGTTCGCCGCGGACAGCTTCTCCGACGGTCTGACCTCGTGGCTGTACAACACGGTGGGCTTTCAGGTGCTGTCGTATCAGGCGCTGAACTCAGTCTCGGTCGTGATTATCACCGTCATATTGAGCTACTTTACGCTGATCTTCGGCGAGCTGGTGCCCAAGCGCATCGCCATGCAGAAGTCCATGCAGGTGGCGAAGATCGCCAGCAGCGTGATCACTGCGCTGGCGACGGTCATGCGCCCCGTGATCTGGTTTTTGACGTTCTCGACCAACACCGTGCTCAAGTTGCTGCGCCTCAAGACCACCAGCGAGGAGGAGACCGTCACCGAGGAGGAGATCCGCATGATGGTCGATCTGGGCGAGGAGCGCGGCACGATCGACAGCGACGAGGGCGAGTGGATCGACAATGTGTTTGAGTTCGGCGAGACCACCGTGCGCGAGGCCATGACGCACGTCTCCGAGCTGGTCGCCATTCCCGTGGACGCCACGCAGGACGAGATCACCAAGGTCATTCGCGAGAGCGGCCGCTCGCGCATCCCGGTGTACGCCAAGAACCTGGACGACATCCTGGGCATCCTCAATGCCCGCGAATTCCTGCTCGAGCGGGGCGAGGGCGGCGACAAGCTGCCCGAGAGGCTGATCCGCCCGGCCTACTTCGTGCCCGAGACGCTGCGCGCTGCGACGCTGTTCAAGGACATGCAGCAGAAGAAGCAGCACATCGCCGTGGTCGTGGATGAGTACGGCCAGACCAGCGGCATTGTGACCATGGAGGATCTGCTCGAGGAGATTGTCGGCAGCATCTACGACGAGACCGACCCGGCCGAGGAGCTGCCCATCACCCAGATCGAGGACGGCGTCTGGCGCGCGCTGGGCAGCGCGGAGCTGGATGAGATCGCCGACGCGATGGACATCGAGTTTCCGGAGGACCTCGATTTCGATACGCTCAACGGCCTCGTGTTCAGTCAGCTGAACAACATCCCGAAGGATGGAACGGTGCTCGATTTGCAGGCCTACGGGCTGGACATCCACGTCGAGCGCATCGCCCGCCGCCGCGTGGTCAGCGCCACGCTGCGCAAGCTGGCCGAGGAGCCCGGCGAGGGCGCGGCCGAGGAATCGAAGGGCGAGGATTGATCGGATGGCAAAGCGCTCCGCCGCCGGAATGTGCCGGCGCGGGGCGCTTCTTGAAGCGGGCGGAGCTTCGCCCGCCTGCCGGAGCAGGAGAAGGAATCTGCGAAATGGATTGAAAGCGCATGAGGAGGGTTTGCATGGATCTGAAGGAATTTGAATCGGCCATAGAAGGACTGGGCGTGCTGGGCATTCGGGTCAGCCAGGGCGGCGAGCTGATCGCACAGCGGTCGTGGGACGAGGAGTGCCGGCGCAACATCTATTCCGCTTCCAAGAGCGTCACGTCGTGTGCCGTGGGCTTTGCGGTGCAGGAGGGGCTGGTGAAGCTGTCGGAGAAGCTGGTGGACGCCTTCCCGGACGACCTGCCGGCGCATGTCGGCGACTGCCTCGCTGCCGCGACCGTGCGCGACCTGCTGACGATGTGCCTGGGCCAGCGCGAGGCGGCGCTGATGGGCGGCCAGCGGCCGCTGTACGCGCAGCGCGACTGGGTCAAGCTGTCGCTTGCGCTGCCGTTTGAGGATGCGCCTGGCACGAAGTTCGTCTACAACAACGTCGGCCCGTATCTCGCGGGCGTGCTGGTGCAGCGCCGCGCGGGCTGCACGCTGGTCGACTATCTGACGCCGAGGCTGTTTGCCCACATGGGCATCCAGCGCCCGACTTGGGAGACGGATCCGCAGGGCATGACCTTCGGCGCGGGCGGGCTGTTCTGGACGCTGACGGAGCTGCACGCCTTCGGCCAGTTCTGCCTTCAGCGCGGCGCGTGGAACGGACGCCAGCTGCTTGACGGCGATTGGATCGACCAGTGCGCGTCCAAACAGGTGGACAACGGCGCCGACGGCTACGGCTACCTGTTCTGGCGCGGCGCGAACAATTCCTACCGCGCCGACGGCAAGTACGGCCAGCTGTCCATCGTATTTCCGGACCGGGACGCCGTGATCAGCGCCGTCGCCGAGTGCCGCCAGGTGGAGAAGCTGATGGACGCGATCCACGCGCACCTCGTCCCTCAGCTCTGAGGGCGTCGGCATTTAGGGGAGCGGGTTCGGCGGCCGCTCCGTCGCGCCGCGTCGCGAAATCGCAGGGAAGCGGATGGCTACGATCCACGCATACCTCGTCCCTCAGCTCTGAGGGCGTCGGCATTTAGGGGAGCGGGTTCGGCAGCCGCTTTGTCGCGCCAGCGTCGCGAAATCGCAGGGAAGCGGATGGCTGCGATCCACGCACACCTCGTCCCTCAGCTCTAAAGGGTGACTGAAAATACCTGCGGGGGGCGGGTTTCCCTTTGCGCGCGCAGTCCTTGATGCAGCGAGACCCGTGGATCTCTCGCCGAAATGGGCGGAAGTTCCCTTCAGAATCTTTTATTGGGCGATTTTGATTTACACAGTTGGATTCTGGCCTTGCCCAGGAAACGGAGGTTTGGATTATGGCAGTTGCAGTGCGCGAGATGCGGCGCGAAGAATATCCGCTGCTGGAGGAATTTCTGTATGAAGCCGTCTTTCGGCGCCCGGGCGAGCGCGTGGCGCGCGAGGTCGTCCACCGGCCGGAGCTGGCCGCCTACATCGCGGACTTCGGCGCGCTGCCGGGGGATCTCTGCCTCTGCGCGGAGGCGGACGGGCGGCTTGCCGGCGCGATTTGGGCGCGGCGCATGCGGGGCTATGGCTATCTCGACGGCGAGACGCCGGAGCTGTCGATGTCGGTGCTTCCGGACGCGCGCGGGCAGGGCATCGGCGGGCGCCTGCTTCGGGCGATGCTGGACGCGCTGCGCGATCGCGGCTACCGGCGGGCGTCGCTCTCGGTGAGTCGGGACAATTTTGCGCGCGAGATGTACGTCCGGGCGGGATTTCAGACCGTGCGCGAGGCCGAAGGTTCGCTCGTGATGGCCGTCGATCTGCGCGGGAAGGCCGATCCCACCACAGAAGACCACGCCGGGCGCGCGGCGCGGCTGTTCCGCGAGGGCTGCAACTGCGCGCAGTCGGTGTTCGTCGCGTACTGCGATTGGACGGGCTTTGACCGGGAGACGGCCATTCGCCTGTCGGCGTCGTTCGGCGGCGGGATGGGGCGGCTTCGCGAGGTGTGCGGGGCGCTGTCCGGCGCGCTGATGGCGCTGGGGATGCTGCGCGCGCCGCTCGACCCGACCGACCGCGCGGCGAAGGCGGCGCACTATGCGCGCGTGCAGGCGCTGGGCCATGCGTTTCGCGCGCACAACGGCTCGCTGCTGTGCCGCGACCTGCTGGGCGATCAGGCCGGCAGCGGATATGTGCCCGACGAGCGTACCGAGGCGTACTATCAAAGCCGCCCCTGCGAGCGCCTCATCTACGATGCCGCCCACCTCCTCGAGCGCATGATCCTCGAGGGAGAGCCGAAGGACGGGTCGGAATCGGTTTGAGGATTCCGCGGCAACGCGGTTCAACATTTCGCCAGTTGCTGTCCCGACGATGCAGAACCGACGGATTGCCTGCCGCTTCCGCATGGCAAAGCCCGCTTTCGACCGGTTGGGTTGAAAGCGGGCTTTTTCAGGGAAATTCTCGCTTGAAGATGAGCGCCGGGCCGCATTCTATCCCGCGGCGATTTCATTTCGGCGATCATTTGCGCTTTTGAGAATCCGAAGGCGTTCAGCCTCCGCTTCGCATCGACCCAGACAGGGCCGGCTCACTTTCCGCGGATGCGGTCGACGACCTGCGATTCGATGACCTTCACCGGGCCGTGCGCGAGCGCGAGGGAGTACGCCTTTGCGGCGTCCTCGATGTACACCGCGCGGGTGTAGGCGCGCGCGAGCGTGTCGCCGACGGCCACCGCGCCGTGGTTGCCCATCAGGCAGCCGTAGCGGTCCTTCAGCACCTTCACGCAGTTTTCGCCGACCTCGGGCGTGCCGGGAATCGCGCCCTCTGCGACGGGAATGTCCCCGCCGAGGAAGTAGATCATCTCGTAGAGCACCGCCGGGATGGGCAGGTTGTTAATGGCGAAGGACGTGGCGTAGGGCGAGTGCGTGTGGACGACGGCGCGGACGGATTCGTCGCTCGCGTAGATCGCCGCGTGCAGCCGCCACTCGGACGAGGGCCTGTGGGTGCCCTCGAGCACGTTGCCGTCCAGGTCGATCACCATTACGTCGTCCTCGGTCATGATCTCGTAGGGATACGAGCCGGGCGTGATGTACATCCGGCCGGCCTCGCGGTCGTAGTAGGAGAGGTTTCCGCTGGTCGCGGCGAACATCTTGTCGGCATACGCCTGCTTCGTCACGCGGATCAGCTCATGGCGGATTTCGGCGGGGCTCATTGCTTTTCCTCCTCGATCTTGTCCAGTCCGGCCTTCAGGTCGGCGATGATGTCGTCCGGGTCCTCGAGGCCGACCGACAGCCTGAGCAGGGATTCGCCGATGCCGATCTTCGCCAGTTCCTCGACGGTGTAGGTGTTGTGCGTCATGCTGGCGGGATGCTCGATCAGCGTAAAGGCGTCGCCCAGGCTGACGGCCAGCGTGCACAGCTGAAGGTTGTCCACGAACTGCGCCGTGCGCGCGCGGTCGCAGTCCAGCTCGAACGACACCACGCCGCCGAACCCGCCGTGCTCGTACATCCGCGCGGCGAGCGCGTGCTGCGGATGGTGCTCAAGCCCCGGGTAGCAGACGTGGCGGACGGCCGGATGTCCCTCGAGGAACTTCGCCACCTTCATGGCGTTCGCGCAGTGACGGTCCATGCGGATGTCCAGCGTCTTGAGTCCGCGCGTGATCAGGAACGAGTCAAACGGCGCCGCCGCGCAGCCGGTCATGTACTTCAGACCGCAGGGGATGATCCGGTCGATCAGCTCCTGCCGGGTGATGATCGCGCCGGCGATGACGTCGCCGTGGCCGTTTAAGTACTTCGTCGCGCTGTGGACGACGATGTCCGCGCCGAGCTTCAGCGGGCGCACGAGGTACGGCGTGGTGAACGTGTTGTCCACCATGTACAGCACGTCGGGCTTGGCCTCGTGCACGGCCTTCGCGATGGCGGCGATGTCGACGACCTTCAGGTCGGGGTTCGTGGCGGTCTCGCAGTAGACGACCTTCGTCTCCGGGCGAACCGCGCGCCGGACGGCCTCGACGTCGGAGAAGTCCACGAACGTGACCTCCACGCCGAAGCGCGGCAGGCCCTCGGTGAACAGCGCGTAGGTGCAGCCGTAGAGCGTGCGGTCGGAGACGATGTGGTCGCCGGAGCGCAGGATCGTCCACAGCGTGGCGGTGATCGCGCCCATGCCGGAGGCGGTGATCATGCCGGCCTCGCCGCCCTCGAGACAGGCGATGCGCGCCGCGGCCTCGTCGGCGTTCGGGTTGTGGAGGCGGGTGTAGATGTAGCCCGGCTCCTCCAGCGCGAAGCGCGCCGCGCCCTGCCGGGTGCTGTCAAAGATGTAGGTGGAAGTCTGGTAGATCGGCGTTGCGAGCGGGCCGGGGCCGACTTTCTCCGGGCGCGCGGCGTGGATCTGGTTGGTCGAGAAGCCCATCTTGTCGGAATCGTACATGGAAAGACACATCTCCTTGGATCGGTGGTGAATGATGCCGGGGCGTTCTTCCCAGAGAGCAGGATGCGCTTGCCCCGGGAGAGCGCGAGAGGGCAAAGCCCTTTCGCACTTTAATCGTTCCCGGCGGCGTGTATGCCGGGAACGGGGCTGATTTTTGCGTCGGGAAATCCCATTTCCCAAAGCAAAAATCGCTTCCTTGCACAATTTGCGGCCAGAGTTTTCTGAAGGAAAACTCAAGCAAATTGTGGTGGGGGTGGCAGTGGCGGGAGAGCGGAGCTCCCCCGTCCACAAAGCTTGTCAAAAAGTCTTTTTTGACAAGCTGGCGTCAGAATATTCGCCGGCGTTGCCGTCTGCGAAGTAGCGGTGCAGGTCGTAGGGGGAGAGGATGCCGGCGTCGGTGACGACGCCGCTGACCAGGTGCGGCGGCGTGATGTCGAAGCTCGGATAGTAGCCCTTGACGCCCTCGCACGCCGTGCGCACGCCCATGGCCTGCAGCACGAATTCGGGATCGCGCATCTCGATCTTGACGGTGTCCACGGTCGGATGTCCCTTGTCCGGCGCGCCGGAGACGAAGAACGGAACGCCCATGTACTTCGCCACGATGGCGATCTGGAACGTGCCGACCTTGTTGACGACGTGGCCGTCCAGGCAGATCGCGTCCGCAGCGGAGGTGAACACGTCGATCTTCTCCTTCTGCATCACGAACGCGGGCATGTTGTCGGTGATGACGGTGACGTCAAAGCCCATGTCGTGGCAGACCGTGGCCGTCAGCCGCGCGCCCTGGAAGTACGGGCGCGTCTCGGGGCAGAACAGGCGGATGTTCTTGCCGCGGTTTTTGGCCTCCTTGAGCATCTGGCCGACGATCGTCTCGCCGAAGCACTGAGTCATGACCGCGCCGTTGTCCGGGAACATGTCGACCAGATACTTCGCCATCTTGCCGATCTTGTTGTAGCGGACGTTGTTGGACTCGACCGTGTGGTCGACGATCGCCTGGCTGACGTCCGTCCCAGCGGCGATGGCCAGCTTTGCGGCGGCGAGGCAGCCCTCGGTGATCAGCTTCATGCGCTCGACGGTCGTCGGGCGCGCGTGCGAGATCGTGTAGGACGCCTGCTCGAGGTACTTCACCTGCGCCTCGGCGGTCTGGTTGCGGCACTCGTAGGCCGCCAGCGCCATGCCCATCGCGGCGGCGGTGTAGGGGCCGGCGCTCTGGGTGACCATGTCGGTGATCGCCTGCGCGACCTCCTGATGCGTCTTGCAGACCACGAATTCGACCTTCGTCGGATAGACGCGGCGGTCGAGGATGCGCACCTCGCCGGAATCGTACCAGGCGACGTTTTCATATTGCAGCATGAATGCCAGGCCCTTGTCGGCTCTCTCCATTTACTTTCCCTCCCCGTACAGGCGCGCAACCGCGGCCCTTGCGTTCGCGAGCACGCGCTCGCTGTCCAGCGTCAGGAACTTTCCATCTTCGTAGAGGATGCGGCCGTCGACCATCGTCATGCAGACGTCGGAGGCCTGCGCGGCGTAGACGAGCATCGCCATCGGCTCGAACGCCGGGTACATGTGCGCGCGGTTGCGGAAGTCGACGGCGATGATGTCCGCTTTTTTGCCGGGCTCGAGGCAGCCGGTGTCGTCGCGGCCCTGCATCTTCGCGCCGTTGACGGTCGCCATCCTGAGCACCTGCTCCGGCTTCATGATGACGGCGTTGTGGCGGAAGCCGTTGTGGATGATCGCGGCGAGGTGCATCTCCTCGAACAGGTTCAGGTTGTTGTTGCTGGCCGCGCCGTCGGTGCCGAGGGCGACGTTGATGCCCATGTCCAGCATCTCCGGAATCGGCGCGAAGCCGCTGCCGAGCTTCATGTTGCTGGTGGGGTTGTGGATCGCGGTGACGCCCTTGCGCCTGAGGATCTCCAGGTCCGCGGGCGTGACGGCCACGCAGTGCGCCGCGCCGGTGGGGATGTCGAAGATGCCCATCTTCTCAAACCACGCCGCCGGGGTCATGCCGTGGCGGGCGATGCACTCGTCGTGCTCCTTCTGCGTCTCGGACAGGTGAACCTGCATCTGCGCGCCGCGCTCGACGAACGGGCGGACGCGGTCGGCGTACGCCTTCGTGGCCGCGTCGTTGCTGGTGTACTCGGCGTGCACGGCGAAGTCGATGCGCACGCGGCCGTTCTGCGCGCCGTGCATCTCCTCGTACAGCTCGACCGACTCGGGAATGCGCTTGTTCTGCTCCGGCGGCTCGTTCGGGTCGAACGCCTGAAGCACGCGGCAGACGTTCATCTTCATGCCGATCTTCTCGTTCGAGCGGATCGCCGTGCGCGGCTCCATGTACATATCGGAAAACGACGTGACGCCCGAGGCGATCATCTCCATCATCGCCAGCTCGTTGCCGGCGGCGATGTCCTCGGCGGTGAGCTTGTCCTCGATGGGCATCATCTCCTCGAACAGCCACTTGTCCAGCGGCAGGTCGCTGCCGACGCCGCGCAGCAGCGTCATCGCCGAATGGCAGTGCGCGTCGACCAGCCCGGGCATCAGCAGCCGGCCGGACATGTCGCGCGTCTCGTCGTAGGGTTGGGCGGGCTTCTCCGCGCCAACGTAGTCGATCGCGTCGCCGTCGACGCCCAGATAGCCGTCGGGTATATAATGGAAGCGATTTTCACGCCAGGCCAGGATGCCCGCGTGGGCGAACAGCCGCCTCATGCGATCACCTCCCCGAGGCGGGAAACGATCTTGGCGATGTAGGCGCTGAAGCGGCCGGCGATCATCTTGCCGACGTCGTCGACCTCCTCGGAGGTGATCGGCTGGTCGAGCACGCCCGCGGCCATGTTGGTCATCACGCTCAGGCACAGAAGCGGCATCCCGCAGTGCGCGGCGGTGAGCGCCTCGGTCACGGTGGACATGCCGGCGGCGTCGCCGCCCAGCAGGCGCGCGGCGCGGATCTCGGCCGGCGTCTCAAACTGCGGGCCGGTGAAGAAGAAGTACACGCCCTCATGGACGTTCAGGCCGCTGTCCGCTGCGCAGTCCCACGCCAGCTTGCGAAGCTCCGGCGTGTACATGCGGCTGACGTCGAAAAACCGCGGGCCGAACTCCTCGACGTTGTGGCCGCGCAGCGGGCTTGCGCCGGTAAACTTGATGTGGTCGGAGACGATCATCACGTCGCCGGGGCGGTAGGACGGGTTGATCGCGCCGGCGGCGTTGGTCAGGATCGTCGCCTTGACGCCCAGCAGCTTGAACAGCCGGACCGGGATCACGAGCTGCTCGAAGTCATAGCCCTCGTAGGAATGGAAGCGCCCGGACATGCACACCACGCGCTTGCCGGCGACGGTGCCGAAGATCAGCTTGCCCGCGTGGGACTTGACCGTCGAGACCAGAAAGTTCGGTATGTCCTTGTAGTCGATGACGATGGGATCCTCGATCGTGTCGGCAAACGGCCCGAGGCACGACCCGAGGACGATGGCCACGTCCGGCGTCCACGGGACAATCTTTTTCACATAATCGGCGGATTTCTGAAAGTACTCATAGGTATAATCCATGTCAATCCTCCTGACCGCCCGCGCGGAGCGGGACAAATTTCTCATCTAAATTGTATCACGCGCGCGGAAGCGCGTCAATGCCGTGTGTGTTAAGGCGAATGGACGCCAAACCCGGCAGGATTCGGCGCTTTCTGACGCTCAGGCGTCAAAATTCGCGCCACAATGAAAAAATAACTCGACATTTCCCCCTCGTTGTGATATGATTTAGACGAATGGAGTTCCTGCCATCCGATGAAATGTTCGGTTTTTCGGATTTAAGGCCTTGCGGCTTTGAATTATACTACATTCATCAAAGGAGTCACAGCATCATGAAGAAACTGGCATCTATCGTTCTGGCGCTTGCTCTGATCCTGTCCCTTGTCCCCGCGTCGTTCGCGGAAGAGGCCGCGCGGATCGCCGTCATCTGCGACCCGGTCGGCACCAACCTGTTCCTGACCCAGGTGGTCGACAAGGCGGAGGAGCTGCAGGCGACCTACGGCTATGAACTGAGCGTCATGGAGTGCTCCGATACCGACGAGTGGCAGTCCAACTACCGCGCGGCGGTGGCCGAAGGCTACGACCTGATCGTCGGCGTGGGCTGGCAGAGCGCCGAGTACGCCAACGAAGTGGCGACCCAGTATCCGGACGCCGCGAAGTACGCGGTCATCGACACGGATGCCGGCAGCGACAATGTCATGTCCATCAGCTACAACGAGGAGCAGGCCGCCTATCTGATGGGCGTCATGGCCGGCAACGCGTTCCCGGACGAGGAGCTGTACGGCTACATCGGCGCGTTCGACGGCACCGGTTCCTTCAAGTACCGCTGGGGCTTTGCCGAGGGCGTCAAGTCCGTCAACCCGGATGCGCAGTTCATCTTCAACTTCACCAACAGCTATACCGACACCTCCGTCGCCTATGAGTACGCCATCCAGCAGCAGGCTGCGGGCGCGACCTACATCTTCGGCGGCGCGGCTGCGGCGAACGAGGGCATCTTCCAGGCGGCGCTCGAGCTGGCCGAGGCCGGCACGCCGATCTACTCCATCGCGCAGGATGCCGACGCCACCACGCCGGACAACCCCTACATCCTCTCCGCGCAGCTGAAGAACACCGGCGTCACGATGGGCTTCGTCATTGAGTCCTACTTCAACGACACGATGACCATGGGCCTGACCGTGCAGGATCTGGCGGACGGCGCCATCGGCGCGACGCACATCACCAACGAGGGCAACTACCTCAACGAGGAGATCCTGACCCCCGAGGTCATCGCGGCCTGTCAGGCGGTCGTCGACCAGATCGTCTCCGGCGAACTGGTTCTGGAGCTCCCGGATCCCGCGGAGTACACCTTCTAATCGTTCACGGCGGATCTCCGGCCCTTTGGAAACCCTTTTCCAAAGGGCCGGTTCATTCACGGGCGGCGCTTTCCGCCCGAGCTGCCAAGGCGCCCCGTCCGGGCGCACGGGGACGCAACGCTTTCAGGAACGGGGTGCTTCATCATGATCTTTGAAATGAAAGACATCGTCAAGACGTACGGACCCGTCGTGGCGAACAACAACGTCAGCCTTCACCTCAACCGGGGCGAAATTCTGGCCATCGTCGGCGAAAACGGCGCCGGCAAATCCACCATCATGAAGATTCTCTACGGGCTGGTCCGGCCGGATTCCGGAGAGATCTACGTCAACGGCAAGAAGATGCGCTTCCGCACGCCGTCGGACGCCATGGCCGCCGGCATCGGCATGGTGCAGCAGCACTTCATGCTGTTTGAGGAAATGACCGTTGCGGAAAACATCGTTTTCAAAAATGAGATCCATCGCGGCCCGTTCATGGACATGAACAAGACGGTGGAGACCGTCCGGGCCCTTTCCGATAAATACCAGCTGAAGATCGACCCGACCGCGCGCATCTCCGAATGCCCGGTCGGCCTGCGCCAGCGCGTCGAAATCCTCAAGATCCTCTATCAAAACGCGGAGATCATCATCTTCGACGAGCCGTCGGCCGTGCTGACGCCGCTGGAGGTCGACGCGCTGCTGGAGACGATGCGCCAGCTGGCCGCGGCGGGCAAGAGCATCGTCGTCATTACGCACAAATTGCAGGAAGTCATGGCCGTCTCCGACCGCGTGTACGTCATGCGCCAGGGCGAAGTCGTCGCCGAGCGCAAAACCGCCGACACGAATATCGAGGAGCTGGCCTTCCTGATGGTCGGCCGCCAGATCGTCAATCGCGTCATCCAGCCGGTGCACGCGGAAAAGACGCTTTTGGAGACGAAGGACCTTCGCCTGACCGAAGACGGACGCGAGGTGCTCAAGGGCATCGACATCCACGTCGACGCCGGCGAGATCGTCGGCATCGCGGGCGTTTCGGGCAACGGCCAGTCCGAACTGATCAACTGCATCACCGGCCTCACGCCCGTGACGGGCGGGCAGGTGCTGGTGCAGGGGCAGGACGTGACCAACCGCTCGGTGCGCGCCATCCGCGACGCGGGGCTGGCGCACATCCCGGAGGACCGCTACGTCTGGGGCTCCGCGCCGGAGGGCACGCTCGAGGAGAACGCGCTGATGGGCCGGCAGGACAGCGAGCCGTTTTCCAGGCGCGGCCTGACCAACCACGGGCGCATCCGCGAGTACGCGCGCAAGCTGATCGCCGACTTCGCCGTCAAGGCGTCCTCGCCGACGCAGAAGATGCGCGAGCTGTCCGGCGGCAACGCCCAGAAGCTGATCGTCGCGCGCGAGATGAGTCTGGACACGCCGGTGCTCATCTGCTGCGAGCCGACGCGCGGCATCGACATCGGCGCCATGGAGGCCATTCACGACCGCATGGTCAAGAAGCGCGATTCGGGCGCGGCGGTGCTGCTGGTCTCCTCGGAGCTGACGGAGATCATGAGCCTGTCGGATCGAATTTACGTCATCTACGAAGGCCGCATCAACGGCGAATTCAAGCGCGACAGCATGGACGACAAGGCGCTGGGTCTTCTGATGGTGGGAGGTGCGGTCAATCATGAATGAGGAATCCCGGAATTGGAAAAAGACGCTGGGGGCCATAGCGGACAGCTTCGGCCAGCCGCTGGTGGCGGTGCTGATCAGCCTGCTGCTGGGCGCGGTGGTCATCATGATCTGCGGCGAGAACGTGTTCACCGCCTATGGCGCGATGATCCGCGGCGCGTTCGGCAATGAATTCTACTTGAACGATACCCTCAAGCGCGCGACGCCGATCATCATGGGCGGCCTCGCGGTCTGCATCGCGTGGCGCTCGGGCTACGAGGCGATGGGCGGCGAGGGCCAGATGATTCTGGGCGCGTTCTGCTCGGCGCTGGTGGCCTACTATCTGCCGCTTCCGGGCTTCGTGCGGCTGCTGCTGGCGATGCTTGCGGCGGTCGTGGTCGGCGCGGCCTATTCGGCGCTGTCGGCGTGGCTGTACGACAAGTTTGAAGTCACGTTCATCATCTCCACGCTGATGTTGAACTACATCGCGAACTACTTTGCCAGCTACATGACGAACTTCGTCGTCAAGGATCCCGAGGCGCTGGACATCAACGCCGTACAGACCGGCAAAATCGCCGCGGAGGCGCAGCTGAGCGCGATTACGCCCGGCTCGGTGCACTGGGGCTTCGTGCTGGCGCTGGTGGCGGTGCTGATCGCGTACTTCGTGTTCAAAAAGACGACCTTTGGCTACAAGTCCCGCATGGGCGGCCTGAACGCGAAGTTCGCGCTCTACGGCGGCATCAACGCCCGCCGGATGCTGTACATCGTGCTGCTGATCAGCGGCGCGCTGGCGGGACTGGGCGGCGCGTTTGAGGCGCTCGGCTCCAAGTACCGCTACATCGACCAGATGATCTTTACGACGGGCTATGCGTGGAGCGGAATGGTCGCCGCGCTGCTGGCGAACTTCAACCCGATCGGCACGGCGGTGGCGTCGATTTTGCTGGCCGGCCTCTCGACCGGCGGCAGCGCGATGCAGCGCAGCACGATCATCCCGGTCGAGGTCTGCAACATGATCGAGGGCATCATCACGCTGCTGATGTCGGTCAAGCTGCTGCGCATTGCGCAGCGCAACCACAAGGCGCGCAAAGTGCTGAGGGAGGGGTAAGGCATGGGCATCGAATATCTCGCAAGCGTTTTTAACACCATCCTCCGCCAGACGGCGCCGATTCTGCTGGTCGCGCTCTGCGCGGGCGTCTGCTCGAAGGTCAAGGTCTTCAACATCGCCCTGGAGGGCACGCTGCTGACCAGCGCGTTCTTCGCGTTCCTGACGCAGTACTTCCTGCGCAACATCCTCCTGTCGGTGCTGGTGGCCATGGGCGTGGCGATGCTGCTGACATTCATCATGTCGTTCTTCATCGTCAAATTGAACGGCCAGCCGATGATCGTCGGCATGGCGATCAACACGTTCTCGCTGGGCTTTACGACGTTTATGCTCTCCATGATCTTCGATACGAAGGGCACGGTGACGATCACCGGCGAAAATGCGGGCCTGCCGAAGATCGCGCTGCCGGTCATCAAGGACATTCCCGTGCTGAGCACGATGTTTACCAACCTGACGGCGATCGACTACGCGGCGTTTCTGCTGGCGATCGTGATGTACATCATCATGTACAAGACGGTCATCGGCTTCCGGCTGAGGGCGATCGGCATCAACCAGAGCGCGGCCAGCTCGCTGGGCATCAACGTCGCGCGCAACCAGATCATCGCCACGACGCTCTCCGGCGCGATGATTGGCTTGGCCGGCTGCCTGCTCTCGCTCGGTTCGGTGACACTGTTCATTCAGAACATCTCCTCCGCGCGCGGCTACGTCGCGCTCGCGGCGAACAACCTCTGTCAGGGGCATCCGATCGGCGCGCTGCTCTCCAGCCTGCTGTTCGGCTTCACGCAGGCGCTCGCGCGCGTGCTGCAGAACACGGCGATCAAGCAGCAGCTGCTGGAGTGCATCCCCTATATCGCGACGATCGCCGCGATGGCGGTGTACAACGCCATTGCCCGCCGCCGCGCAAAGGCTGCAAAGCTGTAATTTTCCCCGACGCATTTCCCCGTTCGCTTTGCGGACGGGGAAGTTTTGCTTATGGGAAGGGGCAGGGCGGTGAGACTGAGGAGCAGGAAATCCAATCCGGCGTGCGCAATACAGGTCGTGTCCATGGGCGGAGCCGAAAAAAGAAATCCGGGGTGCGTAACCCCGGATTTTGCGATGGCTGTAATGAAGATGAACACGCCCTCATGCGCCCGGCAGCGAACTGCTCAGTTTCGGCGGCTCACTGACCTGCTGTGGCTCGGGCTGGGCGGAGATCAAAATCGGCTTCGCCTTGTTGAGCACGGCATCCTCGGTGATGATGCACTTCTTGACGCCCTCGAGCGACGGCAATTCGTACATCGTGTCGGTCATGACGCCCTCGATGATCGCCCGCAGGCCGCGTGCGCCGCTCTTGCGCTTGAGCGCCTGCTGGGCGATGGCGCGCAGCGCGCCCTCGGTGAACTCCAGCTCGACGTTGTCGAAGCTGAGCAGCTTCGCATACTGGCGGACCAGCGCGTTCTTCGGCTCGGTCAGGATGCGCATCAGCGCCTCCTCGTCGAGCGAATTGAGCGACACGACCATCGGCAAACGGCCGACGAACTCGGGGATCAGGCCGAACTTCAGCAGATCCTCCGGCTGCACCTGCGACATCAGCTCCTCGTCGGTGCGCTCGGACTGGCCGCGGATCTCGGCGCCGAAGCCCATCGTCTTCTTGCCGATGCGGTTTTCGACGATCTTGTCGATGCCGTCGAACGCGCCGCCACAGATGAACAGGATGTTCGTGGTGTCGATCTGGATGAACTCCTGGTGCGGATGCTTGCGCCCGCCCTGCGGCGGAACGGAGGCGACCGTGCCCTCGAGGATCTTCAAAAGCGCCTGCTGCACGCCCTCGCCGCTGACGTCGCGCGTGATCGACGGGTTCTCGCTCTTGCGGGCGATCTTGTCGATCTCGTCGATGTAGATGATGCCGCGCTGGGCGAGCTCGACGTCGTAATCGGCGTTCTGGATGAGCCGCAGCAGGATGTTTTCGACGTCCTCGCCGACGTAGCCGGCCTCGGTCAGGCTCGTGGCGTCGCCGATGGCGAACGGCACGTTCAGGATCTTTGCCAGCGTTTGGGCGAGGTAGGTCTTGCCGCAGCCCGTCGGGCCGAGCATGACGATGTTGGACTTCTGCAGTTCAACGTCGTTCTTCTTGCCGTTCATGAAGCGGATGCGCTTGTAGTGGTTGTACACGGCGACGGACAGCGCCTTCTTGGCGGCCTCCTGACCGACGACGTACTGATCGAGCACATCCTTGATCTCCTGCGGCTTCTTGATCTCGATTTCGCCGTGCGCGCCGACGCTTTCGACGTCGTCGGACACGATCTCCTGACAGATCAGCACGCATTCATTGCAGATGTAGGCGTTCGGCCCGGCCACCATGCGGCGGACCTGATCCTGCGTCTTGCCGCAGAACGAGCAGCGAACCTTGCTGCCATCCCTGTTATTTGCCATTGATTATCTCCTTGGAGCGATGATTTCGTCGATGATGCCGTAGTCGCGCGCCTGTTCGGCGGTGAGGTAGTGGTCGCGCTCGACGTCCTTTTCGATCGTCTTGAGCGGCTTGCCGGTGTTCTGCGCGAGCAATTCGTTCATCGTCTTTTTGATGCGAAGGATCTGCTCGGCCTGGATCTGGATGTCCGTGGCCTGGCCCTTCGCGCCGCCGAGCGGCTGATGGATCATGATCTCGGCGTGGGGCAATGCCTTGCGCTTGCCCTTGGCGCCGGCCGCCAGCAGAAACGCGCCCATCGAGGCGGCGAGGCCGACGCACAGCGTGGAGACCTCGCACTTGAGGTAGCGCATCGTATCGTAGATCGCCATGCCGGCGGAAACCGAGCCACCGGGGCTGTTGATGTAGAGCATGATGTCGGCGTCCGGATTCTCCATTTCGAGGAAGAGCATCTGCGCCACGACGGAATTGGCGACGTCGTCGTCGATCTCGCCGCCCAGGAAGATGATTCGATCCTTGAGCAGGCGGGAGTAGATGTCATACGAGCGCTCGCCGCGGTTGGTCTGTTCGATGACGTAGGGCACCAGATTCATGGTCACACCTCCTGTAAAAAACGTCCATTTTCATATAGTATGCGCCGCCTGAGCTGGTTTATGCCCACAGAGAACAAGTCCCGCACCCCACAGATTCGCGCTCTGCGGATGCGGGGCTTGTCCTCTGCGGGTTTTTCAGGCGGCAGACCGGATTATTCGGCGTTCGCCTTGAGGAAGTCGACGGTCTTTTTCAGAGACGCCATCTCGGCAAAGCGCTTGACGCCGTCCTCGCCGATGGCCTTGCGCAGATCCTCCGGCTTCTGGCCGCTGCGCGCGGCGTAGTCGGCGATCTCCTTGTCGACCTCTTCGTCGGTCGCGGCGATGTTCTCCGCCTTCATGACCGCTTCAAGCACGAGGTTCTTGCGCACGCGCTCCTCGGCGCCTGGGCGGTACTGCTCGCGAAGCTGGTCGATCGTCTGGCCGGTGTACTTCGCAAAGTCGTCGAGCTTCATGCCCTGATAGGCCAGGCGCATTTCCATGTCGCGCAGCATTGCGGTGACTTCGTCGTCGATCATGGCCTTCGGGATGTCGACCTCGGCGTTGTCGCTGACGGCGTCGAGCACGGCGTCCTCAAACGCGCGGTCGGCGTTGTCCTCGGCGCGCTTTTCGAGCTTTTCGCGGATCTCGGCGCGGTATTCGTCGACGGTGTTGGCCTTTTCAGAGACCTCGGTCACGAAGTCGTCGTCCAGCGCGGGGACGTCCTTCTCGCGGATGGAGTTGACCTTGACCTTGAACACGACGGGCTTGCCGGCGAGCTCCTCGGCGTGATACTCCTCCGGGAAGGTGACGTTCACGTCCACCTCGTCGCCGACCTTCGCGCCGACCAGCTGATCCTCGAAGCCGGGGATGAAGCTGCCCGAGCCGAGCACAAGGTCGTGGCCGGTGGCCGTGCCACCGTCGAACTGAACGTCGCCCAGATAGCCGGCATAGTCGATGTTGACCTGATCGTCGAGCTTCGCCGGGCGGTCGGTGATTTCGACATAGCGGGCGGCGCGCTCGCGGGCGCGCTCGATGTCGGCGTTGACATCGTCGTCGGTGACCTCGGCGACTTCCTTCTTCAGGCCGAGGTTCTTATACTCGCCGAGCTTGACGTCGGGGCGGACGAACACCTCGACGGTGAACTTCAGCTCCTTGCCGCGGCCGATCTGCTCGATGTCGAGCTCCGGGCTGTCGACGGGTTCGACGCCGTGCTCCTCAAGGCCGGCGCGGTAGATCTCCGGGAAGATCGCCTCGAAGGCGTCCTCATAGAACACGCTGGGGCCATAGTGGCTCTCGATGACGCGCATCGGCGCCTTGCCCCGGCGGAAGCCGGGAATGGAGATCTGCTTGACCAGCTTGCGATAGGCGGTCTGCAGACCTTCGTCGAACTTCTCCGGCTCGACGGCAAAGCCCAGCTTGACTTTATTGGAAGAGAGTTTCTCAAACGTAGTGGTCATTCCATTCATCCTCCTGAACTTCTCGGCACTGACATATCATGCACACCCTAGCAGTTTAACACACCCGAAGGGGTTTTTCAAGGTTTCTGCGTAAATTCCTGCCGGCTGGGCGCGAATCGCGCGTTAATTTTTGGGAATCGCGCCGCACAGGACGAACATGTTAAATGAAGACGGAGACGCTGCGCGGCGGTTGACAGCCGGGCGGAGATCTGCTATAATAATATCCGGCTTAAGAAGCTCTGTGCCATAGACAGCGAGTGCTGTGCATAAGACCGGAAACGGTCGCTCGCCGAGGCGCAATGGTTGGAAATTGCCGCCCTTGCGTCTGTGCAAGGGTTTTTTATTGCCGTCAATCTGGACGGGAATGTGAGGTGTTTGAAATTGTCCAAGAATCTTGAAATCAAAAAGGGCGTCGTCGCGGACATTCGCGACAAGTTCCAGCGCGCGCAGACCGTCGTGCTCGTGGATTACCGCGGCCTGAACGTCGCGGAGGACACCGAGCTGCGCAATCAGCTGCGCAAGGCGGGCGTCGAATACGCGGTTCTGAAGAACACCATGATCAACCTCGCCATCGACGGCCTGGGCATGGACGGCGTCAAGGCGCATCTCGAAGGACCGACCGCCGTCGCGTTCGGCTACGAGGACATGATCGCCCCCGCGAAGATCATCAGCGAGTTCTCCAAGAAGGCGAAGAAGCTGACGATCAAGTGCGGCGTCTGCGATGGCGCGTACCTCGACGAGGCGGGCGTACAGGCGCTGGCCAACCTGCCGAGCAAGGAGACCCTCATCGCGAAGATCATGGGCAGCATGATGAGCTCCGTGTCGAAGTTCGTCTACTGCGTCGAGGCGATCCGCAAGCAGAAGGCGGGCGAATAATCCCGCGTTTGCGCGCAGACCTGCGCGCTGCATGACCATCAAGATCATTGAAATCATCACAGGAGGAAATATCCATGAGCAATGCAGAAATCATCTCCGCGATCGAGAAGATGACCATTCTCGAGCTGGCTGACCTGGTTAAGGAAATGGAAGAGAAGTTCGGCGTGTCCGCGGCGGCTCCCGTCGTGGCTGGCGGCGCTGTGGCGGCGGCCGCTGAGGAAGTCGAGGAGAAGACCGAGTTCGACGTCGTCCTGAAGGAAGCGGGCGCGAAGAAGCTCAACGTCATCAAGGTCGTCCGCGAAGTCAAGCCGGGCCTGGGCCTGAAGGAAGCCAAGGACATGGTCGACAACGCCCCCTCCACGCTGGCCGAGGGCATCAGCAAGGAAGCGGCCGAGGAACTCAAGAAGAAGTTCGAGGAAGTCGGCGCGGTCATCGAGATCAAGTAATCATCTGCGTGCCAAGGGCCATGTACCTGCGGGTATGTGGCCCTTTTCCAAGAGGTTCCGGCCATTGCCGGCAGGCGAAATTTTCGCGCTTTCATTGTAAAATTTGCATATGAAAGCGGCAGGGGCTTGCAATTCGGGGAAGGCTATTCTATAATATATTAGTCTGCCCCGGATGTGGGCTGCTGTTGTCGTCGGCACTTCTTGCCGGACTCTACAAGGCGGCCGCGGAAATCCGCGGGAGCCGAATCAGAATACAGGAGGTGTCCACAGCATGGCCTCGGACAAGCGCGTCAAGGTGACGCTCGCGTGCACGGAGTGCAAGCAGCGCAATTACAATACCATGAAGAACAAGAAGAACGATCCCGACCGCCTCGAGATGAATAAGTACTGCCGCTTCTGCAGAAAGCACACCAGCCACAAGGAGACCAAGTGATGCCGTCGTTCGCCGGCTCGCAGAGAAGGATGTGAAAAGATGGCTAAGGCAGAGGAAACCAAGAACGCCCAGCAGCAGCCCGGGCGCATGAAGCGCTTCGGCAGGGCCATTGGCAATTTCTTTAAGGGAATCGGCCGCTTCTTCCTGAACATGAAGCACGAGCTGAAGAAGGTCACCTGGCCGACCCGCAAGGAAATGATCAACTATTCTCTCGTCGTCTTCCTCTTTATGATCGCCATGATCGTCGTCATCGGTGTGTTTGATTTCGGCGCGAGCGCGTTGGTCAACCTCATCGTGAACCTCTAAGGACGGGGTGCTCAGATGGCGGAAAACGAGGGAATCAAATGGTATGTCGTGCATACCTATTCCGGCTACGAAAACAAGGTCAAGGTCAACCTCGAGAAGGCCGTTGAAAACAACGGCATGCAGGACAAAATCGTCGACGTCCGCATTCCGACGGAAGAGGTTGTCGAGATCAAGAACAACAAGCGCCGCACGGTTCAGCGCAAGCTGCTGCCCGGTTATGTGATGGTCAAGATGGAAATGACCAACGAAACCTGGTTTGTGGTTCGCAATACGCGCGGTGTGACGGGTTTTGTCGGCGCGGGCAACAAAGCCACGCCGCTTTCCGAGACGGACTTCGCCAATGTGTTCAACCCCGCGGCGCCGCAGGTGCGCGCGGACATCTGCGTTGGCGACAGCGTGCGGATCCTGACGGGCCTGTTTGAGAATTTCACCGGACGGGTGACGGAGATCGACGAGGGCGCCAAGCGCATCAAGGTCGTGGTTCCGATGCTCAAGCGGGAAACCGACGTGGAACTCGCCTACGACGAGGTCGTCCGCGTGGAGGAATGACCCGGTTCAATTGCTGAACGCCCGTTTCTCGGGTTTCAGGGAGTGGGAGGATCGCCATTGCGCGCTCCGCTTCACCACATACATGTAGAGGAGGAAAACCCTTATGGCAAAGAAAGTTACCGCGCTGATCAAGCTGCAGGTTCCTGCCGGCAAGGCGACCCCCGCGCCGCCAATCGGCCCCGCGCTCGGTCAGCATGGCGTGAACATCCCCGGATTCTGCAAGGAATTCAACGATCGCACCGCGAAGCAGGCTGGCCTGATCATCCCGGTGGTCATCACCGTGTATCAGGATCGCTCCTTCACGTTCATCACCAAGACGCCGCCGGCGCCGGTGCTGATCAAGAAGGCCTGCGGCATCGAGCACGCCTCCGGCCGCCCGAACCGCGATAAGGTCGCCAACATCACCAAGGCTCAGATCAAGGAGATCGCCGAGCTGAAGATGCCCGACCTGAACGCCGCTTCGCTGGAAGCCGCCATGAGCATGATCGCGGGCACCGCGCGCTCCATGGGCGTTGTCGTCGTCGACTGACCGAACAGAATCGTGGGAGGGGCAAAACCCGCTTGACCACAAGGAGGATGTAACCATGAAAAAGGGAAAGAAATATTCCGACAGCATGAAGCTGATCGACCGCACCAAGCTGTATGACCCCGAAGAGGCCGTGGCGCTCGTGAAGCAGACCGCGAAGGCGAAGTTTGACGAGACCGTCGAGATCTCCGTCCGTCTGGGCGTCGATCCGCGCCATGCCGACCAGCAGGTTCGCGGCGCCGTGGTTCTGCCCAACGGAACCGGCAAGAAGGTCACCGTGCTCGCCATCTGCAAGGGCGACAAGGCGAACGAGGCCACCGAGGCCGGCGCGGAATACGTCGGCGCGGAGGACATGATCGCGAAGATCCAGGGCGGCTGGTTCGACTTCGACGTCGTCGTCGCCACCCCGGACATGATGGGCATGGTCGGCCGTCTGGGCCGCGTGCTCGGCCCGAAGGGCCTGATGCCGAACCCGAAGTCCGGCACGGTGTCGATGGACATCGCCAAGGCCGTGCGCGACATCAAGGCCGGTAAGGTCGAGTATCGCGTGGACAAGACCGCGATCATCCACTGCCCCGTCGGCAAGGCTTCCTTTGAAGAGGCCAAGCTCACCGAGAACCTCCGCGCGCTGATGGAGGCGATCATCAAGGCGAAGCCGGCCGCTGCGAAGGGTACGTACATCCGCTCTGCGGTGCTCTCTTCGACCATGGGCCCGGGCATCAAGCTCAATTCCCTGAAGTTCTGATTGATATAGAACGCCGCCCCGAACCGAATGCGGTTCGGGGCGGTTTTGTTTATGCGAGGCTGGGCGAATCTGCCGGCGGCTCAAAGCCCCCTCATTCGCCGAGCAGCTCCCGGATTTGCGAAGCGACTTTCTTCAGGTCTGGATCGCACAGCATTGGCAGGATTTCCACCAGCCGCTCGGGCGGCAGATCCCACCACTTCAGGCGCAGCAGCAGCGCGATCAGCTCGTCGCTGAACCGCTTCTTGATCGGCCTTGCCGGATTTCCGCCGGCGACGCTGTACGGCTCGACGTCGCGCGTGACGACGGAATAGGCGGCGATGAGAGCGCCGTCCCCGATCTTGATGCCGGGCATGACGACGCATTCGCGCCCAAACCAGACGTCGTTTCCAACGATCGTATCGCCCTTAAAGGGCAGCTGCGAGAGATGTTCCGGCGTCCGCTCGGCCCACGCGCCGCCGAACACGTGAAACGGGTAGGTCGTGACGCTGCTGATGCGGTGGTTGGCCGGCCCCATGATGAACTTCGTGCCAGATCCGATGCTGCAAAATTTGCCGATGATCAGCCGGTCGCCGAATTCGGGGTAATTGAACAGCACGTTGTTGCGCTCGAATCCGGCAGGGTCGTGGGAATCGTCATAATAGGTATAGTCGCCGATCTGAATGTTCGGCGCCGTGACGGCGTTTTTGATAAAGCATGAGGTCCCGTATTCGTTCGGGAAGAGCTCGTTGGGGTTGGGAATGTCGTTCATAATATCCTCCTGACGGGTCGTTTTGAATGGCAATCACCTCCTCTTATGCGCGCGTTTTGACGGCAATGGCTCGCTTCATGCGCTGCTCTTTCATTGGAAAACCTCCTTATAAAACAGAAAAGTGGACGAAAGAGCATTGCGATCTTCCGTCCACGGTTTTCAGTGCGTTACTTCAGCGCTTCCTTGGCCTTGTCCGCCAGCGCGGTGAACGCGGACGGATCGCTGATGGCCAGCTCGGAGAGCATCTTGCGGTTGATGTCGACGCCGGCGACCTTCAGTCCGTTCATGAGCTTGGAGTAGCTCA
The DNA here is from genome assembly GCA_018716805.1 of Candidatus Faecivicinus avistercoris. GTDB lineage: Bacteria > Bacillota > Clostridia > Christensenellales > Aristaeellaceae > Faecivicinus > Faecivicinus avistercoris. Next base: position 70,016 of record DVJL01000068.1, on the reverse strand, counting down.
GGCCGTTCATGCGGGCGGCGGCGTTGATGCGGGTGATCCACAGGCTGCGGAAATCGCGCTTCCTCAGCTTGCGGCCGATGTATGCATAGCGCAGGGAGCGGCGAACCTGCTCGCTGGCGGCGCGATACTGCTTGCTCTTGGCTCCGAAGTACCCCTTCGCGAGCTTCATTACCTTGCGCTTTTTCTTCTGTGCGTTGACTGCACGCTTGACTCTTGCCATGATCGATTCGCCTCCTTACTTGTAGGGCAGCAGTTTCTTCATCGTCTTGCTCTCCGTGGTGGTCAGATAGGCGGCCTTGCGGAGATTGCGGGTGCGCTTGGTGGGCTTCTTGGTCAGGATGTGGCGGCGGAACGCCTGCGCATGCTTGGCCTTGCCGTTTTTGGTGAAGTCAAAGCGCTTGGCCGCGCCCTTGTGCGTTTTCTGTTTGGGCATTGGGATTTCCTCCTCTCGTCATCGGTACGCGCCGGATCGTCCGGCCGATCAATCGGCGCTCGGCCTGGGGCTGATGAACATGGACATGTTCCGGCCCTCGATCTGCGGCGCCTTCTCGACCGTTCCATACTCCTTAATCCGCTCCGCGAACTCCGTCATTACCTGACGGCCGATCTCGGAGTGCGTGATCTGACGACCACGGAAGCGAATCGTGGCTTTGACCTTGTTGCCATCCTTCAGGAACTTGATCGCGTTCTTCAGCTTGACATCAATGTCATGGTCCTCAATGGTTGCGGACAGGCGCACCTCTTTTACGGTAATGACCTTCTGATTTTTGCGGAATTCGCGCTCTTTCTTGGACTGCTCGAAGCGATACTTCCCGTAGTCCATGATCTTGCAGACCGGTGGACGCGCCTGCGGGGCAATCTTGACCAGGTCAAGCTGCGCCTCCTCAGCCATCTCGAGCGCCTGCCGGATGGGCATGACGCCCAGCTGTTCGCCGTTTCGATCTACGACTCGCACTTCACGATCGCGGATCTCCTCGTTAATCATGAGATCGTTAATACCGATGCACCTCCTAATGCAATTCGCAAATGAAAAAAGAGTAACGCTTCTGCGCCACTCCACACAAGCCCCGAACGGAGCCATTCCAATCCAATTAGAACCATTGCAACTTTCGACGCAAGGTGAGAAGTGGTCGCTTCTGCTTCATCAATTATTATAGCACGTTTCCGGGCGGTACACAAGGAAAATCGGCGTTAAATCGCGATGGCCGGGCTGAAGTTCCGGGGGGGCGGGCGAGCGGACCATCCTCGAGGTTTGAAAATTCCCGGAAGCGCGATTTCAGCGCCTTTGCCGCCGCTTTGCGCTGCGAATGCCGGACGGATGCCGCTGAGCCCGTTTTCCGGCCGGGCCGTCTCCCAATGCCGCCGGATGGGCGGGAAATCCTGCGATTTAACCGGAGTTCACCTTTTTGAACGCGCGGATTTGGGGTATAATAGATAGGGAAACGACATTTTCCCCCGCAGGTGCCGCGCCTTATGTTTTCAATTTAAGCCGTGGCAGCTTCGACTCTGTCGAAACCGCAGGATCCTGTCGATTCTGCGCCTCCTTTTCGCGGATTTACAGGTTACACATAAAGGATGTGATCGCAGTGTTGGAACTGAAGGATATTGTCTGGCGCGCCCCTGACGGGGAGGCCATTTTGAAGGGCGTCAGCCTGACGGTGCCGGACGACACGCTGATGGTCGTCACCGGGCCGAACGGCGGCGGAAAGACGACGCTGGCGCGCGTCATCGCCGGCTTGGAGAAGCCGGAGAGCGGGAAGATCCTGCTCGATGGCGAGGACATCACCGATCTGAACGTCACCGAGCGCGCGCGCAGGGGCGTCAGCTATGCGTTTCAGCAGCCCGTGCGGTTCAAGGGGCTGCTCGTGCGGCAGCTGCTCGAGCTGGCCGCGGGCGAGCCGATGACCGAAAAGCGCCTGTGCGAAGTGCTCAGCCGCGTCGGCCTGTGCGCGCGGGAGTACATCGACCGCGAGGTCAACGCCACGCTTTCCGGCGGCGAGATCAAGCGCATCGAGATCGCGACCGTGCTGCTGAGGCACACCCGGCTGACGATCTTCGACGAGCCGGAGGCCGGCATCGACCTGTGGAGCTTTGGCAATTTGATCGACGTATTCAGGGATTTGCGGACGAATATCCGCGGCAGCATGCTCATCATCTCCCATCAGGAGCGGATTTTGCAGATCGCCGACCAGATCGCCGTGATCGCCGGCGGCGCGCTCAAGCGCGTGGGCGCGGTGAGCGAGGTCATGCCGGAATTGATGGCCGACGCCGGAAATCCGTCCTGCTGCGGCAGAAGGGAGGCGTTTGCCGGATGAATCAGATTCTGGATGGACTGCTCAAGATGGTGTCGGACTGGACGGGCAAGTTCGACGGCGCGTTCAACATCCGCGAAAACGGTGGCTGCGCCGGCCGGCGCTCGACCGAGCACATCAAAATCGAATCCAAAAAGGATCAGCCCGGGCTGGACATCCGCATCCTGCCGGGCACGAAGGGCGAATCGGTGTCCATCCCCGCGTGCGTCACGCACGGCGGCGTGGACGATTTGACCTACAACGACTTCTACGTCGGCGAGAACGCGGACGTGACGATCGTGGCCGGCTGCGGCGTCCACACCGAGACCGGCGAGCCGGCGCGCCACAACGGCATCCACCGCTTCTTCCTCGAGAAGGGCGCGCGGGTGAAGTACCTCGAAAAGCACGTCGGCACCGGCAAGGGCGCGGGCATCCGCCGCATCGACCCGGTCACCGAGGTGTTCATGGCCGAGGATTCCGTGATGATCATGGAGACCTCGCAGATCGGCGGCGTCGACAGCACCACGCGCGTGACCCGCGCCACGCTGGCCGCCAACGCCAAGCTGCACATCCACGAGCGGCTGCTCACCGAGGGGACGCAGGAGGCGCGCACGGAGTTTGAAGTCGTCATGAACGGCGACGGCGCGGGCACGGATCTGATCTCCCGCTCGGTCGCGCGCGGCGATTCCAAGCAGAGCTATCGCTCGGTCATCACCGGCAACGCCGCCTGCACCGGGCACTCGGAGTGCGACGCCATCATCGGCGAGAACGGCTCGGTCGCGGCCGCGCCGGAGCTGGTCGCCAACCATGCCGACGCAGCCTTGATCCACGAGGCCGCCATCGGCAAGATCGCCGGCGAGCAGATCCTCAAATTGCAGACCCTCGGGCTGACCGAAAAGGAAGCGGAGGACAAGATCGTCGAGGGCTTCCTGCGGTAAAAGGCGGGCGATTGGACAAAAACTTCCCGGATCTCCCCTGCGAGTTTTCCTCGCAAGTCGGAGATCCGGGAAGTTTCGTCGTTTATCTTGGAAACGAACTTTTGATTTTTGCAAAAGGAAGCCGGGAGCAGAATCGTCGGACGATTCTTCCGATGACCGTTCCTTCATCGAACGCGCGCCCCACGCGGCGAGTAGGCGGTGCGCACCGGTTCTGTGCAGTGGGAGGGAACGCAGGCGGCGCGCTTCTTTATTCCTTCTGCGGGATGTAACATCCCGCCCGTTGATTTTTTGGCGGAAATCGGTATACTGAAGGTGATTGCTTACATTTCGGGGGCGAAAAGATGAACGGGATGCTGAACTATCTCAGGAAGTACCGAAAGGAGTGCGTGCTCGCGCCGCTGTTCAAGATGTTGGAGGCGTCGTTTGAGCTGATGGTGCCGCTGGTGATGCAGGTCATCATCGACGATGGCATCGGCGGCGGCGACCGCGGGCTGATCGTGCGCATGGTGCTATTGATGGTCGCGCTGGGGCTGATCGGGCTGGTCAGCTCGGTGACGGCGCAGTACTTCTCCGCCAAGGCCGCGACGGGCTTTGCCACCGGCGTGCGCCACGCGCTGTTTTCGCATCTGCAGAGCCTGTCGTTTTCCAACATGGACGCGCTGGGCACGTCGAAGATGATTACGCGCATGACCAGCGACGTCAATCAGGCGCAGACCGGCGTGAACATGACGCTGCGGCTGTTTTTGCGCTCGCCGTTTGTGGTGTTCGGCGCGATGATCATGGCCTTTACGATCGACACGCGCAGCGCGCTGATCTTCGTGGCGGTCATCGCGGCGCTGTCGCTGGTGGTGTTCGGCATCATGGCGGTCAACATCCCGATGATGCGCGGCGTGCAGGCGGCGCTCGAGCGGGTGCTCGGCGCGACGCGCGAAAACCTCTCCGGCGCGCGCGTGATCCGCGCGTTCTGCAAGGAGGACGAGCAGTTTGCCGAGTTCGTCGAGAAGAACCGCGCGCTGACGGCGAAGCAGAAGCGCGCCGGCTGGGTGTCGGGGCTGATGAACCCGCTGACCTACCTGCTGATCAACCTGGCCATCGCGTGGCTGATCTACACCGGCGCGGTGCAGGTGTCCGTCGGCGCGCTGACGCCGGGCGAGGTCGTCGCGCTGTACAACTACATGTCGCAGATTCTGGTGGAGCTGATCAAGCTGGCGAACCTGATCGTGACGATGAACAAGGCCGCGGCGAGCTGGAACCGCATCGCCGACGCGCTGGCGATCCAGCCGGACATGACCTCGCCCGAGGTCTCCGCGCCCGCCGTGGACGGCGCGCCGGCCGTGCAGTTCGACCACGTCGGCCTGACCTACGGCGGCGCCGGCGGCGAATCGCTGACGGACATCGATTTCTCCATTCCCCGCGGCGGCACCGTCGGCGTCATCGGCGGCACCGGCTCCGGCAAGACGAGCCTAGTCAGCATGATTCCCCGGTTTTACGACGCCACCGCCGGCGCGGTGCGGGTGGGCGGCGTGGACGTGCGCGACCTAAACGTCGACGAGCTGCGCGGCCGGATCGGCTTCGTGCTGCAGCAGGCGGTGCTGTTCCACGGCACGATCCGCGACAACCTCCGCTGGGGCAAGGCGGACGCGACCGATGAGGAGCTGATGGCGGCGGTGCGCGCGGCGCAGGCCGAGGACGTCGTCGCCGCGAAGGGCGGGCTGGACGCCGAGCTCGAGCAGGGCGGCCGCAACCTCTCCGGCGGACAGCGCCAGAGACTGACGATTGCGCGCGCGCTGGTGCGCCGTCCAGACATCCTCGTGCTCGACGACAGCGCCTCGGCGCTCGACCAGGGCACCGACCAGCGGCTGCGCGCGGCGATCGCGGGGCTGGACTACCGGCCTACGGTGTTCATCGTCTCGCAGCGCACGGCGTCGATCCGCGAGGCCGACCTGATCCTCGTGCTCGACGACGGCCGGATGGTCGGCCGCGGCACGCACGCGGAGCTGCTCGAAAGCTGCCCGGTCTATCGGGAAATCTATGAATCGCAGTACGGCGGGGAGGCGAGCGCATGAAGCGGGGAACCATTCGCGAGGTGCTGACCTACATCGGAAGGTACAAGTGGCTGGCGTTTTTGTCGTTTGTGCTGGCCGGCGTCACGGTCGTGCTGACGCTGCTGGCGCCGTATCTGGCGGGACTGGCGATCGACCAGATCGCGGATTCCGGCGTCGATTTCGCGCGGCTCGTGCCGCTGCTTGTGCAGATTGTGGCCTGCGTGGCGGCGACGGCGGCGATCCAGTGGGTGATGAACGTGGTCAACAACCGCGTGACGTTCAACGTCGTGCGCGACCTGCGCGAGGACGCGCTGAAAAAGATCGAGATCCTGCCGCTCGCCTACATCGACTCGCACCCGCACGGCGAGATCGTCAGCCGCGTCATCGCGGACGCGGATGCGTTTGCCGACGGCCTGTTGATGGGCTTTACGCAGCTGTTCACCGGCGTGCTGACCATATTGGGCACGCTGGGGTTCATGTTCTTCATGCACGCGGGCATCGCGGTGGTCGTGGTGGTGGTCACGCCGCTTTCGCTGTTCGTGGCGAAGTTCATCGCGCAGCGCACGCACGACATGTTCTGGCAGCAGTCCGAGACGCGCGGCGAGATGACCGGCTACATCGACGAGATGATCGGCAACGCCAAGGTCGTCAAGGCCTACGGCCGGGAAGAGGCGTCGCTTCAGGCGTTCGACGAGATCAACGGCCGGCTTGAGAAGTGCTCGCTGCGCGCGATCTTCTTTTCGTCGCTGACCAATCCGTGCACGCGGTTTGTCAATTCCGTTGTCTACGCGCTCGTGGCGCTGACGGGCGGACTGGCGGCGCTCGGCGGCGGCATGACCGTCGGCCTGCTGACCAGCTTTTTGAGCTATGCCAACCAGTACACCAAGCCGTTTAACGAGATCTCCGGCGTCGTGACCGAGCTGCAAAACGCCATCGCCTGCGCCGCACGGCTGCTGGAGCTTGTGCACGCCGAGCCGCAGGCGCCGGAGCGCCCGGGCGCGGAGGCGCTCGCGAACGTCGAGGGACAGGTTTCGTGCCGGGACGTCTCGTTTTCGTATTCGCCCGACCGCCGGCTGATCGAGCACTTCAACCTCTCCGTCCAGCCGGGCCAGCGCGTGGCGATCGTCGGCCCGACGGGCTGCGGCAAGACGACGCTGATCAACCTGCTGATGCGGTTCTACGACGTCGGCGGCGGCTCCATCGCGGTCGATGGCCGCGACATCCGCGATGTCACGCGGCGCAGCCTGCGCTCCAGCTACGGCATGGTGCTGCAGGAGACGTGGCTGAAGGCCGGCACGATTCGCGAAAACATCGCCTTCGGCAAGCCAGACGCCACCGAGGAGGAGATCGTCGAGGCGGCGAAGGCGTCGCACGCCCACTCGTTTATCCGCCGCCTTCCCGACGGCTACGACACCGTCATCGGCGAGGACGGCGGCATGCTCTCGCAGGGGCAGAAGCAGCTGCTTTGCATCTCGCGCGTGATGCTCGCCCTGCCGCCGATGCTGATCCTCGACGAGGCGACTTCGTCCATCGACACGCGCACGGAGATCCGCATCCAGTCGGCGTTCGCGCGGATGATGCAGGGGCGCACGAGCTTCATCGTCGCGCACCGCCTGTCCACCATCCGGAATGCCGATACGATTCTGGTCATGCGCGACGGCCGTGTCATCGAACAGGGCAACCATGAATCGCTGATGCGCAAAAATGGGTTCTATGCTGAGCTGTACCGCGCGGGCAGCCCCGACGCGGCCGTAAATAAACGGGAGGTTGCAGGCGATGCGCAGGGATGAGGAACTGAACTGCATGACGTTCGTGGCCGGGCGCCGCGCTTCGGCGACGGGGCGCGTGCTGGTCGCGCACAACGAGGACGACACCGGCGTCGTGGCCGTCCGCCACGGGCTGGTGCCGCCGGCGCGCTGGCCCGAGGGCAGCGCGATGCCCGCCGAGCCGGGGCTGGCGGCAATTCCTCAGGTGGAGCGGACGCTGGGATTCTACTGGTCGGAAATCAGTACGCCGGAGGGCGGCATGAGCACCTCCGATGTGTTTTACAATGAGCGCGGCGTCTGCATCGTCAGCAACAGCTGCATGCAGTCGCGCGAGGACGGCTCCGGGCAGCCCGGCGGCATCAGCTACAACCTTCGCCGCGCCGTGGCCGAGCGGGCGGTCAGCGCGCGGGACGCGATCCACATCCTGATGGAGCTGGTCGATCGATGGGGCTATGCGCCGAGCGGCCGCGCCTACACCGTCGCCGACGCGGACGAGGCGTTCATGATCCAGATCGCGCAGGGACGGCGTTACGTCGCCATTCGCGTGCCGGACGACTGCGTATTGATCATGCCGAACCACTATACGATCCACGACCCGGCGGCATTCGATGAATTCTGGATGTCCGACGGCCTCGCCGGCGAAGCCGTCCGGCGCGGTTGGTACGTGCCCGGGACGTTCGATTTTGCTAGGGCTTATCAGCACCCCGATTCGGTCGGAAAGCCGGTCAACGTGCTGCGGCAGCGGTTCAGCGCGCTGGCACTGACCGGCGAGGACTGCGGGAACGGAGAACTTCCATTCGCCGTGCGTCCGAAGGAACCGGTGACGGTCGAGAAGATGATGGTGCTTCTGTCCAACCACTACGACGGCGCGCCCGAGGACGTGCGCATCGGCCCCGGCGGGACGCCGCACGGCACGCCGAACAACCGCGTCTGCGACGGCAGCACGGTCGAGAGCAGCGTGTTTGACCTGCGCCATGACCCGAGGCTGACGACGCTCTGGCTGACCGCTGGGCGGCCGTGCCAGCAGCCGTGGCTGCCGCTGCACCCGCTGTGCGGCCTTCCGGAGGCGTTTGCGCCGATGGCCGATCCCGCCGCGGAGCTGGCGCGGCACCTCCTTCCCGATCCGGCACGCATGGCGCAGCCAGATACCGGCATCCAGCGCCTGCGAGATTTCGGGGATGCAATGGAGATGGTGTACGCCGACAATGCCGCCGCCGTCCGCGAGGCGCTCGCAAACCTTCGCGCGCGCGCCGTGCGGGCGGACGCGGAGGCCGTGGCTGAGGCGCAATCGCTGCTCGGCGAGGGGCGCGAGGCCGATGCGGTTGCCCGGCTCGCGCAGGCGGCGGACGGACAGGTTTGCGCCGCGCTGGCGGCGGTTGAGGCGCTCGGCGCCCGCTTTGTGCGCGCAAAGGTACAGACGCTGTCGGTGCGGTCGCCCGGCGGCGAGTGGAGCCCGCCTCAACCGGCCTTTGATGCAGAGGCAATCGTCCGGTGCGAGGGAGGCGAGGTCTTTGGCTCGCGATGTGAAACCAGAAATGATGCGGAGACGTGCGCCCGGTGCGAGCGCGGCGAGTCCTTCGGCTCGCGGTGTGAACCCAGAGATGATGCGGAGACGTGCGCCCAGTGCGAGTGTGCCGAGGCTTCGGCGTGTGGGAAGGACGGCTTGGAGGAACGCATGGGCGGAGAACTGCCCGCCTTTGATGCGGCGGCGTTCGCGGAGGGCGGACGGATTCGCCTGACCTTCGCGTGCGAAGGCGCGCCTGAGGAGTCGAGTTTGCTGCTGGGCCGGTGCCGAACGCGCGACCTCTCGGGCTATGCCCCGGCGGTTCCGGGCAGCCTGGCCGCGCTGGGAGACGGCGTTTACGCCGCGGAATTCGATGCCCACACGGCCGTTGGCTGCGATGCGCCGGGACGGCACGTCTGCGTGTTCGGCGGGACGGACGGCGCCGGCGCGTTTACGTCGCTCGTCGCGCTGACGATTTGCTGACGGCGGGCAGCTGGTCGAATGGACGGCGTATGCGCGGCGGGAGAGCGATTGCGTTTTACCCCGCCGCCTCGCCGGTCTTTGCCCCGCCGCCGCGCGTCCGGCGGGCGGTGCGGAGGCTTCGCGCGCGGATGTTTGTCGGGATTGCCTTCGCAGAATTGCGGGTGAAGGCGGCCCGCTGTTCGTCCTCTCCGAAAGAGCATTCTTTGCGCGCAAACCGCCTTTGGCCAGGCGCGTGGGGAAGCGCTTCCCGCTCCGTCGGACAATGCGCCTGTTCAAAGGAGAACATCTCATCGCTGCGCAACGGAAATCACCAATTGATGGGCAAAACACTGAATATTCGCGCAAATTTGGATAGAAACCGACAAATAAGAGATGAACTGAATAAAGCAAAACAGGGGCCGCCGTGCTATAATGACAGAGGAAGGGCTGGCTGGGCAATGCCGGACAGCGGATTCTGGCGGGAGGGATAATCGTGCACGCGCAGGATTTCGATCGGATTACGCCGTTCGTGCGCATGATGCGCGTCAAGAGTGATCTCACCGGCGCGGGCAAGTGGCAGGACATCGACCATGTGTACACGATGATCGCGGCGGGCAGCGCCGATTTCATCGTCGAGGGCGTCCGGTATTCGCTCAGGCGCGGAGACATCATCGTGATTCCGCCGTTTCAGACGCACGTCATCATTCCCACCGGCGGGGAAGAGCTGGTGCAGAACATCTTCCACTTCGATTTCTTTGAGGATCCGGACCGGTGCATGCTGCGCCACGAGGACGTGCTGGACAGCCGCGAGGCGAAGGTCGTGCCCGCGCGCGAGCGGCTGATGAACGATCGCGCGTTTGCGACCCGGCCGGAGCCGGAGGAGTTCGCGCGGCTGGAGGACACTTACCGCCGCATGTACGCGGAATTTCGCAGCATGTGCGAGGGCGGCGGGTGCTCCGCGCTGCTTCGGGCATACTGCACCGAGCTGCTGGTCAAGACGCTGTGCGGCTCGATGGAATGGGAGCCGGAGAACCTGCGCGACGGCGAGGGCTCCAAGGTGTGGCTGCACATCGAAAATGCGCTCAAGTACATCGAGGAACACTTTTCCGACGAGGACCTGAGCAACGAGCGCATCAGCGAGGCCATCGGCGTGTCGCCGAACTACCTGACCAAGCGGTTCCGCGCGTGTTTCGACATGCCGCTGCACCGCTATGTGGTTCGCACGCGCATTGAGCGCGCCCAGCGCATGCTGCTCTCCGGCAATTGCAACATCACGGAGGCCGCCGTGGCGGCGGGCTTTTCCAGCATCCACGTCTTTTCCAAGACGTTCAAATCGGTGCTCGGCATGACGCCGAGCGCCTATATGGAGAGCGTCGCAAAGGAACTGGCCATGCTGCGGCGCAGCGGCGAGGCGCGGCTGCTCGAACGGCGCAGGCGCGCGATGGTGCAGGACGCGCAGGATCCGCAGCGGGACCGGCTGGAGGGCATGTCCGCGGCGGCGGATTCCGCGAAGGGCCGGCGCGAACCGGCGCAATAGCCCGCCTGTGCGGGCGCGGCGCCGCAGGAATTGTGGAAACCTATTGGGAGGCGAAGGAAAGTGAAAAACCGAAAGATCGTGTTTGAAGCGCCGTATCAGGTCGCGCTTCATCAGGAGGAGGAATCGCTGAAGCCGGCGGCGGGCGAGCTGCTGGTGGAGACGCAGGTTTCGCTCATCAGCACGGGAACGGAGCTTGCGTGCCTGTCTGGCGGCGAGGACTGGTTCAAGATGCCGGCGACGCCGGGCTACTGCTGCGTATCGAAGGTGCTCGAGGCCGGCGAGGGCATGGAGGACTACCGTCCCGGCGACCTCGTGTTCCACTACGGCATGCACGCGCGCTACCAGCTGACCAGCCCGAATCCGTGGAACCTGATCGCCAAGGTGCCCGAGGGCGCCGACGTCCGGCTGATCCCGATGGTGCGCATGGCGACGATCGCGTTTACCTCCATCCGCGTGTCGGACATCCAGCTGGGCGACGTGGTGGTCGTGTCCGGACTGGGGCTGGTGGGCATCATGGCCGCGTAGCTGGCGAAGCTGTCCGGCGCGACGGTGATCGGCATCGATCCCGCGCCGAGCCGCCGCGCGCTGGCGGAGAAGGTCGGCGTGGATCTGGCGGTCGCGCCCGACGGCGCGGAGGAGGCCGTGAAGCGGCTCGGCGGCGGCTTTGGCGCGAACACGGTCATCGAGGCGACGGGCATTCCCGCGTGCGCGGAGAGCTGCCTGAAGCTGGTCGGATACCACGGCGAGATGATCCTGCTGGGCACGCCGCGCGGCGACTACGAGGCGAAGCTGGCGAACGTGCTGCGCTGCGTCCATCTGGACGAGCTGGGCTGCGTGACGCTCAAGGGCGCGCACGAGTGGCGGCTGCCGCTGCAGCGCGACCGGTTTGCCAAGCACTCGATCGAACGCAATACGCACATCTGCTTCGACCTGATCGCCAAGGGCAAGCTGCATGTCGGCGAGCTGATCTCGCGCGAGATCACGCCGGAGGAAGCGCCGGCGGTCTATCTGGAGCTGAACCGGGATCGCAACGCCTGTCTGGGCGTCATCATCAACTGGAAGGAGTAATGCGGTATGTTGCTGAAGAACGTCGGCCTGCAGCTGTTTTCGCTGCGGGATGAAATGGCCAATGACTACTGCGGCACGGTGGAAAAGGTCGCGAAGATGGGGTACAAGGGCGTGGAGTTCGCCGGCTACGGCGGGCTGAAGCCGGCCGAGATGGCGAAGCTGCTCAAGGACAACGGCCTGGAGGCGTATGGCTCGCACATCGGCGGCCTGCCCAAGACCGAGGCCGAGCTGGACGCCGAGATCGAGATGAACCTAGCCGTCGGCAATCCGTATCTCGTCTGCCCGTGGCAGACCATGGAGACGCGCGACGACGCGCTTCGCTTTGCCGAGGTGCTCAACGAGACCGCCGCGAAGCTGCGCCCGCACGGATTGAAGCTGGGCTATCACAACCACGCGCACGAGTTTGTCGTCAACGGCGGCGAGGTGCTGATGGACACGGTGCTCAACAACGTCGAGCCGGACATCTTTGCGGAGTTCGACGTATTCTGGGTGGCCTACGCGGGCTATGACCCGCTGCGCTACATCCGCAAGTACGCCGGCCGCCAGCCGCTGATGCACTTGAAGGAGCTGGGCCCCGACCGCAAGGCGAACGTCGAATGCGGCACGGGCATCCTCGATTTCGAGAACATCGTCAAGCTGGGTCAGGAGATCGGCACGAAGCACTTCATCGTCGAGCAGGAGGAGTACACCCTTCCGCCGCTGGAGAGCTGCAAGGTCAGCCTGGACAACCTGCTCAAGCTCTGAGCGCACGGCTCGCGCAATGGCGCGGGCGCAGAAAGCGCAATCGAGCGAGGCCGCTTCCGCGCGATGAACGCGGAGGCGGCCTTTTTTGCCGCGCAGGCTGAAATAAGGAGTTTTTGTGAACAATCGGCGCTTTATGAAACCAAATTTCGGAAAGCTCCGTCTAAAACAACAGAAACGGCGCGATGCGCCGGGGATGGGAGCGTGATGCCATTGAGAAGGTTGCTTGCGGCGCTGATGGCGCTGATTTTTTCCCTCTGCCTGCCGGCGGCGTGCGCGGAGGCGCCGACGGAGGAGGTCGCCGCCATGCGCCCGGTGCTGGAATCGCTGCTGAACGCCTCGCTGTGCTTGGAGCGCGACTATGCCGCCGCCGACCCGGCGTTCTTCTGGACGGCGCTCGGCGAGCTTGCGCTGGAAACCTGCAGGGACGATCCGCTGTGCGAGGTCGCGGACGGCGAGCTTCGCGTGCCGCGCCAGAAGATGCGCGAGCTGGCGACGGCGGCGTTCTCCGAGTACAGCGACCTGCTGCCGCTGCCGGCGGGGGAGTTCTTCGTCCGCTATGACGAGGCGTGGGACGCTTATTTCGTGTCGCTGGGCAGTGACTGCTGCGCCGACGCCGAGCTGATCTCCGGGCGCGTCCAGCCGAACGACACCGTCAGCGTCGAGCTGGAGGCATCGTCCGGCGGAAAGTCGTACATGGTTCGCGCCGTGCTGGCCCGCAACCGCTATCTCGACGGGGTGACCGATCCGGTCTACCTGTACAGCGTCGTCTCGACGCAGATCGATCCCGGGGTCGAACAGCGCCGGGAGCGGCAGGTCGAAATCGGCGGCGCGCCGCAGTCTGCCGGCGAGGTGCGCTTTGTCGGCGCGGGCGGCTGCGCGCTCTGGTATTGCGACGAACAGGTTCAGGCGTTCACAGACGCCGAGGGCGATCACTTCCGCCCGGTGGACGGCGCGGACGCCGAGCTGACCATCGCGCCGGCAGAGTCGGAGGAGGCGGCGCTTGCGCACCTTTCCGCCGCTTCCGAGCGGCAGGAGGAGACGCTCGCAAGCGGGCTTACGTGCCAGTGGATCGAGATCGAATGGGGCGAGCGCATCGAGCGCCGGTACCTGATCCGCGGCGAAAGCGGCCTGTGGACGGCGACGCTGACCGGTCCGGCCGGCTCTGAGGCGCTCGACTGGCTGAACGCGGCGCTTGAGACGATGGAACTGGCGGATGCATGAAAGAACTCCTGCGCTTCCCCTTTGCGCAGGAGGCGCGGGAGCTTTTTGATACTCATTCTTGATAAAATGGCCGAATTCGCACACCATCTTTTCCACCGTGACTTCGCCTCGTTTCGTTTGACGTACCTCCAGTACGCCTCACTTCACTCCGCTTCGTCACAGCAGAAAACCTATTGCACTCTGTTAGGCATTTTAACTGCGAATGCGTATGATTTTGCCGCGGGCAAATGTCCGCATGCCAAGGCGCGGTTCGCAGACGGCAGGGATTTGCAGGAGCCTATTCGCCCTTTTCCGGAAGAGAATCCGCCCGGCTCTCCATGCCGGCGGCGAGCAGCGCCAGCGAAACGGCGAAGTCCTCGTGGCGCACCAGCACGTCCGCCGGCGCGCGCAGATGCGCGGGCGCAAAGTTCAGGATGCCCCGGATGCCCGCGTCCACCATCTGGTCGCAGACCGCCTGCGCGCCCGACGCGGGCACGGCGAGGATGCCGATGCGCGCGCCGGTGCGCTGGACAAAGGGCGCGAGTTCCTCCATGGGATAGACCGCCTTGCCGTCGACTTCGGCGCCGGCGATCCGGCGGTCGATGTCAAAGCCGGCGAGCACGCGCATGCCATAGTTGGAAAAGCCCTTGTAGCACATCAGCGCGTGGCCGAGGTTGCCGACCCCGACCACCACCGCGGAATTGCACTCGCCGCTGCCGAGCACCTGAGCGATGCGCTCGATCAGCTCGCCGCGCAGGTAGCCGACGCGCGGCCGTCCGCTGGCGACACAGGCCAGATCCTTGCGCACCGTGATGGCGGACAGGTTCATCTCCTGCGCGATCGCGGCGGACGAGATGCGCTCGCAGTCCGGGCCGGTCTGCATCCGCAGGAAGTTCAGATAGCCGGGGAGCCGCTCCATCGTCGTCCGCGGGATGGGACAGCGTGGCCGGCGGTTGTCTTCCATTTCTGAGTCCTCAATTCCGTCTCACAGGTTGATTTGGGCGATGACCTCTTTGAGCGCGTCGGCGCTGCGGCGCAGCTTGGCGATTTCCTCGTCGGTCATCTCCGGCAGCACCTTGCCGATGTGGCCGGAGGCGTTGACGATGGTCGGCACGCTCAGGCAGACGTCCGAGATGCCGTATTCGCCGTGCATCATGGTCGAAACGGCGACGATGGCGTTGGCGTTGTCAAAGATGCAGCCGCAGATGTGGCACACGGAGATGGCGATGGCGTAGAACGTCGCGCCTTTGCGCGCGATGATCTTGCCGCCCGACGTGCGCATGTACTCCTCGATCTCCTCGTAATTAAGGTCGGCCTTGATGAGATCCTTGTTGGTCACGCAGTCCTTGAACTGCGCGATGGGCACGTTGCTCACGCGCGCGGACGACCACGGAACGAAGGAGCTGTCGCCGTGCTCGCCGAGCACATAGGCGTGCACGCTCTGCTGGCTGACGCTTAAGTAGTCCGCCAGGCGCGAGCGCAGGCGCGCGGTGTCCAGCAGCGTGCCGGTGCCGAGGATGTGGCTCTCCGGGATGCCAGTGACCTTGTTGAACACGTAGGTCAGCACGTCGACCGGGTTGCTGACGATGACGTAGATGGCGTCCGGCGCGGCGGCGGAGACTTCGGCGGCGATGGACTTCATGATGTTGACGTTCGTCTGCGCGAGATCCAGGCGCGACTGTCCCGGCTTGCGGCCCACACCCGACGTGATGACCACGATGTCGGAGCCCTTGGCGTCGGCATAGGTGCCGGCATAGATCTTGCAGGGATCGCAGAACGCGATGCCCTGGCGGATGTCCATGGCTTCGCCCAGCGCCTTTTTCTCGTTGATGTCGATGATGACGATCTCCGCGGCGATGCCCTTGACGGCCATCATAAACGCGATGGTCGAGCCGACGCTGCCCGCGCCGATGATGGTGACTTTTCTGCTCATGGCTTCTTCCTCCACTCTCATGGTTCTCTTGGGATGGAAAGCGAATTGCCGACGCGGCGCGCGAGCCCGGCGGCTCCGGCTGAATCGATAATTCTTTATCAATATTCTACGACCCGTGCGGCATGGTTGTCAAGATATGTATCTGTTAAGCGCGAAAACCGCGTCCGTTCGACGGCGTTCGAGGCGTTTTTTGCCTCGGATCCGGCGAATTCAACCCGATCGCGCTTGACAGCGGCGGCGCGCAAAGGTATAATGATTGCAGATTATGCGTATAAGGAGAACCGAACCATGGGCACGATTTGCATCCTGTTTGGCTTGATTATCTTTTTGGGTTCGATCCTGGGGGGCTTTGCGCTGACGAACTACCTGGTGACGTCCACGTTCGCGCAGGCGCTGGTGAGCGTGATCCCGAACGAACCCAGGACGTACATCGTCGTCGTCTCGGTCTGCGGCTTCATCGGGCTTCTGATCTGCCTGAATCTGGTCATGCACGGGCTGACCTACAACAAGCTGTGCAAGATTGAGCGCGAGAGGCGCTGAGAAAGAACGGACGTCCCGCCCGGAGAGCGCTCTCCGGGCGGTTCCTTCGTATTTGCGCATCGTCAGCGCCAGCACCGGCGGGGCCGGGGCGGGCAGCAGGGTTCGCGATGTACGCACATGACGAGGTTGCCGCAGTTGTCCACCGACAGGGCGACCTCGGCGCATTCGCCCGGGCAGCAGGGGTTTTCCAGCCGGACGCTCTGCGTGCAGCCGCACGGGTTCGGCGGCCGGCACGCCTCGCGGGAAAACAGCGGCACGCGGACGCAGTTGTCCGGCGCGCAGCAGTCGCCCATCGGCGGGAACAGCGGTCGTTGCATATAGCCCATTTTTTGTCCTCCCTTCGAGGAAATCGCGCTGGATCCACGGCAAAGCGCGCTTTGCCCATGAATGCAGTCGCTTACAAATATGATCGCCGGACGTGGAGGGTTCCGGCACTTTTCCGGGCATACTGGAGGTCGGGAGCGAGAAAAACTGCGCAGGAGGCGTTTTATGAAGAGAGTGCTTGGCGTTGAAGCGAAAAATGCGCTGCTGATTGCGGCGGGGCTGATGTGCTGCTGTGCGGCGTACAACCTCTATCTGATCCCGAACGAGATCGCGGCGGGCGGCTTTACGGGCATCGGCCAGCTGGTCAACAGCGTGATCGACGTCAACGTCGGCACGGTCAGCATCGTGCTGAACATCCCGCTGTTTGTGCTGTCCATGCGGCGGCTGGGGCTGTCCTTCGGCATTCGTTCGCTGATCGCGATGCTCGGGCTTTCGCTGACGATCGACTACGTTCCGCTGCCCGCGGCGACGAACGACCTGCTGCTAGCGACGGTGTTCGGCGGCGCGCTGGCGGGGCTGGGCTTCGGCCTGATCCTGCGCGGCAACGCGACCACCGGCGGCTCGGACATGCTCGCCTCGCTGGTGCACAGCCGGTTTCCGGCCGTGCGCGTCAGCGTGGGCATCTTCGCGGTGGATGGTCTGGTCATCCTCGCCTCCGCCTTTGTGTTCGACCAGCAGGCGGCCATGTATGCGCTGATCTGCACGGGATTGATGAATCTGGTCGTCGACGCGGTGCTCGAAGGGCCGAACAGCGCGCATTCGTACATCATCATCTCCGACCGCGCGGACGAAATCGCCCAGCGGGTCATGGAGGAGCTGAGCCGCGGTGTGACGGCGTTCGACGCGCGCGGCATGTATTCCGGCGCGGACAAACGGGTGCTTTTGTGCGTGGTCAACCGGTTTGAGACGGTTCAGCTGCGGCGCATCGTGCTGAGCATCGATCCGACGGCGTTCGTCATCGCCAGCAAGGCCCACGAGGTGCTCGGCGAGGGCTTCAAGCAGCCGCAAAAGAAGCCGTGACCGCCCGAGGCGAAGGCTCGGATGGTCAGATGGCTTTGCCGGCTGTTGTATCCGCGGCGTGAGAAACCGCCCTGCCAGGTGATTTGGCGGGGCGGTTTCTCTTGAAGGATGCAGGACAGTCCTTTTTAGACAAGGAGCCTACTTTTCCTCCTCGTCGCCGGGCTTTTTGCCGGCCAGGCCGCCGGTCAGCTCGCTCAGGCCGCGCTTGAGCTTGTTCCACATGCCGCTCAGCTTGCCCGTGGAGGCGAGGCCGTAGATCACGGCGCCAACGATTGCGATGCCGATGACCCAGAAGATGCCCGTCGCCGCGGGGGCAGCGTCGGCGTTGGTCTCGGCCTGTGCGCTCTCGCCGTAGAGCACCTGATCGAGCACCTCGGCCATGTACTCCGTGGCGCCGATGGCCTTGTCCTTTTCAATCTCGTCGGTGCCGAACTCGAGCAGCAGCGCCTGCGGATACAGCTCCTGGTTGTAGTTGCCCTTGCCGATGTAGATGTCCTTGATGAGCCCGGGGTATTCCTCGTCGGCGACGGCCTTGATCTCCTGCGCGAAGGCGCGGTTCGCGTCGGCGTTCTGGTTCGAGCGGCCGACAAACAGCCGCACCTTGCTGATCTCCTCGCCGTCGACGGTCGTCTCGTATTCCTCGGCGGGGATGGCGTCGCGGTGGATGTCCAAGAGCGCGTCCGGCCCCTGCTTGAGCAGCTCCTCGGCGGTGGCGCGCGAGCGGTTGTAGGCGTCGGCGTCGTGCGGCAGGAAGGACTCCTCCGAGTAGACGACCTCGATGCCGCGCGCCTCCAGCTCGCCCTTCAGCGCGTTGCCGACGTCGTAGATGCCGGCGTCTTCCCAGAGGGAATAGGTGCCGTCGTCGGGGGTGTACGATTCGTCGCTGTGGGTTGAGTACATGCAGACCAGGCGCTTGCCGTCGTCTTCCGCAGCCTGCTCGTCCGCCAGCGCGTAGAATGCCGCGAGCGCTTGCTCGTCGATCTGCGCCTGTCCGACGCGCTCGGCCGTGGCGGTCCTAGCAGCATCGTCCACGGAGACGATCCGGTAGAGCTGGTTGTCCCCGGAGATGTACTCGTCGCCGACGAACATCTGCGCCGCGCGCATCGTGATGCGGTTGCCGTCGGCGTCGAGCATGGTGTAGATGCAGTCGCCGTCGGTCTCGGCCGCCGCGCCGGGCAGGAGGATGAGCGCCGCGCACAGCGCGGCGAGAAGCGATCGAATTTTCATTTTCTATGCTCCTTTCGAACGAAGTCGCCGTCCTTGAATTCGAGCGCCGGCTTGCGGTTCCCGCGCGTCGCGCGCTCGATCAGCTCGCCGATCAGCTCGCTGAGCAGCACGGCCAGCAGGCCGGAGATGACGACGACGTCGAACGCGCCCGCGCCGCCGAGCACCAGCCGCTGGTCGACGCCCTGCGACCAGACGTACACGGCGTTCGTCACGCTCGACAGCATCACGCCGATGACGCCCGCGATGAATGCGCCGCGCCGCGACCGGCCGAACAGATAGCCGACGACGCCCGCCGCGAGACCGTGCATCCAGTTGGGATCGATGACGATCTCCTCCGGCTCGTCGGGCATGAAGCGGCCGAGCGCGTAGACCACCGCGCCGGTGACCAGCGCCGCCGCGATGCAGCGCGCGCGCTCCTTTGCCGTGCCGGCCTTGATCCACAGGTAGACGCACAGCGCGAGCGGGATCAGCGCGCCGCCGATGTTGAATGCAAACAGCGGCGTGACGGCGATGTCCGGCAGAAATCCGCCGGCGATGATCAGCGCGATGAACAGCAGCGCCTGCCGGTCGGTCAGACGCAGCTTGTCCAATACGCGCTGGCCGACGCCGAACAGCAGAAGTATGCCCGCGATGACGAGCAGAACCAGACCTATCGTCATGGTTAACGCCTCCAATGCGATGTTTTCATGCGGTAGTATGCCCATCCGTGCTTCGCGCACGCGCGCAATTTTTGACAATTGTTCCGTTGACAACCTTTCCGCTTCCCATTATAATGAAACCGCGCAAAAGATGGGGAGGTGGCGCGAATGCGGCGCTTGGCGGCGCTGTTGCTGCTGTTGGCATTGCTGGCGGCCGCGCTCGTCGGCTGCGGCGCGATCCTCGTCGAGGATCGCGAGCCCGTGCTCGTCGGCATGTGCGAATATTCACATAAAGTTCCAGAAAATGCCGCGGGTTTCGGGAACAAAATCGTGTATAATGATGTCTAATGGGATGGAAAACATTGGCGCCCGCGTTTGGGCGATTGATGCGAGGAGTGAGGACATTTGTTTCGGCGTATCCTGAGTTTTCTGCTGATCGCCGCGATGGCGCTGGGAACGGCGGTTCCCGCGGTGGCTGAATCGGGCATTACGGCGGGCGAGGCGCTGTTCGGCAATGGAACCGGCGCGGCGCTGAACGGAAGCAGCGCGACGGCGACCGCCACAGCCGAGCCTTCGGCGACCGAGACCGCCACGGAGGAGCCTTCGACGGACGATCCACTGGTCGAGGACGAGATGTACGGCGAAAACGACGAAGCCTCGATCACCGACTATCCGACGCTTCAGCTGGGCGACCGCGACAGCGCGGACGGCGTGGCCTACATCGTGACTTTGCAAAACCGGCTGATCGCGCTGGGCTTCCTGCTCAGTTCGGCAGACGGCGTCTACGGCGAGGATACGCAGACGGCGATCGAGCAGTTTCAGAAGATGAACGGGCTGGAGGTCACCGGCATCGCCGACGCGGCGACGCAGACAAAGCTGTTCTCCGACCTGAGCGCGCTGACCACGCCGTCTCCGGAAAACCCCGCGGTCTACGGCAGCGAGACGATCCGCGTGCAGACGAAGCTGGCCGAGTGGGGCTTTCTGACCGGTTCGGTCGACGGCGTGATCGGCAGCGCGAGCGAGAAGGCGATCTCCGACTTCAAGGAGTACGTCCATGAATACCTGCCGCCGCTTGCGACGCCGACGCCCGCGCCCACGCCGGAACCGACGCCCGCGCCGACGGCGGTGGCCGGCGCGCTGCCGCTGGTCAACGACATCCTGCTGCCCACGCCGGAGCCGGAGCCGACGGCCTACGTCGCCGACAGCGAGATTGACAGCGAGTTGTTGGCTTACATAGACGGCGACGTCGAATTCGACGTCTACCGCCAGACCGTGCAGGTGGGGGATGAGGGCGACGAGGTTCGCCGCGTGCAGACCCGCCTGCACCAGCTGGGCTACCTCTACGACGACCCCGACGGCGCGTTCGGCGTCAATACGGCGCGCGCGCTGATGTACTTCCAGTACAAGCACGGCCTGAGCCAGTCCGGCACGGCCGACGAGGCCACCCAGCGGGCGCTGTTCTCCTCCTCGGCGCAGGAGTCGGAGGAATATGTGTTCCCGTACAAGATCTACGTCGACATCTCCGACCAGCGCGTCTATGTGCTCGGCTGGGATGGCACCGGCTACAACGAACAGACGCGCGCGATGGTCTGCTCGACGGGGCGCGATTCCACGCCTACGCCGACCGGCACCTATCAGGCCTACGGCCGCCGCAGCGACGAGTGGTTCTATTTCACGGAGTTCAACTGCTATGCCAAGTGGGCCTACGGCATCGTCGGCGGCATCCTGTTCCACTCGGTGACGTACTCTGCGAGCAAGAAGCTCAACCAGAGCTCGGTGAACAACCTCGGCCGCAAGGCTTCGCACGGCTGCATCCGCCTCTCGGTGGACGATGCGAAGTGGATCTGGGATAATTGCCCCACCGGCACAACCGTCGTGATCCAGGAATAAACAAACCGACAGCTTTGTTATCTCCCCGTTTTGTCTATTGACGAAGCGGGGAGATTTCTATATAATGGGAACTGCGAAGGCAGCCCGAAGGACGGCGCGCGGGCGCGCGTTTCGGGCCGCGAAAATCCAATGTGCCGGTGTGCCCGGCGGGAGGAAACGCAGTCTATGAAGAAGTTGCACTATCACGAGAATCCGCACGCGCTGCACGTCAACACGCTGCCGGAGAGAGCCTATTTCGTTCCCCATTCCAGCCGGCAGAGCGCGATGGAGGGCGTTCGGGAAAAGTCCGACCGCTTCTTTTCGCTCAATGGGACGTGGTCGTTCGCCTATTTCGCCAGCTACGCCGATCTTCCCGCCGAGTTTGATGCTTGGGCGCTGGCGACGGATGAGATCGCCGTTCCGTCCGTCTGGCAGACGCAGGGCTACGACCGCCATCAGTACACGAACGTCCGCTATCCGTTCCCCTATGATCCGCCGTATGTGCCGGTGGACAATCCCTGCGGGCTGTATGTGCGCGCCTTTGACTACCATCCGGGCAATGGCGCCCGCCAGACGATGTGCTTCGAGGGCGTCGATTCCTGCTTCTATCTGTGGATCAACGGCGAGTTCGTCGGCTACAGCCAGGTTTCCCACTCCCCTTCGGAATTTGACGTGACTTCCTACCTGCGCGAGGGCGCCAATTCCGTGGCCGTGCTCGTGCTCAAGTGGTGCGATGGCAGCTATTTCGAGGATCAGGACAAGCTGCGCATGTCCGGCATCTTCCGCGACGTCTACATCCTCGAGCGCAGCGCGGCGGGCATTCGCGATTTCTTTGTCCACACCGGCCTGCGCGATGGCTATGCGAACGCCGACGTCCAGGTGGACCTCGAGCTGGGCGGCGACGTGCCGGTCGAATACCGGTTCTACGACGCGATGGGCTATGAGCTGGTCAAGGGCCGCGCCGAGAGCCGCCGCATCGCGTTTTCGCTTGACAATGTCACGCTCTGGAGCGCGGAGAATCCCTATCTGTATACGCTCGTGATGATGTGCGAGGGCGAGGTGATCGCCGAGCGCATCGGCCTGCGCGAAATCCGCATCGAGGACGGCGTGGTCAGGCTCAACGGCCAGAACGTCAAGTTCCGCGGCGTCAACCGGCACGATTCCGATCCCGTGCTCGGCGCGGCGGTCGGACGCGAGCAGATGCTGCGCGATCTCAAGCTGATGAAGCTGCACAACGTCAACGCCATCCGCACCAGCCACTATCCGAACGCGCCGGAATTCCTGCACATGTGCGATGAATACGGCTTTTACGTCATCGACGAGGCCGACATCGAATGCCACGGCGTCACCTGCCGCGGGCACGAGTACCGCGAGTCCGATTACAACCTGCTGGCGATGGATCCGGAATACGCTGAGACGATCCTCGACCGCGTGCGCCGCTGCGTCATCCGCGACAAGAACCGCACCTGCGTGGTGATCTGGTCGATGGGCAACGAATCCGGCCATGGCCGCAATTTCGACAATGCGCTCGCGTGGACGAAGCGCTACGACCCGTCCCGCCTGACCCACTACGAGCGCGCGTCCTTCCCGCCCGAGGGCGAGGAGATCAACAAGACCGACCTCGACCTGTACAGCCGGATGTACCCCTCGATCGAGGAGATCGACGCCTACTTCGAGGAAAACCGCGTCGGCAAGCCGTACATCCTGTGCGAATACGCGCACGCTATGGGCAACGGCCCCGGGGATCTGGAGGACTACTTCTGCTGTTTTGACCGCCACGACGGCCATTGCGGCGGCTTTGTCTGGGAGTGGTGCGACCACGCCGTCGACATGGGCCGCACGGTGGACGGCCGGAAGAAGTACTTCTACGGCGGCGACTTCGGCGAATTCCCGCACGACGGCAACTTCTGCATGGACGGCCTCGTCTATCCCGACCGCCGCCCGCACACGGGATTGCTCGAGCTGAAGAACGTGCTGCGCCCGGCGCGCGTCGCCGAGGAGGATCTGCGCGCAGGCCGGTTCGTGCTGCGCAACATGCTCGACTTCACGAACCTGCGCGAGTTCCTGAGCATCACCTATACGGTGCGCCAGAACGGGCAGGACGTCTACGAGGGCAGCCTGTCCGAGGAGGCGCTCGACCTCGCGCCGCACGCGCGCAAGGAGTTCCAGATCGCCTATCCGAAGGATCTGCAGGGCGATTTCGCCGTGCTGTTCACGATGCGGCAGCTGTTCGACGCGCCGCTGGTTCCGGCCGGCCATGTGCTCGGGTTCGAGCAGCTGGGCCGCCAGCGCTATGCCGCGCCGGTGCGCGACGAGGGCGTGCTGGAATTGAACGTGGAGCAGACGGAGCGGAATGTGTTCATCGACGGCGAGAACTTCCACTACGTCTACGACAAGGCGCGGGTCTGCTTCGACGTGCTCAACTACGACAACCTCCACCTGCTCAGAAGGCCGATGGAGATGAACATCTGGCGCGCGCCGACCGACAACGACCGCAGCCTCCAGCTCCAGTGGCGTGAGTACGGCTACGACCGCGGCATTCCGCGCGGCTATGCGACCGAGGTTGAGAGCACGGACAATGGCTGTGTGATCCGCACGAAGTTCTCCATCGGCGCGGTCTACCTGCCGAACATCCTCGAGGGCGTCGCCGAATGGCGCGTGGAGATGAACGGCGTGGTCGGCATTTCCATCCGCGCGAAGCGGCGCGAGGACGCCCCGGCGCTGCCGAGATTCGGGCTTCGGCTGTTCCTGCCGGAGCAGGTCAACGATGTGACCTACTTTGGCTACGGCCCGTACGAGAGCTATGTGGACAAGCATCGCGCCACGACCAAGCACCTGTACCGGGCGAAGGTCTCCCAGATGCACGAGGACTACATCCGGCCGCAGGAGAACGGCAGCCACTACAACTGCAATTACCTCAAGCTCGACGGCTGCAGCGGCGGCATCGAGGTCAGCGGCGAGAGCTTCTGCTTCAACGCCTCCGAGTATACGCAGGAAGAGCTGACGGCCAAGGCGCACAACTTTGAACTTGAGAAGTGCGGCGATACGGTGGTGTGCATCGACGCCTTCCAGAACGGCATCGGCTCCAACAGCTGCGGCCCGGCGCTGTCCAAGCGCTACTGGTCGCCCGAGGACATCAACTTCGAGTGCACGCTGATGCCCTACCGGAACTGAGGCCGGCGCGCCGTCCGAAGGAAACTGCTCCCGCATCGCGCGGGAGCAGCCGCAAGGGCGCTGGTACGGATGGCCCTTTACTGGCGACAAAAAACTGCTCTCACATTGCGTGGGAGCAGTTTTCCTTTCAGAAGGCGATGACGCAGTCGCAATGGGCGGCCGGCGCTCTTTTCGTTTGCTCTGGCCGGAGGGGATGGCCGCAGGCCCGCTTGGTTCGGCCCGCGGAGGGCGAAGGTTCAGAAATCCAGCGGGATGTCGTAGCCGCCGTCGATCAGGATGGATTCGCAGCCGGATTCCCTGCACAGGCGCAGGTTTCGCGCATTGTCTGCGAGGACGGATTCCAGCGTGCAGTCCAGATCGTCGCCCCGCTGTTCGATGGCGCTGGCGTGCTGCCGGATCTCCGCAAAATTGCGGCGGATGTACGCCTCCGTCATGACGAGGCAACGGTAGCGGATCTCCGAAAGATACGCCGCCGGAAAGTCCTTCTTCCAGTCAAAGGGGATGTAGGCGCCCTCGACGGTGAGGTTCTGCCGGTTTTCGATGGCCGTCTTGACGATTTCGCGGACGATCGGCCAGAGATAGCCGAGAAGCGCGTCGTCGTCCTGCGGGGTCAGGGCGGTCATTCCGCTTCGGATCAGGCCCATTTTGAGGTGATCGATGGACAGATAGGGGAACCCGCGCGCTTCGAGAATCCGCTGAGCGAGCAGCGTCTTTCCCGTGTGCGAGGCGCCTGCGATCAGGATGACCATGCGCCCTCCTCACCGCTCCCCGGCCTCGCGCCTTGCGGCGTCGAGGTCGGTTTCGCCGAGCGCGCCGGTGGCGGCGAAGGGCTTCGGGAACTTCATCTGTTCGTAGATCTTCGCATCGACCAGCGTGCGGTACCAGCGCTGGTACATCCAGTGGTAGATGAAGCCCTCGCGGCCGTCCAGAAAGCCCAGCCGGAAAACGTAGTTGTACACGAAGAGCATCCAGCAGCGCAGGAACATCGGCAGCCGGTAATACAGGCCGTATTTCTTCTTCCGCGTGGCGGCCTGCCGCTTTTCCGAGAGCGCGCCGCCGGTCGGGTCGGACTGCATAGCCGAAAAGTAGTCCTGCATCTCGCGCGTGGCGTACCAGTTCATCTTTTCGATCCACGCGTTGAGATCCTTGAAGTCGTAGTGGTCGAACCGCTCGCGCGGCGCGAGCACGCGGCCGCCGTCGACCACGGTGTGCTCGTCCATCCGCCGGTCCTCGAGCCGGCCGTACCCGCGGCGAAACACCATGATCTTGCGCTTTTTCGGCCCGCCGTGGCGGATGAGCCGGCCGAGAAAGTAGAAGTTTGCCTCGAGCACGATGCCGTTGACGTCGTCGTCCGCGTGCTCGCGCAGCAGCGCCTCGAGCTTCGCGCAAAGCTCCGGCGGAAAGCACTCGTCCGCGTCCAGCCGGAGCACCCACTTCGTCTCGATGCCGAGCGAATCGAGCGCCCAGTTGAACTGCCGCGCGTAGTTTTCAAACGGGTGCACGCGCACCTCCGCGCCGAGCTTCCGCGCCAGCGCCACGGTGCCGTCGGTGCTGCCGCTGTCCACGACGATCCGCCGGGTGGCGAATCCCTCGATGGAGCGCAGGCAGCGCTCGATGTTCTTCTCCTCGTCCTTCGCCAGTATGATGGCGGTCAGGTCGGCCATTCGATCACGTCCCAATGAGGTGGTATGCCAACAGTATAGCACACATCGGCGGCGGCGCGCAATGCTCTGCCGCGATTTTGACGGCAAATCGCCTTCCACATCTTGCAAGCTGAGGCAAAATCGGTTAAAATAATGGGTGAATGCAATGGATTTGGAGGAAGCAATGACATGATTCGCCTGATTGCCACCGATTTGGACGACACGCTGCTCGACGCCAACAGCCGCCTGACCGACCGCACCGTGCGCGCGCTGCGCCGGGCGATGGACGCCGGCGCGATGGTGACGCTGTCCAGCGGCCGGATGACCGAGGCGATGGTGCCGTTTGCCGAGGCCATCGGCGTCAACGCGCCGATGATCCTCTACAACGGCGCGCTGATTCAGGACCACCGCGATGGCCGGACGTATTTTTCCCACGCGATTCCGCTTGAGACGGCGTGCGCCGTCGCCCGCGCGGTCGAGGAGATGGGCATCTACTTGCAGGCCTATCCGGGCCGGGGCTACTTCTGCCGCAAGCGGACGAAGTACACCGACCTGTATGAATCCAGCATCCGCGTGCCGTGCGGCGAGCTGGGCGAGAAGGTGTCCGATTGGATGTCGGGCGATCAGGTCAAGCTGTTGGCCATCGCCGAGCCGGGCATCATCGACGACGCGCAGGCGCGGCTTCGCCGCCTGTTTCCGACGGGCGTGTGCTTTGTGAAGTCGAAGCCGCGGTATCTGGAAATCGTGCGCGAGGGCGTCGATAAGGGGCGCGCGATCGAGGCGCTTGCCAGGGAGCTGGGCGTCGCGCGCGGCGAGGTCATGGCGTTTGGCGACGGCCAGAACGACGCGCCGATGATCCGGTGGGCCGGGCTGGGCGTGGCGGTGGAGAACGCCGTGGACGAGTGCCGCCGCGCGGCGGCGCGCATCGCGCCGAAGAATACGGCCGACGGTGTGGCGCAGGTCGTCGAGCAGATGCTCGACGCAGGAGAGATCGGCGGCGCGGCCGCCGGGGAGGGGAGATGAAGCCATGGTCAGGGAGGCCGACTTTGTCAAGGCGCTGGATCTCAAGCGCCTGCTGCCCACGGAGGCCAAGACGCTGCCCATCGAGGTCAGCAACGCGAACCGCCCGGGCATGCAGTTTGCCAACTACTGGGACTTCTTTGCCTATGAGCGGCCGCAGCTGCTGGGCAAGGTGGAGATGACCTATCTTTCGCAGCTCGACGAGAGCACGCGGCGCGAGCGGCTGGCGAAGTACTTCAGCTATCCGCTGCCGTGCATCATCATCTGCCGCGGCTATCCGTGCTTTGACGAGATGCTCGTGTTCGCCGCGGCGCACAACGTGCCGATCTATTCGACGAAGAAGGAGACCACGACGTTTGAGCTGGAGCTCATCAGCTACCTGCGCAACTATCTGGCTCCGCGCGAGACCCGGCACGGCGTGCTGGTGAACGTCTACGGCACCGGCCTGCTCATTACCGGCAATTCCGGCGTCGGCAAGAGCGAGGCGGCGCTGGAGCTGGTCAAGCGCGGCCATCAGCTGGTGGCGGACGACGTGGTCGACATCCGCCGCGTCAGCGAGGACCGGCTCATCGGCGAGGCGCCGGAGCTGGTGCGCCACTTCATGGAGATCCGCGGCGTGGGCATCATCGACATCGCCATGATGTACGGCGTCGGCGCGATCATCCGCAGCAAGTCCATCGACATGGAGGTTCACCTGGAGATGTGGCAGGCCGGCAAGGAGTACGACCGGCTCGGCATGGCCGACAACTACACCGAGATCCTCGGCGTGCGCGTGCCGTCGCTGCTGCTGCCGATCCACCCGGGGCGCAACCTCGCGGTGGTGCTGGAGGTCGCGGCGCGAAACTTCCGGCTCAAGCAGACCGGCTACAACGCCGCCATGGAGCTGACGCGCCGCCACATGGAGCGCGCCCAGCGCGCCGGAGCGGACGACGAAGAATAGCGGAATCCCCGATCCCGCGCGCATGGTCCCTTTCGCACGGAGGATGTCTGAAAATTCCGGAAGATGCAATTTCGGCGCCCTTGGAGCGTGTCTGACGCGGAAAACTCCGGACTTCGTGCCGCGAAGCCTGCGAATCTTGCGCGCAACGGACGCAAAGTTCGCTCGAAATTGCGGATTTTCCCTTTCAAACGCCCTCCACGGAGCGGCTTGCGCGGGGATCGATGAGAATTTGAGGAGGAACGGGTTATGAAGTACATTGGAATCGATCTGGGCGGTACCGGCATCAAGGCCGGCGTCGTCGACGAGAAGGGCAATATCCTCTGCAAGGCCGACTGCCCCACGGGCGTGGAGCGCGGCTACGAGGCGGTCATCCGCGACATGGCCGGCCTGTGCGAAGCGGTCGTTCAGAAGGCCGGCATGTCCATGGACGACATCGCCGCCATCGGCATCGGCCTTCCGGGCATCTACGATCCGGCCACGGGGCTGGTGCCCTTCTGCACGAACCTGCACTGGCATCAGGTGCCGGTGACGGCCGAGATGCACAAGTATCTCGACAAGCCGGTCTACATCGACAACGATGCCACCGTCGCAGGGCTGGCCGAGTCCGTCGCGGGCGTGTCCGCCGGCGCGAAGGTCAGCATCTTCGTCACCCTTGGCACCGGCGTCGGCGGCGGCATCATCGTCGACGGCAAGCCCTACTCCGGCCCGCACGGCGTCGCGAGCGAAATCGGCCACATGATCACCGTCGTGGGCGGCGAGCTGTGCACCTGCGGCAACCGCGGCTGCTGGGAGCGCTATGCCTCCGCCACGGCGATCATCCGCGAGGGCCGCAAGTTTGCGCAGGCGCATCCGGATTGCGCCATCGCGAAGGCCGTCGGCGGCGACCTCGACGCCATCACGGCCAAGACCGTGATCGACCTGGCCAAGTCCGGCGATCCCGACGCGGCCAAGCTGTTCGACGACTACGTCACTCACCTCTGCGTCGGCCTGGTCAACCTGATCAACCTCTACGACCCGGAGATCATCGCCCTCGGCGGCGGCGTCTCCCATTCGGGACAGTTCCTGCTCGACGCCGTCAACGAAAAGCTTCCGTCGATGGTGTTCTACAAGACCATGCCCTATGCGAAGATCGAGCTGGCGAAGCTGGGCAACGACGCCGGCATCATCGGCGCGGCCATGCTCGGCCGCAAGTGAGGCCCACATTTTGCAATAGAATCGACCGCCCCGGAGCGCGCGAAGCTCCGGGGCAAATGGCGAGGAGGCGTTTTTTCCATGAGAGCTTATGAGAGGCTGTTGCGCTATGCGCAGTATGACACCGCATCCGACGAGCGGAGCGAAACCTGTCCCAGCACGGAAAAGCAGCGCGTGCTGGCCGAGGCGCTCGCCGCGGAGATGCGCGAGATGGGCATGACCGGCGTCCGCGTGGACGAAAACGGCTACGTTTATGGCTGCGTGCCGGCGACGGCGGAAAAACGCCCGGTCATCGGCCTGATCGCCCACATGGATACGGTCGACTGCGTGCCGGTCGCGCCGGTGCGCGCGCGGATCGTCGAAAACTACGATGGCGGCGCTGTCCGCCTCGAAAACGGCGACCTGCTCGACCCGAAGGTCTTTCCCGACATCGCGAAGGCGAAGGGCAAGGACCTGATCGTCACCGACGGCAACACGCTGCTCGGCGCGGATGACAAGGCCGGCGTGGCCGAGATCCTGACCGCGTGCGAGCGGCTGCTCGCCGACCGGACGATCCCGCACGGCAAGGTCATGGTCGGCTTCACGCCGGACGAGGAGATCGGCCGCGGGGCGGACCGCTTCGACATTCCCGGCTTTGGCGCGGACTTTGCCTATACCGTGGACGGCGGCGCAGTCGGCTCCATTGAATACGAGAACTTCAACGCCGCGGCGGGAAACGTCGTCGTCCACGGCCTGAGCGTCCACCCCGGCAGCGCGAAGAACAAGATGCGCAATGCCTCGCTGGTGGCGATGGAGTTCGCCGCCATGCTCCCGCCCGCCGAGACGCCCGCGCACACCGAGGGCTTTGAGGGCTTCTTCCACCTCTGCTCGATGGAGGGCACCGAGGAACTGGCGAAGCTGGAGTACATCATCCGCGACCACGACCGCGCGAAGTTTGCATCGCGCAAGGCCGCGTTCGAGCGCATCGGCCGGTATTTGAACGACAAGTACGGCGAGGGCACCGTCGAGGTCGACGTTCGGGATTCCTATTCCAACATGCGCGAGGTCATCGAACCGCACATGCACATCATCCGCCTGGCGGAGCGCGCCTATCGCGAGGCCGGCATCGAACCGTTCAGCGAGGCGATCCGCGGCGGCACCGATGGCGCAAGGCTGTCCTACATGGGTCTGCCCTGCCCGAACCTCGCCACCGGCGGCATGAACTGCCACGGGCGGTTTGAGTGCGTCGCGATTCAGGACATGGACGCCATGGTTGACGTGCTGGTCAGGCTGGTCAGCATCGATCCGGAATGAGCGGATGGGGAAGGCAGCTGGTCGTTGCCTGCTATGCCGCCATCGCGCTGGGCATTGCGCTGACGGTCGCGAGCGCGGGGGTGCTGCTGGCCGACTGCGCGATCGACGCGCGGACGGGCGAATTCCGGCTGCTGCCGGAGCTGAACCTCGCGCAGTATGAGCGCATCGCGGACGTGGACGAAAGAGGGCAGGAGATCGTCGAGGCGGTGTCCATTGAGAGCTTTCGCTTCGCGCGCGCCTTTGTGGGCTTTGGCCAGCGCGCCGGCCTGTATGCGCTGTTTGGGGCGGTGGCGCTGCGGGTCTGCTCGGTTTGGCTGCCCCGGTGGGTCTGGGGAATGGCCGTCGCGGCGGGCGGCCTGTCCGCGCTGCTCGGCGCGGTCTTTCGGCTGGCCGTGCGCAACTCCGTGGTGAACGAGTACATCTTCTGGAGACCGCTGATGCCCGGCGCCTATCCGGACGTCCAGGACTTTCTGCTCGCACTGCTGATGTTGGGCGTGCTCCGATTGGCGCGCTATGCCTACCAGTCCATGGTCGATGCCGAGAGCCGCCCGCCCGTTCCCGTGGAGGAGAGCGAGGACGGCGCGGAGGATGTGCACGGCGCAGAAAATGGGGAGAATGTGGAGGATGTAGAGGACACGGAAGATGCGATGTATGCAGAGGGCATGGAAGAGGCGATGTATGCAGAGGATGCGGAAGATGTGGACGACGCCGAAAGCGGGCGCTGAGCACCGCCGGCGGCCGTCGGATGCCCGCCGGTGGCGAGCGGCGCATCCTTCCATGCCCGCATTTACCGGTGCTGCATTTTCTCTTTGCTGGAGCGGTGCGTGCGGTTGAACCGTTCGTTGGCAAACAATCCGGGGATACTGCCGCACCGCCGCCTTTCTGGATTGCAAGATAGGCGCGGTTAGTCGAATCGTTGCGTTGGCAGGCAATCCGGGAATATGGAGTGGCGCGGCGGTTGAACTGCCCTTGGCAGTCAATCTGGAGTGCTGCTGTGTCGCCGCCTTTCCCTCCTGCTGATAAGACGTGGGCAGTCGAACTGCCGTGGGAAAGCGTCCCGGAGAAATGCGCGGCGCCTGAAAGCTCAGGCGCGCAAACAAAACTGCTTCTGCATGATTGGCAGAAGCAGTTTTCGTATCCACAGACGCTGTCAGCGCGCAGATCCGGCCAGATCCGGCAGGGATACCGCGCGGGTTTCCTCGTCCGGGATGACCCTGTGAACGGGAATGTCGTGCGCTTCGCAGTCGAGGTGATCGACGAGCTGGAAGCCGTAGCACAGCGCGACCAGCTTGTGGTCGGGGTGCGCGGCGAGATAGCGGTCGTAGAAGCCGCCGCCGTAGCCGACGCGGTGCCCCTCGGGATCGAACGCCAGCCCGGGCATCAGCATCAGCGCGAGTTCGTCGTCGGCGACCGGGCCGTCGGCGATCGGCTCGGGAATGTCGTAGTACCCCGGCGCGACGAGGCTCAGATCGTCCATCCAGATAAAGCGCATCTCATCGCCGTACACCTTCGGAACGGCCACGCGCTTGCCGTCGATCATCGCGCGTCGCAGGATGGGGAGGGTGCGGATCTCCTGGTTGTAGGAGAGGTAGCCGTAGATCGAAAGGGCATTCTGATAGGCGTCGGTCTGAAATAGCCGCTCGGCCAGGCGTTGGCTGGCGGCCTCGATCTGTTCGGGCGTCATTGCGCGCTTTTGCTCGGCGATTCGCTTTCGCAGGGCCTTTTTGTCCATAATTCACCTTTCCTTAAAAAAGGGAGAGGCAAAGCCTCTCCCAAGCGTGATGATTACAGCAGCGGATCCATGCCGAGCACCGGATGGTTCTGCTCGGTCAGGAAGTTGAGGAGCTCTTCCGGATCCTCGGTGATGGTCTCGTCGGCGATCATGTCGGCGAAGTTGTCGATGCCGTACAGCTCGTGCGCCGTCTCGTTCAGCTTCTCGCGGATCTGCTCCTTGAGCGCCTTCGGCAGCCAGACGATGCGCGCCGGGCCGCCCTCGGCCTTCAGGAACTTCTTCGAGGAGATGAAGTGCTTGCCGTGGCCCATGAAGCCCGGAGTCTGCACGCCGCCGCCCGTCATGGACGCCATCTCGGAGAAGCTCATGCCCAGCGGGGTCATGCCGACGTGCTCGCGGTTGACGATGACGACGCCGTTGGACAGCGGCTCGATGCCGCAGATGCACTCGAAGCAGCCGCAGGAGGTCATCGGATCCTCGAGGATCGAGTAGAGCGTGACCTGCTCCAGCGCGCCGTGCGAGTACTGATTGACGGCCTCGTTGACGTCCTCATAGCGGCCGGTGCGCTCGTCGATCATGCGCGTCTTGGTGACGATCTGGCACGGGCCGTTCGGGTCGAGCTCGTTGGTCGCCTTCGCATCGAGCCACGAAACCGCGCCGCACAGGCCCAAGCGCTCCGGCGTGACGATGCAGACGTGCGACGGAGAGAACGCCTGGCAGAGGATGCAGGTGTAGAACACGTCGACGGATTCGTCGGTCATGCTCTTCAGGCGCTCGTCGCGCTGGTCGAAGATGTGGTTTGCCTCGGCGCGCAGCTCCTTGACCTTCTCCGGATCGGTGTAGATCTTGACCTGGCACTTGTCGACGACGGTGTCGTACTCGCTCTTGATCTTGGCGTAGAGCACTTCGCCGATGTGCTTGGCGCGGAAGCCCGCCTCATACGACGCCTTGCTGACGCGGATGCGGATCATGTCGCGCTGGCCGGTGTGCATGACGCCCTCGATGCAGTTCAGGAAGCTGTGGAACTTGCGCTCGAACACGCCCTCGAAGTCGCTTTGCATGGTCTTGCCGGCGACCTCGACGATGTACGCGATCGGGATCTTCGCGCCGACCTCGAACTGGTCGAAGTCCGGGCCCTCCAGCGTGATGCTGTGATCCTCGATCTCGTGCGCTTCCTTGGTGCGAACCAGCTCGACGCAGTCCACGCGGGA
This sequence comes from Candidatus Faecivicinus avistercoris, assembly GCA_018716805.1. Lineage (GTDB taxonomy): Bacteria > Bacillota > Clostridia > Christensenellales > Aristaeellaceae > Faecivicinus > Faecivicinus avistercoris. The sequence continues at coordinate 36,706 of DVJL01000068.1, read as the reverse complement.
GCCGTCCATCTCGATCTGCATGTCCTTCTTGCGGATGATCTCGCCCTCGTAGGCCGAGGAGAACGCGACCGGGATGTCGATGTTCGTGACCTTGATCTTGATGTCGCGCGCCTCGAGCGAGGTGTCGATCCAGTCCTTGGTGTTGGTGTTGATGATCAGCGACTTCGGCACCGCCCACATGTCGTCGGTGTCGTTCGTGATGACCGGGAAGCCCATCTTGATCGCGCCGGCGCCGCAGGCCACGGTGATGTCGTCGACCGGGGCGTAGGCGTTGACGAACGCGAAGATGCGCTGCATGGTGTACTCGTTGAAGGCGTCGTAGTCGCCGGGCTCGGTCGCGCCGAAGATCATCGTCGCGCGCGTGACCAGCGAGATGACGTGGCCGACCGACCAGATGTCCGGGCCGACGGGCACGCAGCGCACGCCGAAGCCGGTCGTGACGCCCGCCTCGTGCACCTGATCGATGATGCCGCCGATCATGAACACGAAGATGCCGCGGGACTGGTAGCCCTTGACGGTCTCAACGGCTTCTTCCACGCTCGGCGCCGCGCCGATCATGACGACGAAGCCGGGGATGTCGCGCGTGACCAGCGGGACGCCCAGCTCGCGCACCTCGGCGTCGGAGAAGTGGCCGTGGTACTGCGTGCCCTCGTAGGGCGTCGCGGTGCGGGCATACTTGCACGCCTCGATGACCTCGGCCGCCATCGCGGTGGCGATGCCGGAGGTGAAGATCGACTTCGTGCGGTTCTCGCGGGTCATCATCGCGCGGATGTCGGTCAGCACGGCCTTCAGTTCGCCCAGCGTGGTGATCTTCTTGCCCAGGTAAGCATAGATGCAGGCGAGGAAGTAGGCGGTGTCGGGCATGGTCATGGGCGCGTCTTCGCCCAGCTCGGCGATGACGGCGTTGACCTCGGTCTCCGCCTTGAAGTACATCTCATCGGAGCCACGGAATACTCTTTCAAACAGTCCCATCTATGTTTCCATTCCTTTCATGATTCATTCTTCGTCGTTGTCCGTCCGCTCATGCGGACCCGGCCGGAAGAACCGGGGAGGCTCGCGGCGGGTCAGATGCCCAGCGCCGCGCGCTTCTCCTCGATGCGCTCAATCATGAGGTCGCCGAGCTTCTCGATGTCGTGCTCGACGGTGTAGTTCGCGCCGACCCAGTCCTTGATCGTGCCCTGAAGCAGGCCGGCGACCTTCGGGCCGCCCTTGGTGTAGGGATCGACGCCCAGGAAGGTGTCGATGCCGGTGGCGACGACGTAGTTGCCGATGGAGACCGCCTTTTCGGACATCCATTCCGGCGCGCAGCCGACGACCGGAACCTGGCAGATGTCGAGGCCCCAATCCTTGGCGATGTCGGCCGCGAGAATCATCATGCGGGAAATGTCAACGCAGGAGCCCATGTGCAGGATCGGCGGGATGTCGACCAGCTCGCAGACGCGCTTCAGGCCCTCGCCGCACAGGTTCTTGGCCTCCTTGCTCATCAGGCCGGCCTTGGCCGCCGCCTGCGCCGAGCAGCCGGAGACGATGACGATGATGTCGTTCGCGATCAGCTTCTTCATCAGGTTGATGTGCGCGTAGTCCGGGCGGACCTTCGGGTTGTTGCAGCCGACCATGGCGACCGCGCCGCGCAGCACGCCGGACTTGACGCAGTCGATCAGCGGCTTGGTGGTGCCCAGCTCGTCGACGTGCGAGTTGGTGACGCCGTCCAGGCACTTCTTGATCGCCTCGACCGAATAGCCGACGGTGGCGTTGGTCTTGAGCTTCGGAATGTTGACCAGCTCGGGGCGGCGGTTCTTGAAGTTGCGAATGGCCAGCTCGATGATCTTCTTCGCGTTCTCGCCCGCATTCTCCTCGTGGAACTCGATGAAGTCGGAATCGGGCATCTGCGCGATGGGGGAGGTGGTGATGAACTTCGTGTGGAAGCACTTGGACAGCGGGCCCAGCGCCGGGAAGATGCACTGCACGTCGACGACGATCGCTTCGCACGCGCCCGTCAGCACGACGTTCTCCTGCTGCAGGAAGTTGCCGGCCATCGGGATGCCGTGGCGCATGGCGACCTCGTTCGCGGTGCAGCAGACGCCGGCGATGTTGATGCCCTTAGCGCCCATCTCCTTGGCCAGCGCGACCATCTCGGGATCCTGAGAATAGTAGACGATCATCTCAGACAGCGACGGATCGTGGCCGTGGACGATGATGTTGACCATGTCCTCTTCCATGACGCCGATGTTGGCGGTGGTGTCCACGGGCTTGGGCGTGCCGAACAGCACGTCGGACAGCTCCGTGCCCATCATCGATCCGCCCCAGCCGTCGGACAGGCCGGCGCGCAGCGACTGGCGAACCAGCGCCTCAGGCAGGGAGGAGCAGCCCATGTGGGTCATGTGCATGGACTGGGAGACCTCGCGGTCGATCGCGCGCGGCTCGATGCCCTCGCGGTGCCAGATCTCCTGGCGGGCTTCCGGCGCGCGCTTCAGGAAGCGCTGCACACCGAAGGGCTTGCCGTATTCCAGCAGGCCGGTCTCGGCGACCTCGTGCGCGATGTCGTAGATATCGCGGTTCTCGGTCTCGATGTCCCATTCCTTCGCGATGCGGATGAGCTTCTCGGGATCCTTGACCTGGTAATTTCCGCCTTCCTTGGCGAGGTAGAGCGTGTGGGCGATGCTGCGGCCGTGATCGGAGTGCGTCGCCGCGCCGCCGGCGGTGAAGCGCAGGTAGTTGCGGCCAACGATGCCGTCCGCGTCGCAGCCGCAGATGCCGCGCGGCGCTTTCGGCGTGATGCGGCAGGGACCCATGGAGCAAATGCGGCAGCAGATGCCCTCCTCGCCGAATTTGCAGTGCGGGGTCTGGTTCTTGACGCGCTGCTGCCAGGAATCGGCGCCGACCTTCTTGCCGTTCTCGAGCAATGCATCGGTTGCGGCTTCCATCTGCTCAATCGTGATGAAGGTGGTGTTGATATCGCTCAATGTGACTTCCTCCCAAAGCTTGATTTGGTGAACAATGACTTCGGTCCGTGGAACGATGATGGATCTGGACGCACATAGATACCCTCATTAAAGGGCATATAAACGCACCCAAACGGGGCGCGGCCGTCCACGGCGCCGGCGCTTGCCCTTGGGTACTATCATTTTATCAAACCCGTGCGCTAAAGTCAATGCCCGAATCCCGGGGGGAGGCATTTCCGAAGTTGAACTTTTTTGGTTTTTATGTAAATAATTGACGCATCGTGCGATGCAAACGTGCGATTTTGCAAAAAATGAGAGCCTGAAATTAACCCTTTTTTCAACAATATGCATTTACAAACCGGGGAAATGTGGGTATAATAAGAGGTGACATCTGTGTGGAGGTTGAAAAATGAAGAAGCTCGTCGTAAGCAAGGAAGCCCCGTGCATGGCATGCCTGAGCTGTGTCCGCGCGTGCTCCGAAGCGTTTTACAAGGTCTTTGATCCGGACAAGTCCTGCATTCAAATCGTCGACAAGAACGGCACGGTAAAGGTCAACACCTGCGTGCAGTGCGGCAAGTGCATGCGCACCTGCAAGCAGGGCGCCATCTCCCAGAACCCCAAGACCGGCGTCTACATGATCAACAAAAAGCTGTGCACCGGCTGCGGCGAGTGCGTGGCCGCCTGCCCGATGAAGGTCATGACGCTGGGCGACACGGCCACGAAGTGCATCGCCTGCGGCATCTGCGCCAAGGCGTGCCCGATGGGCATCCTCTCCGTGGTGGAGAAGTGAGGCCATCCGTGTTAAAAATGATCCGGTTCGTGCGTCGGACCGGGTCGTTTTGTGTATATATAAATAGAAAACACAAAAAACGACGGGCAGGAGGCGCCGCATGGAAGGGTTAAATGAGATCCGCCGGAGGATGGCGGAGGAGAGCTATATCGCGGACGACGCGCTGGCGGTCACGCTGCTGATCGCGCTGAAGCTGGGCCGTCCGCTGCTGATCGAGGGCGCCGCGGGCGTGGGCAAGACGGAGGTCGCGAAGGTCGCGGCGAAGGCGCTCGGGCGCGAGCTGGTGCGGATGCAGTGCTACGAGGGTCTGGACGAATCCAAGGCGTTGTACGAGTGGAACTATCAAAAGCAGCTGCTGGCCATCCAGATGGGCGCACAGGGCATGTCCGACCTGTTCGGCGAGGACTACCTGCTCGAGCGCCCGCTGCTGAAGTCCATCCGCAGCGCGGAGCCGGTGGTGCTCTTAATCGACGAGATCGACAAGGCCGACGCGGAGTTCGAGGCGTTTTTGCTGGAGCTGCTGTCGGAGATGCAGGTGACGATTCCCGAATACGGCACGATCCGCGCGAAATCGACGCCGTTCATCGTGCTGACCAGCAACCACACGCGGCCGCTGTCCGAGGCGCTTCGCCGCCGCTGTGCGTACATGTACCTCGAGTACCCGGACGTCGAGCGCGAGGTGCGCATCCTGCAATCGAAGCTGCCGGGGCTGGACGCCGTGCTGGCGAAGCAGGTCGCGCGCGCGGTGGCGTACCTGAGGCAGAGCGAGCGCGTGCTGAAGAAGCCGTCCATCGCGGAGAGCCTCGACTGGGCGAGCGCGCTCATCGCGCTGGGCGCCGCAGAGCTCGACGACGAGACCTGCGAGCAGACCATCGGCTTTGCGCTGAAGAACCACGAGGACATCAAGGAGATCATGGCCGATGACGAATTCATCCGATGCCTTGTACAGTAAGCTCAGCCAGTTTGCGGACTATCTGCGCCGTCAGGGGATGCGCGTGGGGCTTTCAGAGGTGCTCGACTGCGCGCGTGCGCTGGAATTAACGGGCTTTGAGGATCGCGAGACGGTGCGCGCCGTGCTGTGCGCGCTGTGCGCGAAGAGCGCGCGGGAGCAGCGCGCGTTCGGCGAGTGCTTCGACCGTTTTTTCGTCTCCGAGGAGGAGTTTCGCAAAAACGCCGAGGCGGAGCGCGAGGCCGAGCGCATCGCTTCGGAGCAGCGCCGCAGCGCGGAGGAGGAGCTTCAGTTCAACGGCAAGCCGATCGACCTGCGCGAGGATCTGAAGGAGGTCTACGCCCAGCTGCCCCGAGAGGAGCGCGACAAGCTGCAGAAGTACCTCGAGCGCTATTCCGAGAACCTCAAGCGGTCGCCCGACCTGTACGAGGGATTCATCCGCTCGGTGTTCATGCGCAGCCTGATGGAGCAGCAGATGATGCTGGAGGACGCCGCCGAGGGCTCGCGCGGCGCGGACAGCGACGCCGACCTGCTCTATCGCGACATTTCCAACTTCCGCGACGAGGAGATCCCGCGCGCCTACCAGCTGATCGATCAGGTCACGCGCCGGATCAACGGCGAGGTCAGCGCCCGCCGGCGCGCCGCGGGGCGCTCGGCCGCGCTCGACTTCAAGCGCACCATCCGCGCCGGCCTTTCCACCGGCGGGGCCTTTGCGCACCTGCAATACCGCAAAAAGCGCCGTAAAAAGAAGCGCATCGTGCTGCTGTGCGACGTGTCCGCCTCGATGCTGCAGTTTTCCGAATTCGCGCTCCGGTTCATCAAGTCCATGTCGGACGTCTCCGATCATTCGGAGGTGTTTCTGTTCTCCGAGACGGTGCAGAAGGTCAGCCCGTTCGCGTTGGAAAACATGAACGCCTTCGGCCACTACGTCCGCCATTCGGGCGTGTGGGGCAAGGGCACGAACATCGGACGCGCGCTGGAATTCATCGAGAGCCTGCATCCGAGCGTGCTCGGGCCATCCACGGTGCTGATCGTGCTGAGCGACGCCAAGACCGTCGATCTCGGCCGCGCGGAGACGGCGCTGATGCGCGCGCAGAAGCTGGCCGGTTCGGTCGTCTGGATGAACCCGATCCCGGAGGCGAAGTGGCCGTACCTGCGCGGCGTGACGGCGCTGCGGCGCTATTGCAACATGGTGCCGTGCAGCACGCTCAACGACCTCGCCCGCGCGTGCGCGAAGCTCGTGTGAAGGTGTGAATCCGAGCAAGAGGGCGTCAGGCGCTTTGCGAACGAAGGCGGGCGGCAGAGAATCTTCCACTTGGACAGACGGAGGGGGCGCGCAGGATGCGAATGCTGATTACGGGGGCGCACAGCTTTATTGGAAACGCGGTGCGCGCGCGGCTGGAGGGCGATCCGGCCGTGGAGGCCGGGATGGCGGGCGTGCGCGACGGCGCATGGCGGGAGATCGACTTTTCCCGGTACGACTGCGTGCTGCACGCGGCGGGGATTGCGCACGTTCGGGCGGACGGCTCGCTGGATGCGCAGTACGACGCGGTCAACCACCGGCTGACCGCGGATCTGGCCGCGCGCGCGAAGGCAAGCGGCGTCGGGCAGTTCATCTTCCTGTCGAGCATCATTGTGTTCGGCGAGGCTTCGCCCGCCGGCGTGCGCTGGGAGATCGGCCCTGAGACGGCTCCCGCGCCCGCAAACGCCTATGGGCAGAGCAAGCTCGACGCGGAGAACGCGCTGCGCGGTCTGGCGGGCGATGGCTTCCGCGTGGCGATCCTGCGGCTGCCGATGGTCTACGGGCGCGGCTGCAAGGGCAACTACAACGCGCTGGTGCGGCTGGCGCAGAGATTGCCGGTGTTCCCGGAATTCGACAACCGGCGAAGCGCGCTCTACGTTGGCAACCTGGCCGAGCTGGTCCGCCGGGCTGCGCTCGACGGGGCGGAGGGCACCTTTCATCCGCGCGACGGCCGGCCTCAGTCGACGTCGTCGATCGTGCGCGCCGTCTGCAGTGCGCACGGCCGGCGAATGCGCTTCAGCCGGGCGCTCGCGCCGCTGGTGCGGTGGACGGGCGGGCACGGCCTCGTGCGCCGCGCGTTTGGCGACATGGCCTATGCGGACGCCGCGCCGGACTATCCCGGCGATTACCGGAGGTTTTCGTTTGAAGAGGGCATCCGCGAGACGGAGGCCGGCGCGCCGTGATGTGAATCGCGCCGTCAATCATTTCCCCCGCACGAATGGATCGTGCGGGGGATTTGCGCACTTGTACCCTCCGCTTGCACGGCGGGCCGGTTCGTGGAAGGCGTTTGCCCTGTCGCAAATCGCGGACGGCAAAAATGAGCGATGGAGCTGGCGGCACTCAGAGCAGGCTGCCCTTCAGGCCCTTTTTGAAAATCAGCACCGCTTTATCTGTTCCCCAGAACGACATTGTCTTGATTTGATAGCCTTCTCTTTCCATCTCAATCACCTTGTCGTTGATCTTCTCCGCTGCGTTCTCAGCCGTGATTTCTTCGATCAATACGGTCTTGACCATTTCACATTCCTCCATGAAGATCGTCGTTGGGCGCGCGTTTGTGCTGCCCGAAGTCCGGCGAAGAATCGGCCCTCGGAATCCGCGCAGCTCGCCATTCGCCTGCTCGCAGTCTATTGCGGCGCATCTTCCCTTTCGCGCGCAGCGGGATCTGCATCCGGGGCGAGCGCCCGGCGCGCCTGCTCCTCGCGGCGCAGCTGCGCGACGGATTTGCGGAAGTCGCGGGGCGTGCAGCCGCAGCGCTCGAAGAACACGCGGTCGAAGGTGCGCAGGTTCGCAAAGCCGCACGCGGCGGCGATTTCCTCGATGGGCCGCGAGGTCATGCGCAGGTATCGCCGCGCGCGGTCGATGCGCAGCGCGTTGAGATAGGCGCGAAAGCTCATGTGCAGCCGCTCGTTGAGGATGTGCGAAAGATAGTAGGTGTTCACGCCCAGCGCGCGCGCCGTGCCGCGGATGTCGAGCGGCAGCTTGTAGTTCTGGCTCATGTACGCCATCGCGCGGTACAACACGTCCCGCGTGCCCTGCGTGGCCGATTCCTCCGGCGCGAGCGCGGGGATCAGCCAGATGAACATCAGGGAGAGGTAGGCGCGCGCGAGCGGCACGTCGATCCGGCCCGAGGCGGCCATGGCGTCCAGCCGCTCCATGCAGTAGCGCACGTCGCGGTGCAGCGCGTCCATGCGCACGATGGGCCGGGCGGGCAGCATTTCCGTCCAGTTTTCCTCAAAGTCGGCCAGCATCTGCGCCGAAAAGATCAGCATCGTGCCCTCCGTGCCGGATTCGGGCGCGTAGCAGTGGGCGACGCCGGGAAAGATCACCAGCAGGTTTCCCGGCTCTACCGCGCAGATCCGGTCGTCCAGCCGGGCCTGTACCGTGCCGCGCTTCGGCGCCAGGATTTCAAAGGAAGTGTGCAGATGATAGAGCCCCGTCAGGCGGTTGTACGGGAAGATCAGGCATTCTTCCGTCATGTGCTGAAGGGTTGGCTGCATTTTTCAAAACCCCATCTTTTGTCTGAATTTCTTGTCGTTCTATCTGAAAGTATACAGGCAAATGTGATATGATACAAGGGCCAAAGCGGCAAATCGCAATGACTTTTTTGCAACCGACCCGCGAGGAGAACAGGAGCGATTCATCTATGTGGAACCAAATCAAGTGGCTCTGGGAAAACATGGACGCCCGATTTCACTGGCGACACATCCTGGCGCTGGTCATCAGCGTGGTGACCAGCGCGCTTTTGCTGGTCAACCCCGCGCTGACGCAGCGACTGGTGGACGACGTGCTCATGGCGCAGAACCCGGAGCCGCTGCTGGGCATCCTCGCCGTGATGCTGGTGGTCAAGCTCGGGCGGGAGGGCGCGCGCTACTTCATGATCGTCACGCTGGAGAAGAACTCGCAGAACGTGGTCTACAACCTGCGCATGAAGCTGTTTGCCAAGCTGCAGTACAACGACATCCGCTTCTTTGACCAGCACCGGGCCGGCGACCTGATGACCCGCATGTCCGCCGACTTGGACTGGTGCCGCCATTTCGTCGGCTACATCGACTACCGCGTGATCGACAGCGCCTGCATCTTCCTGTTCACTTGCATTTACCTGCTCGTCGTGAACTGGCGGCTGACGCTTCTGCTGGTCGTCGTGACGCCGATTCTGATGATGATTACGAAGCTCTACTCCAGCCGCGTGCGCCCGCGCTTCGTCGCCATGCGCGACCGGCTGGCCGAGATGAACACCGCCGCGCAGGAGAACATCGCGGGCAACCGCGTGGTCAAGGCGTTCGCGCGCGAAGAGTATGAAAAGAAGCAGTTCGACGAGCGCAATGCGGCGTTTATGCAGAGCAACCTGCGCATCAACGAGCTGTGGCTGAAGTTCTATCCGTTCATCGAGCTGCTGGCCAACGCGATGATGCTGATCACCGTGTTCGTCGGCGGGCTGTTCATCATCTGGGGCCAGATGACGCCGGGCGAGCTGGCGGTGTTCACCAGCCTGAGCTGGGCGCTGTCCAACCCGATGCGCGAGCTGGGCAACCTGCTCAACGACCTGCAGCGCTTTTCGACCTCGGCGGCGAAGATCCAGGAGCTGTACTACATCAAGCCGCACATCGTCGATGCGCCGGACGCCGTCGACCACGCCCGGATGGAGGGCGCCATCGAGTTCCGGCACGTGAGCTTCCGGTTTGACAACAAGCAGGTGCTCGACGACGTGACCTTCTCCGTCCAGCCGGGGCAGACTGTGGCGGTCATGGGCCCGACGGGCAGCGGCAAGACGACCCTCATCAACCTGCTGTTTCGGTTCTACGATGTCTCGGACGGTGCGATCTACGTGGACGGTTGCGATGTCCGCAAGTGGAAACTTCAGCAGCTGCGCGGCGGCATCGGCACCGCGACGCAGGAGGTCTTTCTGTTCTCGGACACGGTCGAGGGCAACGTCGCCTTCGGCGATCAGGACCTGACGCTCGACGAGGTGCGCGACTTCTCCCGGCGCGCCGCGGCGGACGAGTTCATCGGCCGGCTGTCCGACGGCTACGACACGATCATCGGCGAGCGCGGCGTCGGCCTGTCCGGCGGCCAGCGCCAGCGCGTTGCGCTCGCCCGCGCGCTCGCCATCCGGCCGAGCATCCTCGTCATGGACGACACGACCTCCGCCGTCGACAGCGAGACGGAGGAATACATCCAGCAGCAGCTGCGCGAGCTGCCCTTCCCCTGCACGAAGTTCATCATCGCACAGCGTGTGTCCTCCATGATCGACGCCGATCTGATCCTCGTGCTCAAGGACGGCCGCATCGCCGAGCGCGGCACGCACGACGAGCTGGTGCGCCAGCGCGGCTACTACTACCAGACCTACGCTTTGCAGAACGGACTTTCCGCCGGGGAGGTGGGCTAGGATGGCGCGCAATACGTTTGAAGTCGACGAGAAGCTGGAATCCCCCTTTCAATGGAAGCACCTGAAGCGCGCCGGCGTGTACATCGGCCGCCACAAGGGCAAGATGCTCCTGTCGCTCGCGCTGAGCGCGCTGGCGACGGTCGCCACGCTGTTCATCCCGAAGATCACCGAATGGGTGCTCGACGACGCCGTGCCGAACAAGGACGTCGCCATGATCGGCCGGATGGCGGCGATCTTCGTGGGCATCATCCTGCTGAGCATCGTGTTCACGACGATCCGCTCGCGGCTCATGGCGCACGTCAGCCAGGAGATCATCTACGACATCCGAAAGGACCTGTTTGCGCATCTGCAGAAGCTGCCGTTCAGCTATTACGACAGCCGTCCGGCGGGCAAGATCCTCGTGCGCGTGATCAACTACGTCAACTCCGTGTCCGACATCCTGTCCAACGGCATCATCAACATGATCCTGGAGATCATGAGCCTCGTGTTCATCGTGATCTTCATGTACTCGACCGACGCGCTGCTGGCGACGATCATCCTGGGCGGCCTGCCGTTTTTCCTGGCGGTGGTGCTCCTGCTCAAGCCGCGCCAGCGCCGCGCGTGGCAGAACCAGAGCAACAAGAACAGCAACTACAACGCCTATCTGGCCGAGTCGATCGACGGCGTGCGCGTCAGCCAGCTGTTCAACCGGCAGGAGGTCAACATCGGCATCATGAAGCGGCTCGCGTCGGCCTGCCGCGCCGCGTGGATCAAGGCGATCTACATCAGCAACGGCGTCTGGCTCTCCAGCGAGATCCTGACGCAGGTCGTGCTGACGTTCCTCTACATCGCCGGCGTCTACTGGATGGCCGGCGGCGAGATGGTCAGCTTCGGCGTGATCCTCGCCATGAGCCAGTACGTCAGCCGCTTCTGGCAGCCGATCACGAACCTCGCCAACATCTACAATTCCTTCATCAACAACATCGCCTATCTGGAGCGCATCTTTGAGACGATGGACGAGCCGGTCGAGGTCGACGACGTCCCCGGCGCCGAAGAACTGCCGCCCATCACCGGCGAGGTGGACTTTGAGAATGTCACCTTCGCCTACGAGGAGGGCATCAACATCTTGGAGCACGTTAACCTGCACGTGCGCGCCGGCGAGAGCATCGCGCTCGTCGGCCCGACCGGCGCGGGCAAGAGCACCGTCATCAACCTGCTGTGCCGCTTCTACAATCTCAACGGCGGGCGCATCCTGTTGCACGGGAAGGACGGCAAGGCCCATGACATCCACGAGGTCACGCTCCACAGCCTGCGCAGCCAGCTGGGCATCATGCTTCAGGACAGCTTCATCTTCAGCGGCACGCTGATGGACAACATCCGCTACGGCCGGCTCGACGCCACCGACGACGAGGTCCGCGAGGCCGCGCGCCGCGTCCGCGCCGACGACTTCATCCGCACCATGCGCGGCGGCTATGAGACGACCGTCAACGAGCGCGGCGGCAACCTCTCGCAGGGCCAGAAGCAGCTGATCGCGCTGGCGCGCACGCTGCTGAGCGATCCCTCGATCCTCATCCTCGACGAGGCCACCTCCTGCATCGACACCCAGACCGAGAAGCTCCTGCAGGAGGGCATTCAGGAGATCCTGAAGGGCCGCACCAGCTTCATCATCGCGCACCGCCTGAGCACGATCAAGAATTGCGACCGCATTCTCTACATTGGCAACAAGGGCATCCTCGAGTCCGGCAGTCACGACGAGCTGATGGCCAAGCACGGCCTGTACTACCAGCTCTACACCACGCAGGCCAAGAGCGCCGGCGGGATGGTGGAATAGAACCTCGCAATGACTTCGCGAAGCCTCTCCAAACGGAGAGGCTTTTTGTAGGCGGAGAACGAGCTTCATCTCCCGTAGGGACTTGCGAAGGCGCGGCGAAAATGTTATAATATATAATGTAGGGGTCTATACATTATCAGGAAATGCGGGAGGCGAGGGCGATGCGGGAGGTTCGCGTATTGGAGGTCATCACCACGCCGATGCGCCGGGACGGCCTGACCCTCGCGCCGCTTCGGCTGGCCGGACGGATGGCGCGCGTGCGGTGCGATTTCGCCGCGAGCTTCGTGGCCGACGATGGCATCCGCGACGCCGTCGAGGCGGCGGGCGGGAAGCTGTTCGTCGCGCCGAGCCGCCTGCGCAGGCCGGTTCGCTACGTCCGGTTCCTCGCGCGCCTGATTCGGGAAAACGGCTATGCGATCGTCCACGCCCACGGCAATTCCTGCACGCTGGCCATCGACCTGCTCGCTGCGAAGCTCGGCGGCGCGCGGGTGCGCATCGCGCACAGCCACAATTCCGCCTGCCGCTACCGGCTGCTGCACCGGCTGCTGCGCCCGCTGTTCGACCATTTGTACACCCACGCGATGGCGTGCGGCACGGAGGCGGGCCGATGGCTGTTTCCGAACCGGCCGTTCGAGATCGTCCGAAATCCCGTCGATTCGCACGCGTTCGCGTTCGATCCCGCCGCGCGCGAATCGGTGCGCGCGGAGCTCGGGCTGGGCGGGGAGATGGCCTTTGGCTGCGTGGCCGGCTTCGTGCCCGCGAAGAACCACGCGTTTCTGCTCGATGCCTTCGCCCGCGTGCTGAAGCGAAGGCCGGATTGCCGGCTCGTGCTGGTGGGCGATGGCCCGCTTCGCGCCGAGGCCGAGGCGCAGGCGGAATCGCTGGGCATCGCCGGGCGCGTGCGGTTCACGGGCGTACGCGGGGATGTTCCCCGGTTGCTGCAGGGCATGGACGCCATGCTGCTGCCCTCGCAGTTCGAGGGATTTCCGCTGGTCGCGCTGGAATGGCAGTGCGCGGGCTTGCCGGCGTGGCTGTCCAGCGCCGTCACGCGCGACTGCGCGCTGACCGAAGGCGTGCGCTTCCTGCCGCTCGAGCCCGACCGCTGGGCGGACGCCATCGTGCAGGCAAAGCCCATCGACCGCGCCGCAGCCAGCGCCGCCGGCATTCGCGCGGTCAAAGAGGCGGGATATGATCTCGAGGACGCCGCGCGGTCGCTCGAAGCGCGCTACCTCGAGCTGGCGGATGGCGGGACACATATGTAAAGTTTCAACGGACTTTTACAGACAATTGGGCTGTAATGAGAACAATTTCCCGCGCTGCGCGGGGTTCGGGGCGGCTCAGATGGAGCGCCCCGAAATGGAATCCTCGGAGGTGAAACCGATGAAAAATTCTTCGATTCTTTCGTGCGAGCACATCCACGTCCGGCGCGTGCCGGGGCGCACGGAGGCGTTTGTCGCGGCTCTGCAGACCTATCTGCGGACGCTGTTCAGCCTGTCGGACGAATTCGGCTCTGCCGAAATTTGCATCGCCAACGACGATCGCGAGTACAGATTTGAATGGACGGGCGACGGGCTTCCCGGCTCAGGCGACGAGGCCATCGAGGGCATGGCCGGGGCGGCGGAGATCGACGTGCGCGTGAACATGTGCTGCGACCTGTTCGACATGGACGAGGCGCAGGCCGCGCTGGCCGCCCAGCTCAAGGGCGGCGTTTTGAAGGACTGCGTGCGCTGCTGCACGCTGATTCAGGACGAGCAGACCGCGTCGTTGACGATGTCGGGCATCTATCGCGGCGCGTTTTTGCAGGGCGCGGTGCCGTTTACGACCGACAACCAGGACATCCTGGTCGCCACGCGCTGGAACGGCTTTACGCACCGGGCGGAGTTTCGCGTGCGCAAGGCGGACGCGCAGGCCGCCGCGGAGGTCGCGGATGCGCTGGAGGACGCGCTGGAGATCGAGCTGACCCGCTCGGACGACGGCCTCGCGCTGGTGATCGGCGCGCTGCAGCTCGACGGCCGCGCGCAGGTGGAGCGCTATCGGGAGGCGCTGGAGAAGCTCGCGCAGATGTCGGAGACTTCGCTGATCACCGGCTCGCTCGCGCCGGAGGACGACGCGGTGTTTGCGCTTCTGCGCTTCGTGCAGGAGGGCGCGGAAGTGATCGTGCAGACGGCGGTGGCGGAGGCCTAGAAGGCGCTGGAAGGCTCGTGCAGGCGGGCTTTTGGCCGGCATGAGCGAGGGTGCCGCGGCGCTGCGTTGGGGAGGCGGCGCTTTGAATGCCTTTCAAACGAACCCGGGACGGAAAGGGGAGAGCGGGCGTGCAGACGGTCATCATCGGCGCGACGTTCATGGATGTCAAGGGGTTTTCTCAAAATGCCTATGTGCCCGCGGGCACGAACATCGGCGAGGTCTGTATGACGCACGGCGGCGTCTGCCGCAACGTCTGCGAGGACTTTGCCAACCAAGGCGAGCCGACGGCGTTCGTCAGCATGACCGACCGGTCGGCGTTCGGCTGCGAAATTCGCGATCACCTCTCCGCGCTGCGCGTCGATTTGCGGCACATGATCTTCGCCGAGCGCGGCCTGGGCATCTGGCTGGCCATACTGAATGAGCGCGGCGAGCTGTCCGGATCGATTTCGCAGCAGCCAAACTTCGTGCCCATGGAGGACTACCTGCGCGAGCACGGGGAGGAAATCGTCGCTCAGGCCGGCAGCATCGTGCTGGAGATCGACATGAACGAGCGCATTGCGCGCACGGTGCTCGACCTCGCCGCGCGGCTGGGCAAGAGCGTGTACGTCATCGTCGGGAACATGGGCGTCATCCTGCGCCATCCGGAGTTCCTGCGCGGCGTGCGCTGTTTTATCTGCAACGAGATCGAAGCCGGGCGGCTGTTCGGCGGTGGATCGTTCGACGGCGCGCCGGAGGAAGCGCTCCGCGCGCTGCCGGACTGCGCCCGACGGCTGGGTCTGCGCGCGGCCGTGGTCACGATGGGGCCGCGCGGCGCGATCTACTTCGATGCGGAGACCGGCGAGGCGGGCCATTGTCCCGCCGTGCCCGCCGGAGTGGTCGATTCCACCGGCGCGGGCGACGCGTTTTTTGCCGGCACGGTCATGGCGCTCGGGCGCGGGTTTGCGCTCAGGCGCGCCGTGCAGACGGGCGCCCGCCTGGCCTCCGCGACGCTCGCCTGCGCGGAGAGCAGCTGCCCGCGCGTGGAGGGGCTGTTCGACTGACGGCGGAGAAAGTGGAGAGACGAATGCGGGGAGATGTTGAGCGTGAACTTTGATGCACTGACGCGCTACCTCGACCGGACGGCGGAGCGCGGGATCCCGGGCTGCGACCTCGTGGTCACGCTCGGGCACGAGGTGATCTACCGCCACATGAGCGGGGAGCGCGAGCCGGGAAAGCCCATGCGCGGCGACGAGGTCTATGTGCTCTATTCAGCGACCAAGCTGTTCACGATGGTGGCGGGCATGCAGCTGATCGAGCGCGGCGCCGTCCGGCTGGACGATCCCGTGTCGAAATACCTGCCGGAATACGCGGATCTGACGGTGCTCGACGGCGGCGAGGTGCGCCCCGCGCGCACGGTCATGACGGTTGAACACCTGATGACGATGCAGGGCGGGCTGGACTACGACACCGATTCCGAGCCAATCCGCGCCTGTCTCGCAAAGTATGGACAGGCGGCGACGACGCGCCAGCTGGCGGCGGCGTTCGTGCAGAAGCCGTTGCTGTTCGATCCGGGAACGCACTTTCGCTACAGCCTCTGCCACGACGTGATGGCGGCGGTGATCGAAGCCGCGTCGGGGCTGCGGTTTGGCGAATACCTCCGCAGGAACGTCACCGAGCCGCTCGGCATGCGCTGCATGGGCTTTTCGCTCAACGAGGCGCAGCTTTCGCGCATGGCTTCGCGCTACCGCTGGGACGCGCAGGAGCAGCCCGTCGAGGAGGAGCGGATCGGCAACTTCTGCCGCATCTCCGAGGCGCACGAGAGCGGAGGCGGCGGGCTGATGGGGGATGTGGACAGCTACATCCTGCTGCCCGAGGCGTTGGCGAACGACGGCGTCGGCCGGAGTGGGGCGCGCATCCTGACGCGCGCGTCCATCGACGCGATGCGCAAAAACCGCCTGACGGGCGATTCGCGGCGCGACTACGACGTGCTCTGCGAGAAGCGCGGCTACGGCTACGGCCTGGGCGTCCGGACGCTGACCGATCCGGAAACCTCGCGCAGCCCGGTCGGGGAGTTCGGCTGGGACAGCGCGGCGGGCGCATGGTCGATGATCGACGTGGACCGCCGGTTGGCCGCGTTTTATGCCCAGCACGTGCTCAACTGCAAGCGCGCCTATGACGAATTCCACCCGGCCATCCGCGATCTGATCTACGAGGGGCTGGAGGCGTAGGGCGTGTTTTCGCGCAACCTGTCCTGAGACGGCGCAGGGCGCGGCGCCGGAGCCGCTTTTGATGTAAAAAAAGATAAAACCCCTTGAATCGGCGGGCCGGCTGTGCTATAATAACAGATGTATGATTAATCGGATGCCGTTTCCGCCGGAGATTCGACAGTCCGGTTAGAGAGAGGTGAAAACCATGAAGGAGAAGATCCATCCGAATTACGGCAAGGCGATCGTCCGCTGCGTCTGCGGCGAGACGTTTGAGACGGGCTCGGTCAAGAAGGAGCTGCGCGTCGATATTTGTTCGAAGTGCCATCCTTTCTACACTGGCAAGCAGAAGCTGGTGGACACGGGCGGCCGCGTGGACCGCTTCAAGAAGCGTTACGGCATGTAACAGCGAGCAAGCATCGGCGGAGCTATGCGCTCTTCCGGTGCTTTTCTCGCTTTGACGGGAAGAAATTTTCCGACGGATCGGCCGATCCGTCTTTTCGATACGCCGGAAAGGATGCGGGTTTGCCGCGCGCCGCGCGGCCATTGCCCCGGGAAAACGAACGCGATGGAAAGCAAAAACGACAGCCGCGCGGCCTGTATGCCGGCCGCCGAGGGCGTGCGGTTTGATTTTGGCGATGCCTCCGCCTGCGCGGTGCGCAATGAGGCGCGCGATATCGCCGTGCGCGTGCAGCGAAGGGGCGGCGCGGCGCGGGCGGCCGTGGAGCGCATTCCGCTGGTGCGCGGCGCCGCGCGGCTGTTTTTTGGCATTGCGGACTTCTTTGCCAGCCTGCAGAGCGCGGCGCGGCTCGACC
This sequence comes from Candidatus Faecivicinus avistercoris, assembly GCA_018716805.1. GTDB lineage: Bacteria > Bacillota > Clostridia > Christensenellales > Aristaeellaceae > Faecivicinus > Faecivicinus avistercoris. The sequence continues at coordinate 19,625 of DVJL01000068.1, read as the reverse complement.
CGCAGCGAACGGTTCGCGGAGGGCGCGGCCTGCGCCGGTTTGCCGAGCTGTTCAGCACCACGCCGCAGGCGATGGTCGCGCTGGGCGTCGGGATCGCCGTTCCGGCGATTCTGCTGGCGCTGATGGTCGGCCTGCCGGCGGCTGCCGAAGCGCTGCTGCTTCAGATCGACGGCGTTCCGCGCTTTGCGGTGAACACGATCTGCTGCGCGCTGCGAATGGCGGGCGCGGTGCTGGGCGTATATTCGGTGTGCCGGCTGAAACTGATCCGGCGGATGTGCATGTACCGGGGCGCGGCGTGCAAGGTGCTCAACGCCTATGAGGCCTACGGCCCGGAGCTGACGCCGGAGGAGGTCGTGCTCTCGCCGAGGCTGACCGACCGCAGCGACGGCGCATTCCTGATCGCCGTGCTGCTGGTCGCGCTGGTCGCGTTTGCTTGCCACCGCACCGACGGGCTGGCCGCGCAGCTGGCCTATCGCACCGGCGCGCTGCTGGGCTCGGCGGCGGTCGTCGGCGAGATCGTCCGCGCGCTCGAGCGGGCGCATCCCAACGGCATCGGCGCGACGCTCCGCGTGCCGCTGGTCAGTCTGCAGCATCTGTTTACGATCGAGCCGAACGCGCAGATGATCGAGGTCGCGCTGTGCGCCTTCCGCGCGGCGTATGAAGCCGACGCGGAGGAGGGTTAGCGGCCGTTGCCTGCGCGCCGCCAGTCATTTGGGCGGGAGGTGCCTTCCGCCAGACCATAAAGGGGTAATCGACGATGAACATTGGTGAATGGCTTCGCCATGCGAGCGACGTGCTGGAGGAATCCGGCAGTCCGGATCCTCAGATCGACGCCAAGTGGATCGCGGAGGATACGCTTGGCCTGACGCGCGCGGAGCTTCACTTTGAATCCACGCGCGGCATCGACGCCGCCCAGCTCGAACAACTCGACGAGCGCCTCATGCGGCGCGCCGAGGGCGAGCCGGTGCAGTACATCCTGCACAGCGCCTATTTCATGGGGCTGAAATTCTACGTCGACGACCGCGTGCTGATTCCCCGCCAGGATACCGAGACGCTGGTCGAGGCGGTGATCGTCGCGCTGCACGAGCTGGAATCGCCGGACGTGCTGGATCTCTGCGCGGGCAGCGGCGCGATCGGGCTTTCGGTCAAGACGCTGATTCCATCGGCCAACGTGACGCTGACGGACATCAGCCGCGACGCGCTCGACGTGGCTCGCAGAAACGCGCACGAGCTGAACGCCGAGGTCGACATCCGCCACGGCGATCTGTTCCGCGCCGTCGGGCGCGACCGGTTCGACCTGATCGCCTCCAACCCGCCGTACATCCCGCACGGGGATCTCGCCGGCCTGCAGCGCGAGGTGCGCCGCGAGCCGGTGCTCGCGCTGGACGGCGGTTCGGACGGCCTGGACGTCTACCGGCGCATCGCCTCCGAGGCGGGCGCGCATCTCAATCCCGGCGGCTACCTCTACCTCGAGGTCGGCATCGGCGAGGCGGAGCGCGTGCTGGAGCTGGTGACTGCGGGCGTCGAGTGCGCGCAGTCCGGCATCCTCAACGATCTCAACGGCATCCCGCGCGTCGTCTGGGCAAGGAGCGTGTGAGCATTGCAGGGGAATTTCAACGAAACCGAGCGCATTGCGCGCCAGCTGGAGGCAGTCGAGGCGCGCTTTGAGGAGCTCTCCATACGAATCACGCTGCCGGAGGTCATCGCCGACGGCGCGCTTTTTGCGCGCCTGATGCGCGAGCACAGCGAGCTGAGCGAGTTAAACGACCTCGCCGTCGCCTACCGCAAGCTGCTGGGGGACATCGCCGGCGCGAAGGAGATGCTTTCCGACCCGGAGCTGCGCGAGATGGCCGAGGAGGAGCTTCGCAGCCTGGAGGCGCAGCTCGAGGAAAAGACGCATGAGGCGCGGCTGGCGCTTTTGCCCAAGGACCCGGACGACCGCAAGAATGCGCTGATCGAGGTGCGGGCCGGCGCGGGCGGCGACGAGGCCGGCTTGTTCGGCGCGCAGCTGGTGCGCATGTACAGCCGCTATGCCGACCGCCGCGGTTGGAAGGTCGAGCTGGTCGAGGACGGCAGCAACGAGATCGGCGGCATCAAGGAGAGCACGCTGCTCATCCAGGGGACGAACGTGTTCCGCCGGCTCAAGTTTGAATCCGGCGTGCACCGCGTGCAGCGCGTGCCGGTCACGGAGTCGTCCGGCCGCATCCACACGTCGACGGCGACCGTCGCCGTGCTGCCCGAGGCGGAGGACGTCGAAATCGAGATCAACCCCGCCGACCTGCGCATCGATACCTACCGCGCGTCCGGCGCGGGCGGACAGCACGTCAACCGGACGGATTCCGCCGTCCGCATCACGCACATCCCCACCGGGCTGGTGGTGACCAGCCAGGATCAGCGCAGCCAGATCCAGAACCGCGAGCGCGCCATGCGCGTGCTGAAATCGCGGCTGTATGAGCTCGAGCGCGAGCGGCAGGACAGCGATTACGCCAGCCGCCGCCGCCTTCAGGTGGGCACCGGCGACCGCTCCGAGCGCATCCGCACCTACAATTTTCCGCAGGGGCGCGTGACCGATCACCGCATCGGCCTGACGCTGTACAAGATTGACGAAATCATGGAAGGCGACCTCGACGAGATCATCGACGCGCTGATCCTCGCCGAGCAGACGGCGCTGATCGAGCAGCAGGGCGAGGGTGCGTTTGAAAACTCCTGAAGTGCAGGTTTGGCGCTTTTTCGCCCAGTTGGCCGTGGCGGTTTTCCGGCTTTGCGCCGCGAAGCCTGCGAATTGTCTGTGAAAACGGATGAAAATTCGCCCGGCATTGTTTCTTCCTTTCAAATGCCCTCTATGGCGTGAAGCGCCGCTTTGATGGAGCGGGCCCGCGCTGTTGACGCGGCAGGCGGTTCGCCGGGCGAACCGCCGCTTTGACCTTTTGAACGACGACAAGGAGATCTTTTTATTGAATACCCGCGTTCTTCCCGCGAGCGACGCCGCCATCCGCGAGGCCGCCGCGCGCATCCGGTCGGGCGAGCTGGTCGCCTTTCCGACGGAAACGGTCTACGGCCTCGGGGCAAACGGGCTGGACGCCTCGGCGGTCGCGCGGATCTTTGAGGCGAAGGGCCGTCCCGGCGACAACCCGCTGATTTTGCACATCTGCAGTCCCGAACAGCTGCGGCCGCTGATCGACGGCGAGCCGTCCGAGCGGGCGCGCCGGATGATGGACGCCTTCTGGCCGGGGCCGCTGACGATGATCTTCCCGAAGTCCGCGCGCGTGCCGGCGAACGTCACGGCCGGGCTGGACACGGTCGCCATCCGGCTTCCGCTGCACCCCGTGGCGCGCAGGCTCATCGAGGAGGCCGGCGTGCCGGTCGCCGCGCCGAGCGCAAACCGCTCCGGGCGCCCCAGTCCGACCGCCGCGGCGCATGTGTTCGAGGACATGGACGGGCGCATTCCGCTGATCCTCGACGGCGGTGCGTGCGCGGTGGGGCTGGAATCGACCGTCGTGGACATGACCGGCGCGACGCCGCGCATCCTCCGCCCCGGCGGCGTGACCGCCGAGCAGATCGAGCGCGTGTGCGGCTCCGGCGAGGTCGATCCCGCCGTGATGCGCCCGCTTGCGGAGGGCGAGCGGCCGCGCTCGCCGGGCATGAAGTACCGCCACTACGCGCCGGCCGGCGAGCTGACCATCTTTTCCGGAGAGGCCGGGCGCGTCGAGCGGGCGATCTGCGCCGAGTACGACCGCGCGGCCGCGGAGGGGCGACGGCCGCTGATCCTCGCGCTGGAGGGGCATCTCGCCGCCTATGGCGGGCGGCGCACGGAGTCGCTGGGCGCGGACGAGGCGGAGATGGCGCACCGGATCTTCGCGGTGCTGCGCGACGCCGATGCGCTGGGCGCGGATGTGCTGTTTTCCGAGGCGGTCGAGGCGCGCGGACTGGGGCTGGCGGTGATGAACCGGCTCGGCCGCGCGGCGGCGTTTCACATCGTGGAGGTGTGACGGCGCGGCTCGCCGGGGATGCGCCCGCATCGGACGTGGACGGAAGATGGAGATGGGGGAGGAATTGCATGGCTTGGCTGATCGTCATTCCCGCTGTGTTTGCAATTCTCCGGCTGGTGACGCGCAAGTATGCGTTCAGCGCGCTGACAACGCTCTCCTGTGCGGCGCTGGTCGCTGTGCGCGCGCCGGTCATGGCCGCGGCGCTCGCTGTGTCGGCGGTGGGGGACTACTTTATGGCGCACAAGGGCAATCGGGAGAGCGTCTATGCGCTGGGCATCGCGGGCTTTTTTGTGGGGCACGCGCTGTTTATCGCGCAGGCGGTCTCCGCCGCGCGGCCGCGCGCGATCCACTGGGTCGTGCTGGCGCTGCTCGCGGCGCTGTACGGCGCGTACTTTCTGCTTCGCGCGATGCCGCGGATGCCGAAGTCGTTGCGCCTGCCGGGCGCGCTGTACACGGCGATCAGCGTCGCCGGGTTTGCGTGCGCGCTGATGACCGGCTCCGCCTGCTATGCCGTGGGCATCGGGCTTCTGCTGTTTTCGGACACGATGATCGCCGAAAACGACTTCCTCGGAAATCACCGGGTTGCCGCGCTGATTCTGCCGGCCTATTACCTGTGCCACATTCTGGTGGCCCTGAGCGCGCTGATCTGACCTTCGGCGCGCCTTTTTTATATTGATTTTATGGAGGGTTTTGAAAATGCCAAAATTTGCCGTTGGCGTGGACTTTGGCACGCTGTCCGCCCGCGCGCTGGTCGCCGAGATCGGCACCGGGCGCGAACTGGGCGCGGCGACGATGGACTATCCCCACGCCGTCATGACCCGCGCGCTGCCCAATGGCACGCCGCTCAAACCGGATTGGGCGCTGCAGCACCCGAGGGATTATCTCGACTGCCTGGGCTTCGTCGTGCCGGAGGCGCTGCGCAGGAGCGGCGTCGATCCGGCCGACGTCGTGGGCATGGGGATCGACTGCACGGCGAGCACGTCGCTTCCGGTGGACGCCGATGGCACGCCGCTGTGCTTCCACCATCGCTTTTCCTCCGTGCCGCATGCGTGGCCGATGCTGTGGAAGCACCACGCCGCGCAGCCCTACGCCACGCGGATGCAGCAGGCCGCCGAATCGCGCGGCGAATCGTTTCTCGCGCGCTATGGCGGAAAGGTTTCGTCTGAATGGCTGATGCCGAAGCTCTGGCAGATCCTCGATGAGGCGCCGGAGGTCTATGCCGCCGCCGACCGGTTCATTGAGGCGGGAGACTGGATCGTGTACAAGCTCACCGGCGTCGAGCGCCGGTCGGCCGCGATCGCCGGGTACAAGGCGTTCTGGCACAAGGAGGACGGCTATCCGTCCGAGGAGTTCTTCGCCGCGCTCGATCCGCGGTTGGCGCGCGTGGTGGACGAAAAGCTGTCGCGCGCGCTGTATCCCGCCGGAACCCGGGCAGGCGGGCTGGACGCGTTCGGCGCGAAGCTGACGGGGCTGCCCGTAGGCACGCCGGTTGCCGTCGCGAACATCGATGCGCACGTCTCGCTGCCGCCCGCGGGGGTCGTGGAGCCGGGGCGGCTGCTGATGATCCTCGGCACCTCCACCTGCCACATCGTGCTTGGGGCGGAGGAGCGCGCCGTTCCGGGCATCTGCGGCGTCGTGGAGGACGGCGTTGTGCCGGGGCTGTACGGCTATGAGGCCGGGCAGAGCTGCTGCGGCGACCACTTCAAGTGGCTGATCGAGAATTTCGTGCCGGGAAGCGACGCCGCCGAGGCGGCAGCGCGCGGGATCGGCCTGCACGAACTGCTGACCGAGCGGGCGTCGGCGCTGCGCCCGGGCGAGAGCGGGTTGATCGCGCTCGACTGGTGGAACGGCAACCGCTCGGTGCTGGTGGACATGGATCTGACCGGCCTGATGGTCGGCATGACGCTGGCCACGCGGCCGGAGGAGGTCTACCGCGCCCTGATCGAAGCGACCGCCTACGGCACGCGCGCGATCGTCGAGAACTTCGCCTCGCACGGCGTGCGCGTCGATTCGCTGTGCGCCTGCGGCGGAATCGCAAAGAAGAACCCGCTGATGATGCAGATCTACGCCGATGTGCTCGGCCGGGAGATCCACATTGCGCGGTCCGCGCAGACGCCGGCGCTCGGCAGCGCGATGTACGGTGCGGTCGCTGCGGGGGGCGCGGGCGGCGGCTATGATACCATCGCCGAGGCGTCGCGTGCGATGGGCGGCGTCGAGGACTCGGCCTATGCGCCGGATGCGGAGGCGTCCCGCGTCTACGACGCGCTGTATGCCGAGTACATTCGCCTGCACGACCTGTTCGGGCGCGGCGGCTGCGACGTCATGAAGCGGCTGAAGCGCATCCGCGAGCGCGCGATTCGGTAAAGAGAATGCTTGCATGTCTGCAAAGGGCCGGCGCGCCGTAGGATCCACTTTCTGTGCGATTCGGCCCGATTTTGCGATGAGAGGCCGCGGAAAGCGGGGTGCCGAAACAGAGACAGCGGGAATTTCAGGGAGGGAATTTTGTGACGAAATTGAAAAAGTGCGCCTGCATCGAGCCGATGTATGCGGAACTGCCGTTTTACGACCGGTTTCAGGCGGCAAAGGACGATGGCTTTGAAGCGGTGGAATTCTGGGGCTGGACGGACAAGGACCTCGGCCGCGTGGAGAGGGCGGCGTCGCAGGCGGGCATCGCGATTTCCGGCTTTAACGGCGATGCGGACTTTTCGCTGATCGCCCCGGAGGAGAGGGCGGAGTACCTCGCGTTCCTCCGCCGCAGCGTCGATGCGGCGAAGCGGGTCGGCGCGTCGTCGCTGACGATCCACTCCAACGCGCTCGGCGAGGGTGGCAGGGTGCTGAACCGCTATGACGGGCTCTCCGACACCGTCAAGATCTGCGCGATGTTCGACGCGCTGAAGGCGTGCGCGGAGATCGCCGAGGAGAGCGGCATCCGGATGCACCTCGAACCGCTGAACGTCACCACCGACCATGTGGGCAATTTTCTCCAACACACGCGCATGGCGGCGGAGATGACCCGGCTGATCGGCTCGCCGATGCTGAAGGTGCTCTATGACGCCTATCACATGCAGCTCAACGAGGGCTCGCTGTGCGATACGATCCGCGCCTATGGCGACCAGTTTGGGCACGTCCACGTCGCGGACGCGCCGGGCCGCCATGAGCCGGGGACCGGCGAGATCAACTACCGCGCCGTGTTCGCCTGCCTGGAGGAGATCGGATACGAGGGCATGATCGGCTTTGAGCTGATCCCGCAGACGACCACGGCCGAGGCCGTGAAGGCGATCATGCGGATGTAGCGTGCGGCGGGAAATCTCCGAAGCGCGAGCCGGACAGCCGCAGGCCATCTGCGGGCTTGGACGCAGCGCGCGCTTGAAAGCGTGCGAGCGCGGCCCCTGCGCCCCGGTTGGCGCCGAACGCGCCTGACTTCCGCGCCGTGATGTTGTGGATTTTCCGCGAAAACGGACGGAAATTCGCCCCATGTTGTGAACTTTTCCCATTTCCCCGATTGTAAAAGAGAACCGCTTCCGCGAAGTGCATCGCGGAAGCGGTTTTGCGTGGACGGTTACTTTTCGCCGTCCTCCCGTTCGATCGCGGCGGGTTGGGCGTTGATCGCGCGGATGATCGCGGGGTCGAACTTCGGCTTGCGGTCGTAGGTGTACAGGCCGTTTTGCTCCTGTTCGACGTCGGTCAGCTGGGTGTAGCAGAACGCGCAGTGGTCGGGGTTGTTGAGCAGCGTCTCGGTCAGGCCGCGGTAGCGGTCGATGAACTCCTGCTCCGTCTTGGGCCCTTCGCCGTAGCCCCAGCCGCTGTTGTCGTCCGTCCAGCGGATGCCGCCGTACTCGCTGACGAACACCGGCTGGCCGGGCGCGCGCTTCTGGCGGTCGGGGAAGCGCTCGTAGATCGGCTCGGTGCCCGCGCCATAGCGGCGGGCGAATTCGGCCGGATCCTGTTCGTAGTCGTGGATGTCGAAGATGTCCGTCTCGACGTGGAAGTTGCCGGAGGTGTCGATCACGGGGCGCGTGCCGTCCAGCGCCTTGGTGACGCGGTAGATCATGCGCAGCACGTCGTCGTTCTGCGGGCGTCCATCGACGTCCCACGTCTCGTTGAACGGGCACCAGCCGATGATCGACGGCGCGCTGTAATCCCGGGCGACGACCTCGAGCCATTCGCGCTCAAACGCGCTCAGCGCGGCGATGTTCGAGTGATCCAGCCCCCAGTTCGCCATCTCGCCCCAGCAGAGGTAACCCAGCCGGTCGGCCCAGTAGAGGTACCGCGCTTCAAACACCTTCTCGTGCAGGCGCGCGCCGTTGAAGCCCATCGCCATGCTCAGCTCGATGTCGCGGCGCAGGTCGGCGTCGGTCGGCGCGGTGTAGATGCCATCGGGATAGAAGCCCTGGTCGAGCACGAGGCGCTGGAACACGGGCTTGCCGTTGACGAGGAACTTCATGCCGTCGAAGCCGACGCTGCGCAGGCCGAAGTAGCTCGACAGCGAATCGACCGGCTCGCCGTCCTTCATCAGCTGCAGCTGCAGGTCGTACAGCTTGCCGTCGCCGACGTTCCAGAGGAAGATCTTCGTCAGCTTCACGGTCGCCTCGGCCCAGCCGTCGTTGACGCGAACCTCGGCCGTGCCGGTGTAGTCGTCCTTGTAGGCGGTCGCGGCGCGCATCGTGCAGCCCTTGCCGCCGGCGATCTTCGCGCGGATGTGGATTTCGCCGTTGGCGGCGTCCGGGGTAAGCCGCACCTGATCGAAGTGGCTTTCGTTCATCCACTCGAGCCAGACGGTCTGCCAGATGCCGGTCGTGCGGGTGTAGAAGCAGCCGTGGGATTCATACTTGCCGCTCTGCTTGCCGGAGGGCTGCATCGGGCTGCGGGTGTCGTCCTCCGCGCAGACGGTGACGACGTTTTCGCCGGCCTTCAGCGCGCCGGTGATGTCAAAGCCGAAGGAGGCGTAGCCGCCGCGGTGCGTTCCGACGGACTGGCCGTTGACCCAGACCTCGCAGTCGTAGTCGACCGCGCCGAACCGGAGGAACACGCGCTTTCCGGCGGCGTCCTCGGGCAGCTCGAACGTCCGCTTGTACCAGACACAGCGCATGAAGTCGGTGTTGCCGACGCCGGACAGCTTGCTCTCCGGGCAGAAGGGGACGAGGATCTCACCGGACAGCTTTTCCTGCTCGACCAGTCCGCGCGCGCGGCCGGAACAGCCCTGGTCGATCTCAAACTGCCACGTGCCATTGAGGTTCATCCACGCCTCGCGGACGAACTGCGGCCGCGGATGCTCGGCGCGCGGGATGTCCTTCGGCACCGGCGCGATCTTCGCGGGGGTGGAGTAGTCCTCCGTGGCGGTGCGGACGATGTGCCGGTCGACCACCCAGTTCTTCTCATAGTAGCTCGCCGGCTCGAAGGTGTCGTTGATCCGCGCCATCTCGGCGGCCATCTGGGCGCGCATCGAATCGCGCACTTCGGCATAGGCGGGATCGTCGATCAGGTTGGTCATCTGATAGGGGTCCTTTTCGTGGTCGAACAGCAGCTCCATGCCGTCGACGCGGTACTTCGCGTAGGTGTACTGCTTGTTGCGCAGCGCGCGCCACTCGTAGCCATCGCCCCACGCGGCCACCGCGCCCATGCCCTGCATGAACTGGAAGGCGGGCTCGCGGTCGTCGCGCCCGGTGATCAGCCCGGCGAGGCTCTGGCCCTGCACGCCCTCGGGGATCTCCAGCCCCATCAGGTCGAGCAGGGTCGGCAGGATGTCCACCGTGTTCAGGCAGGCGTCGGTGCTCGAAGCCGCCTGCTTGCCGCCCGGCATTCTCAGCAGGAACGGCACGCGCACGGCCTCTTCATAGAAGATGTTCTTCGCGCGGCGCCCGTGCGCGCCGAAGCATTCGCCGTGGTCGGAGGTGAAGATGACGATCGTGTTTTCGTCCAGCCCCAGATCCTTGACGGCCTTGAACAGCGTGCCGAGGCATTCGTCGAGACAGCCGACCATCGCGTCGTAGCAGCGCATCCAGGACGGCAGCTCCGCGCGCTCCTCCTCGGACAGGTGTGCCCACGCGTCGCCGTGCGGGTCGTCCTCGGGCAGGTAGTTCGGCGGATAGCTGTAGTTTGCGGGATCGAATTTCGCCAGCATCTCGGGCGGCACGTTGTCGGGCGTCCACGGGTCGTGCGGCACGCCGAGCGAGAGGAACATCGCAAACGGCTTGTCCGGGTTTTCGCTCAGCCGCTTCAGGTGGCGGATGGCGAGGTCGACCTGGCTGTACGGCTCGTAGCGGTCGGCGTAGATCTTCTCCGGGCCGTCCTCGTGATAGTAGGCGTGCGGGGCGTAGTATTCGTGGTGGAAGCCGTAGGCCGCCCAGAAGTCGTCAAATCCCAGCCGGTCCGGCCCCTTGGGGACGAACGAGTTCTTCGGATCGAAGTGGTTGCCCAGCTCGTCGGCGTAGAGGTGCCATTTGCCGATGTACGCCGTCTCATAGCCGCCCTCGGTCAGCACATGGCCGATGCAGCGCTGGTTGGGGTTGATGCGGATTTCGTTGATGACCATGCCCGTGCTGGAGGTGTACTTTCCGGTAAAGAGCGTGGCGCGGTACGGCGCGCAGACGGGATGGCCCGACACGGCCTGGCAGAAGTCCATGCTCTGGTCGTGGAACGCGTCGATGTTGGGCGTGATGGCGTTTGCGTAGCCGGCGTATCCGCAGGATGTGCGCCGCAGCTGATCCGCGAATACATACAGAAGGTTCGGTTTCTTTGCCATGGTAAGAACTCCTTGTCAAAGTGATGGGCGGCGAGGACGCCGCCCGTGGAATTATCCCTTGACCGCCGCCTGGATCTTGATGCCCTGAAGGAAGTACTTCTGGCAGACGAGATACAGCACGAACGGGAGGATCATGGAGATGACCGTGCTTGCCAGCATGCTGGCAAACTGCGAGGTGCCCAGCTGGTTTTGCAGCTGTGCGAGGCCGGAGGTGAGCGTCTGGTTCTTCGGGTCGGTCATGACGATGGACGGCCAGTAGTAGTCGTTCCACGCGCCTTGGAACGCGCCCAGCGCGACGATCATCAGCACCGGCTTGATCGACGGGCAGATGATCCGCAAGAAGATCTGGAAGCTGCCGGCGCCGTCGATGCGCGCGGCCTCGTCCAGCTCCTTGGGAATGCCGACCAAGAAGTTGCGGATCAGGAAGATGTTCATGATGCTGACGCAGCCGGGCCAGATCAGCGCGTTGATGTCGTTGACCCAGCCGAAGGCGTTGCAGATCTTGAACAGCGGCAGCGTCGAGGCGGAGGACGGGATCAGCGAGATGAAGAACACCGCCCAGAAGATCTTGTCGCCCGCGGGGAAGCGGAGCCGCTCGAAGGAGAACGCCGCCAGCGACGTGGTGAACACGACCACGGCCGTGCGCGTGACGGAGATGATGACCGAGTTGGTGATCATCTTCAGGATGCCGGTCGTCGTGGACATTCCCTCGCCGGTGAACAGCGAGACGTAGGTCGAGAAGTTGAGCCGGTCGGGGAACACGGCCTTGAGGTATTCGCCGACGGAGTGGATGTTGGTGAAGCTCGTGGAGAACTCCAGATTGGTCTTAAACGAGTTGACGATGACCCACGCGATCGGGATCAGCCAGAAGACCGCGATGACCGACAGCACCGTCGTGCAGCAGATGCGCAGCAGCCGGGCGTTTTTCGAAACGTTGTGATCCATTTGCGCTTCCTCCTCTCGTTAGACCCGCGCGCGCCGGGCGCGCTTGGAGTCGCCGCGCATCATGCGGATCTGGAAGAAGGACACGCACATGATCGTGACGCCCAGAATCAGGGCCATGGCCGACGCGATGCCCGCGATCTGCTGCGTGAACGCCGCGTCGCGGATGTACATCAGCAGCACCGCCGTCGCGCCGTTGTAGTCGTAGCCGGTCAGCAGGTTCGGCTGGCCGTAGACGTTGAACTGCGCGATCACGGTCGTCACCAGCGTGTACATCAGCGGGTAGGACAGGTTCGGCAGCGTGATGTAGCGGAACTTCGCGAAGCTGCCGGCGCCGTCGATGGAGGCGGCCTCGTACTGATCCTGCGGCACGCTGGCCAGCGCGCTCTGGTAGATGACCATGTTGCCGCCGTTGCACCACCAGACGGTGACGATGACGAGCATCACCCAGCTGTACGGCGGGGAGAACCAGTTCCACGTCGAGCCGAGCAGGTTGTTCGCCGCGCCGTAGGTGTTGTTGAAGAAGTACTTCCAAGAGAGCATGACCGTCGTCGTCGACATCAGCGACGGCAGGTAGTACACCGCCTGCAGCAGCTTGCTGCCGCGCGCGAGCTGGCGCGTGGCCATGGCGATGGCGAACGGCACGGCGATGCAGAACGGCGTGGTGAAGATCACGAACTTGATCGTGTTCCAAAGGCCGTTTCGCAGCTGGCCGTAGTAGGTGTTCGACGAATCGAACAGGATCGTGCGGAAGTTGTTCAGCCCCGTGAACACGGGATCGTTGTACAAATCCCACTGCGTGAACGCGGCGTACACGGCGTAAACGATCGGCACCAGCGAGAACGTGACGAACAGCACGATCTGCGGGGCGATGTAGACGTATGGCTCCAGCTCGGCCTTGAGGTGGTAGCGCGTCAGCTTCGTCTTGAAGTTCGGCACCGAGACCGCCGCCGTCAGCACGCCCAGCCCGGCCGTCAGATAGCAGACCCAGTTGGGCGTCATGACGATGTTGAAATCGCGCTTGCGCACGCGGACGCCCAGCTCCTCAAACTGCGCGTTGAGGATGTTGTAGACGGAATTGTTGCGGTTTTCCGCCGAATAGGTCGCGAGAAAGACCACGTACAGAACCACCATTACGGCCGTAAACAGGAAGCCGACGTTCGGCTGCTTCTGCACATAGGAAACCAGCGCCACCAGCGCCAGCAGGATGATCAGCGGCAGCAGCATGACCGGCGCGCTGCTCAGGGAGTAAAGCGTGTAGTAGTGGGAAACGTAGGTGCTCACCGTGGTGTCCTCTGCGGTGCAAGCGGCCACAACTCCGGAAAATGAAAAGGACACCATGAAGCACAGCAACAGAACCGTTGCGATTGTGGTCCGTTTCATGGATCGTGCCTCCTGGAAAATGAAAGAGAAGGGGGGGAAGGCGGTTGTCCTTCCCTCCCCCTTTGGGCTAAAATTTACGGATTAGACGCCCGCGGCAATCGCGTCGTCGACCTCCTGCTGAATCGCGGCGCCGACGGAGTTCACGTCGATGCTCTCGTCGTAGATCGCATCCGCGCCCGCGTGATCGACCGCGCTGGTGAAGGTCGACCAGTAGTAGTACTGGAAGATCTTGATGTTCTCAGAGATGCCCGCGTCGGCGAGGAAGGTCTGCTTGCAGGCCTTGAACTCCTCGGTCTCGGTGACGGCCTTGTACAGCGGCACCTGGCCGGCTTCCGTCGCCCACGGCAGGGAGTGCGCGCCCATCCAGTTGACAAACGTCGCCACGGCGAGGTCGGTCTCCTCGGTGCGGTCCTCGTTTTCGGGCTGCATCCAGGTGTGCGTGCCCGCGCGGCACAGCGCCGTCTCGGGGCTGAACACCGGCATCATGATGCAGTCGTAGTTCAGGCCTTCCACCTGCATCAGCGTGGCGTTGGTCCAAGTGCCCGCCTCGTAGAACACGAGGTTGCCGCCCAGGAACATCGCCGAAGCGTCGTCCTCGCGGTTGACCATGTAGCCCAGCGTGTACATCTCGCGGAACGTGGAGACGACGCCGCCCCAGACCTCGGGGTCGATGACCAGATTGCCGTCCTGAATCAGCTCGACCTGGCCCAGCTCTTCGTAGCGCGCCACGTAGGAGTTGAAGCCGCCGTAGTAGTTGATGGCCTTCACGGTCTCGCTCTCGCCGGCCGCGGCGATCGCCTCGCCCGCCTGCTTGATCTCGTCGAAGGTCACCATGCGGTCCTCGAGCAGCGACTCAAGGCCGTACTTCTCGATCAGGTCGAGGTTGACGTAGCACACGGGGGCGTTGAAGTCCCACGGAATGCCGTACTGGTAGCCGTCGATGTTCGTGCGCTCGAGCACGTAGTCCGGATAATTCGCGAAGTCCACGTCGCCTTCGGTCAGGAACTCGACGTCGACCAGCAGGCCGTCCTCGACCATCTTCGGCACGCGCTCGACGTGGCCGATCATGATGTCCGGGATGTCCGTGCCGGACTGCACGGCCAGCGACAGGTTCGTGTAGGGATCCGCCAGCGGGGAGTGCACGACTTCGATCTGGCCGGCATACTCCTCGTTGAACTGGTCGACCAGCGCCTGCATCGTCGCGCCGTCGTCGCCGCCAAAGACCGTCCAGAACTGAACGGTGATCGGCGCTTCCGCAACCGCGACGCTCGACAGGCTCAGCGCGAACACGAGAGCCAGAACGAGGGCCAACATTTTTTTCATGACGATTCCTCCTCAATCAATTGTTCAATGTCACAGCATTGATGGTTTGCACAGCCAATGATTTTTCCGCTGTACACAACTATAGATTACCATAAATTCATGGTGATGTCAATAGTTTTCATTGAATTTTATCTATTTCATGGTGATGTTTGATTTTAATTTACATATTTTATAGAGAGATTGAATTTGCTTAAACAGAAATTCTGTTTGAATCATCAAAAAGGAAGGGAGCTGGCCGGCGCCCCTTGACCGCGCGGCAAAACGCGGGTATAATAGCTGCGAAAGCGCGCCTTTCAGCGCGGCGAAACGGAGGGATTTTTCATGTACGGCACGAAGCTCTGCCTGGGGCTGAACGAACAATTTGGCATCGACGATTTGCAGCAGATTCGCCTGCTGCGCGAAATTGGCTTTGAGGCGTTTTTTTCCGGCTGGCATCCCGGGGCGGACATCGGCGCGCTGCGCAGAACGGCTGACGCAGAGGGCATGGTCTTTCAATCCATCCACGCGCCCTTTGTAAAGATGGCGGATATGTGGGAGCCGACCGATGAGACGCAGGCCGCCGTCGACGAGCTGATCGCGTGCCTGCGCGACTGTGCGGACAACGGCGTGCCGATCATGGTCGCGCATGCGTTCATCGGCTTTACGAGCCACAACCCGACGGCGTTCGGGCTGAAGAACTTTGAGCGCGTCGTCGCCGAGGCCGAGCGGCTGGGCGTCAAGGTCGCGCTGGAAAACACCGAGGGAGAGGAGTATCTCGCGGCGCTGATGGCCCACTTTGCCGGATGCAATGCTGTGGGGTTCTGCTGGGACACCGGCCATGAGATGTGCTACAACCACAGCCAGGACATGCTCGCGCTGTATGGCGACCGCCTCCTGTGCACCCACTTGAACGACAACCTCGGCATCCGGGATTTCGGCGGGAACATCACCTTCATCGACGATCTGCACCTGCTGCCGTTTGACGGCATCGCCGATTGGGCGGACGTCGCCGCGCGTCTGAACCGCTGCGGCTTTGACGGCATCCTGACCTTTGAGCTGAATACGAAGAGCAAGCCGGATCGCTGCGAAAACGATCCCTATGGGCGCATGGACATTCGCCAGTACTTCACGCAGGCGTACATGCGCGCCTGCCGCGTCGCGGCGCTGAAGGCCCGGCGCCGCGGGTAACTTCGTCCGCTCTTTATCATTGATCCTGCGGATTCAATCGAGTCCGCAGGATTGATTTTTGCAGAGGCGCCTCTTTTTTGTCTAAATCCCGTCATGAAGTAATTGCGTGAATATCAATTCTATTTCAGAATTGTTTCAAGAGGAGAACAATCCTCGCTATTTTTTGGGAAAAACCGGAAGATGCGCTATAATAATGGGGCAATGCTGAAGGGTCGGAGGTTGGCATGGCCAGAAAAGTGACAAAAAAGAGAAATTCCAAGCGCTCGCGCCGCGAGATGAAACGCCGGCAGGAGCGCCTTGTTACGATTGCCGTCGCCGCATTTGTGTTTTTGAGCGTCGGCTCGTTTGTGAGCATCCGCATTTCCAATTCCAATTCCGTCCGACAGGAGTCGACGGAGTGGGTGGTGCCCGATGCGGAGGTTGAGATCCTCGCCCCGCCTGCGCAGAACGCCGCGATCCATTCCGGCGTTTCAGACGAGGAGAGCGGACTGTCCTTCCTGTCCGCCACGCCGACGCCGGCGCCGACGGTCATGAGTGTGCCGACCCCGGTTGCAACGGCGCAGCCGGCCGCGACGCCGCAGCCGACAGTGGAGCCGCTGCCCACGGTGCCGCAGCTGGAGCTGCTGCCGGAGGCGGAGAGCACGTCGATCACGATCACGGCGGTGGGCGATTGCACGCTCGGCGGCGACATTCCCAGCGGCGCCTATCGCACGTTCGCGCGCTACGTCGAGGACTATGGATACGACTATTTCTTTGAAAACGTGCGCGGCCTGTTCGAGTCCGACGATTTGACAATCGTCAACCTCGAAGGTCCGCTGACGACCAGCGACGACCTCCGCACCGGCAAGGCGTTCAACTTCCGCGGCGAGCCGGAATATGTGAACATCCTCTCCGGGTCGAGCGTCGAGATCGCGAACGTCGCCAACAACCACGCCATGGACTTCGGCGAGGCCGGTTTCTCCGAAACCGCCGCGGTGCTCGAGGAGGCGGGCATCGGCGTCAGCGGCTTCAGCCGGATCTATCTGGAGGAGGTCAACGGCGTCACGGTCTGTTCGCTCGGCTTCACCGAATGGGCGTATTCGCAGGAGCAGATCGAGCGCGCCATCGAACTCGCGCGCCCGAATTGCGATCTGCTGATCGTTTCCATCCACTGGGGCACCGAGAGCAGCCACGAGACCACCGACGCGCAGCGCCGCCTCGGCCACGCGATTATCGATGCGGGCGCCGACGTCGTGCTCGGCACGCACACGCACGTTTACGGCGGCGTCGAGCAGTACAAGGGCAAGTACATCGTCTACAGCCTGGGCAATTTCTGCTTCGGCGGCAACCGCAACCCGAGCGACAAAAACTGCCTGATCTTCCAGCAGACGTTTGAAATCGCTTCCGACGGAACGGTCTCCGACGGCGGCATCAGCCTCATTCCCGCGCGCGTCTCCTCGTCGGACGACACCAACGACTTCCAGCCGTACATCCTGACCGGCGAACAGGGGGTTCGCCTGCTGGGCGGCGTCATCGGCGTATCGGAGCTTGAGCCGTCGCAAGTCGTCTGGATGCCGGACGGCTATGAGGTCGAGCAGGGTCTGGTGACGCTGGAGGACGCCGGACAGGCCCGGCAGGAGGAAGTGAGCGACGCGCAGTCGTTTGCGGCGGCGCTCGGATTGGGATGAGCAGAGGTCAAAGCCCGCGCTGCGAATGGCGAAAGCCGTTCGCGGCGCTTCTTTTTTGAAATGCAATGGAAGCGGAGGCGTGGAGAATATAAATAGGTAAAGCTCAGGTTCAGAAGGCGGGACTTTCTGGAATTAATAAAAAATTTACATGAATTCCTGTCCCGGGGTATTGACAAAATATTGGCGGAGTGGTACATTATCCTCAAGCGTTAGCACTCGACTACGTTGAGTGCTAACACACCGGATCGACGGACGGAGGTGTTTCGCAATGCGCTTGGATGAGCGGAAGTTCATGATTCTGCAGGCCATTATTGACGATTACATCACCACGGCGATGCCGGTCGGTTCGCGGACGATTTCCCGCAAGTCGGGCGTCGGCTTTTCGCCGGCGACGATTCGCAACGAGATGAGCGACCTCGAAGAGCTTGGCTACCTCGACCAGCCGCACACGTCGGCCGGCCGGGTGCCGTCGGTGAAGGCCTACCGGCTGTACGTCGACCATCTGCTGAAGGTGGCGCGGCTGTCCGGGGAGGAGCGCAAGCGGATGCAGGAGCACCTGAACCGCCGCTCCGAACAGGTCGAAAGCGTGATCCGAAGCGCGGCGAACGTGCTGTCGGACGCCACGCGGTACACGTCGGTCATCGTCGCGCCGAAGCTGGGGGCGCTGCGCATCAAGCATGTGCAGCTGGTTCCGGTCGCGGAGCGGACGGCGCTTCTGATCATCGTCACCAATGCGGGCATCGTCAAGGATGCGGTCATTCACATCCCGGAGGGGCTGGACGCCGACCATCTGTACAACATCTCCCGAATGCTGACGGAGAAGCTGGCGGACAAACCGCTCGACGCCGTCCGGCAGACGTTCGCGGAGCTGTTGCGCGATGCGGAGAGCAACCGGCGGCTGCTGGGCGACGCCCTCAACGCCATCGAGCAGAAGCTCGGCGGGCAGGATGCCGTGGACGTGGTCATTGGCGGCGGCGCGAACCTGCTGAACTACCCGGAGTATTCCGACGTGGAAAAGGCCAAGAGCTTTTTCGCGGTGCTCGAATCGAAGGAGACGATTCGCAAGCTGGTCAGCCGGGACGGCGGCATGGAGGTGACCATCCGCATCGGCCCGGAGAACGGCGTGCCGGAACTGAAGGACTGCTCCATCGTGACGGCGAGCTATCGCGTCGGCGACGACGCGGGCGGCACGCTGGGAATCATCGGACCGACGCGGATGAACTACAACCGCGTGATCTCAGTGCTGGATTTCATGGGGCGCGCGCTGAGTGAAGTGCTCTCCGATCGGAAATGAAAGGAAAGTGAACCATGAAAAAGGATAAGGAAAAGAACAAGACGACGCCCGAAACCCCTCAGCAGGAGGAAACCTGCCAGCAGGCGGAGGCGCCCGCCGGCGAAAACGAGCCGGTGGTCGAGGAACAGCCCGCGCAGGCGAGCGTCGACGAATGGCGCGAGGCGCTGGAGTTGGCGGTCAAGCAGCGCGACGACTATCTGGATTCCCTGCGCCGCACGCAGGCGGATTTCCAGAACTTCAAGCGCCGCAACCAGACGGCCCGCTCGGATGGATACATGGACGGCACGTGCGATGTCATCACGGCGGCGCTGCCGGCGATCGACAACCTCGAGCGCGCGCTCGGCGCCGCGCCGGAGGGCGACCCGCTGGCGGAGGGCGTCCGGATGACGCTCAAGCTGATGCTCGACAGCCTGTCGCGCTTTGGCTTCGAGGAGGTTCCCGCGCTGGGCGAGGAGTTCGACCCCGAGAAGCACAACGCCGTCATGCGGGAGCAGACGGACGACCCCGGCAAGGTGCTGGAGGTCTTCCAGAAGGGCTACCGCGTAAAGGACCGGATCATCCGCTACGCGATGGTCAAGGTCAGCACCGATTAGACCGGTTCGCTCCCGGTCCGCCCGGCGCGGTTTGAAAGGCGGCAGGAAACGCCTTGAAACGGCGGCCTTCCCCCTTCAGGCGGCGTCCGGTAGCCGGAAAAGAGCTTTATATACACAATAACAACCATGGCTTTGATCTTATAGGAGGTTTTCTTTATGAGCAAGATTATCGGCATCGATTTGGGCACCACGAATTCCTGTGTGGCCGTCATGGAAGGCGGAGAGCCGACCGTCATCGTCAACGCCGAGGGCAACCGCACGACGCCTTCCGTCGTCGCGTTTTCCAAGAATGGCGAGCGCCTGGTGGGTCAGGTCGCAAAGCGCCAGGCCGTCACCAACCCGGACCGCACGATCATCTCGATCAAGCGTGAAATGGGCACCAACCACAAGGTCTCGATCGACGGCCACGACTACACCCCGCCGGAGATCAGTGCGATGATCCTCCAGAAGCTGAAGGCCGACGCCGAGAGCTATCTGGGCGAGACCGTCTCCGAAGCGGTCATCACCGTGCCGGCCTACTTCTCC
>DVJL01000067.1 GCA_018716805.1 Candidatus Faecivicinus avistercoris | reverse complement strand
GCGGCGGATCATCTGGACGGCGCGTCGTGCGCGGCGGAGGCGTGGCGGCGCGCGTGGGAGACGGCCGGACGGCGGGGCGGCGAGGGGGACTGCCTCGCCGGGCGGGATGTCCGCGCGCTCGAGAGGCTGTTCGACCGGCTGGGCGAGAGCGGGCGCGCCGGCCAGCAGGAGGCCATCCGCGCCTGTCTCAACGCCGTGGAGGCCGCCGCGGAAGAGGCGCGCAGCCGCGCGGCGGAGGTCAGCCGGCTGTATACCGCCGTTGGTCTGTTGGTTGGACTGGCCGTTGCCGTGCTGCTGATCTGAGGGCGGAAAGACAGGATTTCGTGCAAAGTCCGCTTCGCGGGCTTGCCCCAACGCCTTGCCGCGAAACGGACGCAGACTTTCCGGGCGGATGCGCTTTGCGAACTGCGCGGCGATTGGCGGGCCGCGGCGGATGCACTCGCGGCGGCACAGACAGTCCCGCCGTGCGACGGGCGCTTCAGGTGCGGAGCGCCCATAAGGAGGAAAGCAGATGGACATCGACATTCTCTTCAGAATTGCCGCAATCGGCATATTGGTGACGGTGATTTCCCAGATTCTCACGCGCGCCGGGCGGGAGGACATGGCGATGCTCGCGACGCTGTCCGGGCTAGTGGTCGTGCTGGTGATGGTGGTGAACATGATCTCCGATCTGCTCAATTCCATCCGCACGATGTTTTCGCTCTGAGCGATGGCGGCGACGGCCATTCGGATCGTCGTGCTCTGCCTTGCGGCGGCGATGATCTGCGCGTCCTTGCGGGTGCACCGTCCGGAGATGGCGATGGCGGTTTCCCTGGCGGTGGGCGTCGCGGCGCTTTTGCTGATGAGCGAAGCGCTCGCGCCGGTCGTCGAGGGACTTCAGCGCTTTCTCGAGCTCGCTGCGCTGGGGGACGAAAGCGGCGAAATCATCCTGCGCGCCGCCGGAATCGCGATCATTTCTGAAATGGGGGTGCAGATATGCAGCGATGCCGGAGAAACGGCGCTGGCGGGGCGCATCCGGCTGGCGACGCGCATCGTGATGCTCGGCATGGCGATGCCGCTCGTCGCGCAGATCGCCGACGCAGTGTCCTCCGTGCTCGGCTGAGGCGCGTGAGTTTTGCGGAAGATAGCGCCCTTCGCGCGCGGCTGAGGCGGTTCGCGCTGCGGATGGCCGGTGTTGCCGTTTTGCTGGCGTGGCTGATCTCGCCGGCGTGCTCTTCTTCCCGTGCGCTCGCGGAGGCGGAGCAGGCGATTCTCGGCGCGCTGGAGCTCGAAGCGCTGGAAGAGGCGGGCGATTCGGCGGGATTCGACGTCTCCGGGACGCTGTCGCGGCTGCTGGCAGGGGATCTGGATCCGCCGGCCGCGCTGGCCGAAATGGCGGGCGGCGCGGTGCGCGCGGTCGCGGGCGACCTCGGCGGACTCGCCGCATCGCTGGCGGTTCCGGTCGCCGTCTCGCTGCTCGCGCGGCTCGCGCTTCCCGGCGGCGCGTCCGCGCGAAGGACGGTTCGATTCGTCTGCCGGGCCGCTTCGGTCGCCGCGCTAGCCGGATGCTATGCGCAGCTCGCCGGACAGGCCGAGGCGCTGATGGACGAGATCCTGCGCTGCTCGGACGCGCTCGCGCCGGCGATGATCGCCGCGGTGGCGCTGTCGGGCGCGGAGACGACCGCGGCCGCGCTGACCCCGATGTCCGCCGTGTGCGCCGATCTGATCCAGAACCTGCTGTGCCGCTGGGGCATCGCGTTTTCGAGTGCCGCCGCGGGGATTGCGATCGCCGGCAATCTGTCCGACGGCATCCCGCTGAAGCGGCTGTACGGGCTGTTCCGGCAGGTGATGCAGTGGGGCACGGGACTTCTGCTGGCGGCGTTCTTCGGCGCCTTGACCATTCAGGGCAGGCTGGGCGCTGGGCGGGATTCGGTCGCCGCGCGGACGGCGCGCTACGCCATTGAGAGCCTCGTGCCGGTCATCGGCGGGAACGTCTCCGATTCGCTCGATTCACTGCTCTCGACGGCTTTTTCGGTCAAGAATGCGCTGGGCGCGACGGGGCTGGCGCTGCTGATCGCGGCCTCGTTTGCGCCAGTCGTCCGAATTGCGCTGACGTCGCTTGTGCTGAAGGTCGTCTCGGCGATCTCGGAACCGCTGGGCGACGACGGGCTTACGGCGATGGCGGCGCAGTTTGCGGGCGCGGCGGAGATGCTGCTGGTGGCGTGCCTTGCGGCGCTTCTGCTGTGCGCGATGCTGACGGGAAGCTGCATGAGCGCGGCGGGAAACGTCGTGCGGTAAGGAGGTCGGCATGGAGGTCGAGTGGCTTCGGACGGCGGTGCGCGGCCTTGCGGCGGTCTGCCTGATCGCATCCATCGTTGAGTGCGCCGTCGAGGATGGGGAGAGCGCCGGCGGCCTCCGGCTCGTCTGCGGCGCGGCGGTCGCGGCGGCGATCGTCCGCATGGCTGTCGATGCGGTCCAGCGCCTTTTCTGATTGCCGGGACATTGAAGAAGGTGCGCCTGATCCCTGGACGCACGTCCCGCCGGCGGGAAGGCGCGCCCTGACGCGGGAGGATTGTTCCGGAATGAAGAGGATCTTGGAGCTTCTGAAGGGCGCGCGCCGGATCGAGTGGATCGCGGCGCTCATCGCCGTGGCGATCCTGCTCATGCAGCTGCTGGGCGCGATCGAGCCGACCGGCGCGCAGACGGATCTGGAGCGCCGGCTCGAGGCGATTCTCGCGTCCATCGAGGGCGTCGGCCGCGTGGAGGTCATGGTCGCGGAGGATGCTGAAGGCGGGGTCGAGGGCGTGCTGGTGGTCGCCGAGGGCGCGTGGAATGCCGCCGTTTGCCTGCGAATCCAATATGCCGTGGAGACGCTTTTGGGGATCGAGGCGTCGGCCGTCGAGGTCGTTCAGCGCGCGGGATAGGAGGGGAAAGGACATGCGAAGGAGATGGGTTCTGTTGTCTTGCGCGCTGGTTGCGGCGCTGGCGCTGGGAGCGGCGTGCGGGTATTTGGGCGGCGTGCGCGATGCGCAGGAAGCAGTCACGGCGTCGGCGCCGGCCGTCGGGCCGACGGCGGATTCGATGGAGGCGTTTCGCACCGAGCGCCAGCAGCTTCGGCAGATGCAGCTGAGCCAGCTCAACGAGATCGTCTATGCTGAGAATTCGTCGGACGAGATCGTGACGCGGGCGCGTGCGCGGCAGATGGAATTGATGGAATGGGCCGAACAGGAGCAGACGCTCGAAGGCGTGCTCAGCGTGCGCGGGTTTGAAGACGTGCTGGCCACTGTGCACGGCGATTCCGTGAACGTGCTCGTCCGCACCGATGCGCTCACCCGCGAGCAGACGGCGGTCATCCTCGAGCTGGTCATGCGCGAAACCGGCGTTTCGGGCGGAAATGTGAAAATCATTCCCGTAAATTGACGCAAAGTATTTGCGCCCGGCTATCCCCGGAAGAGAGCGCGAGAGGGCCGAAGCCCTCTCGCATAAAAATCGCTTCCTTGCAGTTTCCGCGCCCGGAAATCCGAAGGATTTCAGCGGAAACTGGAGAGGGTGGCAGTGGCGGGGGAGCAGGCTTCCCCGTCCACCAGCTTGTCAAAAACTTTTTTGACAAGCTGACGCAAAGTATTTGCGCTTTGGGGAATTATCTGCTATAATAGATGGGGAAAAGGAGGTTCGCACTATGAATGAGAATTATCCGTCGGATGTCAAGCTGGATGAAAATCCAGATGGCACCGTATCGTTTGCCACGGACGTCGTGGCGACCATTGCGGGCTTGGCGGCGACCGAAGTCGAGGGCGTCTCGAGCATGAGCTCTCCGTCCTCCGGGCTGGCCGACATGTTTTCCCGCCGCAGCACGCGCAATTTTACCAAGGGCGTGCGCGTCGATCTGGACGGCAATATGGTGACGGTTGACATCACGATCGTTGTCGAGTACGGCTCGCCCGTGCCGGATGTCGCGCGGGGCATTCAGGAGAACGTCAAGAAGGCCATCGAAACGATGAGCGGACTGACGGTTCACTCCGTGGACGTGCACGTCTCCGGGGTCAGCTTTGAGCGCGAACAGCGCGCCGCGAAAGAGCTGGATGAGCAGCAGCGCAAGATGCTCGAACAGACGGAGGACGCCGTGGCGCAGTCCGAAGCGGAGACTGAACCTGCGGCCGAGCCAGCGGCGAACGAAGAGGATCCTTCGGACGACGGGCTGATCGAGGAGGACGAGCTGGTCGACGAGATGATCGATGACGACTTCGCCGACGGGGAAATGGACGGAGAAGAAACGGAAGAAGCGCGCAAGCCGAAATGAGCGGTGTGCCCGCGCACGGATGTGGGGAGGAATCGTTGTGAAGCTGAACCTTGGCAAGCGGGTCATATTGTTTTTTCATTGGCTGATTTCCGTGATTCTGCTCGTGTGCGTCGCGTTTCCTGCCATTCCGCGATGGATCGCCGGACTGTTTGAAGCCGGCCTCGCGCATACGCTTTTGATCGTGTTTGCCATTGCCTATGCGCTCCTGTGCGCCGCGGCGGCGTGGGTCATCTTCCAGCGCGACGCCCGCCGCGCAGATCGCGGTTTTATCACGGTGGATTCGTCGGAGACGGGGCGCGTGCGCATCTCGGTCAGCGCGGTGGAGCAGATGGTCAAGCAGGCCGTTCATGCGGTCGAGGGCATTTCCGAGATGAAGATCGCCATCTCCGGGGACGACGACGCCATTGCCATCAACGTCAACGTGGCGCTGCTGAGCGGCTCGCACGTCCCCACGGTTACGATGAACATGCAGCGGGCGATCCGGCAGTATGTCGAATCGAATTGCGGCGTCTCCGTGCAGTCGGTTTCGGTCAGCATCCAGTCGGTCGTCTCGCCGTCGGAGCCGACGGGCCGCAGGGTGAAGCGCTCGGAGCAGCGCGCTGCCGCGGATGTCCAGCCGGCCGGATTTGAAGCGCCTCCCATTCAGCCTGCACCCGCGCCGGCCGAGGCGCCGGCTGTGCAGGAGTTTGGCGGGACGGCGCCGGATGAACCAGATGCCGTTTCTGAAGGCGAACCTTCGCAGAATTGGGAAGCGGACGCACCGATGCTCGACGAAGCCGCGGACTATGCGCCTGCAGAAGTTCCCGAGGATGAAGAGCCGGCGGGGCTGGAATACGGCGCGCCGGACGGCGGCATGGAATCCGCAGAGGACGAGAAAAGAGAGACGCTGAATTGATATGCAATGCTTGCGGAGGTGTGCCCTTGCACATCCCCGCAATGCTTTCTGCGACGGACGCCGGCGGGGCGATGCCTTGCCGGCGCGCTCTAAGATGGGGGAACCGAGTATGGACAGAAGAGTGGCGCGCGCGCACGCGATGAAGTTGATCTACGAATGGGAAATGGGCGGCGACGGCGGCGAGGAAACGCGCCTGAACCTGCTGGAGGTGCAGCCCGGCGAGGCCGAGAGCGATTACATGAACGGCATGTTCGAGGGCGTGGTTGCGCGCGCCGGGGAGATCGATCGCCTGATTTCTGAATTTGCGCGCGGTTGGACGATTGAGCGCATTACGCGCGTCGACCTTGCGATTCTGCGTTTGGGAACCTACGAGCTGCTGCTCGGCGAGGTGCCATCGAGCGTGGTGATCAGCGAGGCGGTCAGCCTGGCAAACACGTATTCGACCGAAAAGGCCGCTTCCTTTATCAACGGCGTGCTGGGCAATCTCTCTCGCGCGCGCAGGGCAGAAGCGCAGTCTGGGACGGAAAGTTGACCTCCGCGCCGCGGCGGCGAAGCCCGCGCGGGCAAAAGAAGATAGAACGGCGCTGCCGGCAAACGCGGACTTCGACCGAAGCCCGTGTTTGCGTGCGTTTTGCGCGCAGAGGAGGGATGAACCGTGAACGGCACGCAGTCGCTGACGGTATCGGAGCTGAATGAATACGCGCGCCGGCTGCTTGCCGGAGACCCGATTCTGCGCAACCTCGAGGTCACCGGCGAAATCTCCGGCTACAAGCACCATTACAGTGGGCATCGCTACTTTTACCTGAAGGACGCCTCCGCGCGGGTGCAGTGCGTGATGTTTCGCCAATACGCAATGGGGCTGGAATTCGCGCCGGAGGACGGCATGAAGGTGACGCTGACGGCGAGCGCCTCGATCTTTCCGCGGGACGGTACGTTTCAGCTCTACGTCACAGCCATGCGCCAGAGCGGACTGGGCGACCTCTATGCGCGATTTGAGCGCCTGAAGGCGAAGCTGATGGCCGAAGGGCTGTTTGATCCGGCGCGCAAGCGGCCGATTCCCATGCTGCCGCGCAAGATCGGCATCGCGACCTCTGAGACCGGCGCGGCCATCCGCGACATGATCCGCGTCGCGCGCAGGCGGGATCCGAACGTCGGCATCCTCGTCGCGCCGTGCGCCGTGCAGGGCGCCTCGGCCGCGCCGGAAATCGTCCGCGCAATCCGCAGGCTCAATGAGAACGGCGAGTGCGACGTGCTGCTCGTCGGACGCGGCGGCGGTTCCATCGAGGATCTCTGGGCGTTCAACGAGGAGGTCGTCGCGCGGGCAATCGCCGAATCGCGCATCCCGGTGATTTCGTGCGTCGGCCACGAGGTGGATTTTACGATTGCGGACTTCGTGGCGGACCTGCGGGCGCCGACGCCGTCCGCCGCGGCGGAGCTCGCCGTGCCGGTGCTCTCGGAGCTGTCCGCTTCGCTGGACGGCGCGCGGAGCCGGCTGGCTCAGGCGCTCCTGCGCGGGCAGGAAGTCCGCTGGGCGGAGTTTCGCCGGCTGACGGCGTCTCCGGCGGTGTCCGCGCCGGTGCGGACGCTTCTCGAGGGGCGCGCAGTCCGGCTCGAACAGGTGTCCACGCGGCTCGGCGCGGCGATGGAACGCAGGATGGAGCGCGACCGGCACCGCTTGGAGCTGGCCGGAGGATTGCTTCGGTCGCTGAATCCGGAAAACGTAGTCTCGCGCGGATATGCGATCGTGGAGCGCGCGGGAAAAATTCTCACCCATGCCGCGGATGCGAATCCCGGCGAAGCGCTCGACATCCGGCTGCCGGATGGCACGATCCGCGCGACGGCAGAGGAAGTAAAGGTGAAAGAGCATGGCAAAGAAAAAGCTGACGTTTGAGGACGGCATGCAGCAGCTCGAGGAGACCGTTCGGGCGCTGGAGCAGGGGCAGATGCCGCTGGAGGAGTCGCTCAAGGCGTTTGAAAAGGCGATGGCGCTGCAAAAGTCGCTCAAGGAAATCCTCGACGACGGCGACCGCCGCATCCGCGTGCTGACCGAGGGCGGCGAGCGCGAACTGGAAGGGGAGGCGGTCGAATGAGGACGCTTTCTGATTATGCGCAGCTCGTGGAAGCGCGGCTGGGGGAATTGATTCCCGCAGCGCCGCCCAAGCGGTTTGCCGCCAGTGAAATGCCGTGGCTGTTGGCGGATTCGATGCGCTACAGCCTGCTGGCGGGCGGCAAGCGCCTGCGGCCGTCGATGCTGTTGGCCGCGGTGGAGATGCTCGGCGGCGATCCGAATGACGCGCTCGACTACGCCTGCGCGGTGGAGATGATCCATACCTATTCGCTCATCCACGACGACTTGCCCGGCATGGACGACGACACGATGCGCCGGGGCCGGCCGACCAACCATGTGGTGTTCGGCGTCGGACAGGCGATTCTCGCGGGAGATGGGCTGCTCAACTTCGCCTTTGAGACGATGCTGGCCGCCGCCCTTCGCCGCCCGGAGCGCGCTGCGGCGGGGCTTTCCGCCATCGCGGAAATCGCCCGGGGCAGCGGCGTGACCGGCATGATCGCAGGCCAGGCGCTCGACCTCTACTGCGAGCGCGAGCGGATTGCGGACGTCTCCGCGCTCGAGGCGATCCAGCGCGGCAAGACGGCCTGCATGTTCCTCTATCCGCTGCGCGCCGCCGCGCGCCTCCAAAATGCGGACGAGGCGACCCTCGCGGCGCTGACGGACTATGGCACGGCGTTCGGACTGCTGTTTCAGGCGACGGACGACCTGCTCGACGTCGTCGGCAGCGCGGAGGCGATGGGCAAGACGCTCGGCAAGGACGCCGCGAGCGGCAAGCTGACCTGCGTCTCCGCCTATGGCGTCGATGGAACGCGCGCGCTCGTCGAAGCGCAGCATCGCGCGGCGGTCGAGGCGCTGTCCGGATTTGGGGAACGCGCGTCGTTCTTCGTCCAGCTGGTGGACGGCATGGTCAGCCGGACGCACTGACCGGCAGGGCTTGCCTTTCACGGGACGCCGCCTCTGGCGAATGAGGCAGCAGCGCCCAAGGAAGGCCGCTTCGCATGCGGCGTGCTTCGCACAAAGAGAGAAAATCGGCCTTCGGTTCGCCGGGTGCGCAAGCGGGCTGGACTGCCTTTTGCGGGGCACCGTCTCTGGCGAATGAGGCGGCAGCGTCGGGAGAAGGCCGCTTCACACGCGGCGCGCTTCGCACAAAGAGAGAAAATCGGCCTTCGGTTCGCCGGGTGCGCAAAGTGGCGCGGGCAGTTCTGATGCGGATGGGGTTTTTCGCTCAGCGCGCGCTTTCGAAGGGGTGCGGCCGCGGCTTGCCGGTCGGATTTGAGATACGAAGGATTTGTCCGGGCGTGCCGGAAGCGGCGGCTCGGGGCTTGCATCAGCGGGAGGGTGTACGAACGTGAGGGAGATTCGCGAGCCGTCGGAATTGAAGAAGATGTCCGTCAGGGAGCTTCAGGCGCTGGCGGGGGAGATCCGCGAGGAGATCATCCACACGGTGTCCGAGCAGGGGGGACATCTGTCGTCCAATCTGGGCGCGGTGGAGCTGACGCTGGCGGTGCACTATGTGTTCGACGCGCCGGAGGACAAGCTGATCTTCGATGTCGGCCATCAGGCCTATGCGCACAAGCTGGTGACCGGCCGGCTGGAGGCGTTTCGGCATCTTCGCCAGCACGGCGGCGCCAGCGGCTTTCCGCAGAGCGACGAGAGCGAGTACGACGCCTTCACCGCCGGACACGCCTCGACGGCGATCTCAGCGGCGCTGGGGCTGGCGCGCACGCGGGACATCATGCACGGGGAGAACCACGTCGTCGCCATCGTCGGAGACGGCGCGCTGACCGGGGGCATGTGCTACGAGGCGCTCAACGACGCCGGGCGAACCAATACGCGCCTGATCGTCATTCTCAACGACAACGGCATGTCCATCGCGCCCAACGTCGGCGCGATGAGCCGGTACCTGACCCACCTGCGCCAGAGCAAGCGCTACCGCGCGGTCAAGCGCGGCATCCGGCGTGGCCTTTCCCGCATTCCGGGGGTCGGCATCCCGCTGTTTCACTTCATCGAACGGCTGCGCGACATGCTCAAGTCGCTGCTCGTGGACGGCAAGTTCTTCAGCGCGCTCGGATTTGAGTACATCGGCCCGATTGACGGCCACGACCTCAAGCACATGATTCGCGTGCTGAAGCGGACGAAGGATTCCGATCAGCCGGTGCTGGTGCACGTGGTCACGCAGAAGGGGCACGGCTACCGGCCGGCCGAGAACCGTCCCGACGCGTTTCACGGCGTCGCGCCGTTCTTCATCGACTCCGGCGAGGTCAAGCGCGGCGAGCGCGTGCCGCCGTGCGGACGGGTGGCGGCGCGCCAGCTGGCGGAGATGGCCGAGATGGACATTCGCA
This sequence comes from Candidatus Faecivicinus avistercoris, assembly GCA_018716805.1. Taxonomy (GTDB): domain Bacteria; phylum Bacillota; class Clostridia; order Christensenellales; family Aristaeellaceae; genus Faecivicinus; species Faecivicinus avistercoris. Next base: position 5,116 of record DVJL01000067.1, on the reverse strand, counting down.
TTTGCGCGATCACGGCGGCCATGCCGACCGGCACGGGTTTGAGCGAGTTCGCCAAGGCGCATCCCGACCGCTTCTTCGACGTCGGCATCGCCGAGGAGCACGCGGTCACGATGGCCGCCGGCATGGCTGCGGGCGGCATGAAGCCGTATGTGGCGATCTATTCGACGTTTCTCGAGCGGAGCTTCGACCAGATGCTCGTCGACGTCTGCCGGAATTCGCTGCCCGTCACGTTTCTGATCGACCGCGCGGGGCTGGTCGGCGCCGATGGATCGACGCATCAGGGTGTGTACGATTTGAGCTATCTGCGGCTCATGCCCAATATGATCGTCGCCGCGCCCCGCGACGTGCGCGACTTGAAGAAGCTGCTGTCGCTGAGCGCGGAGATCTCCGAGCCGATGGCGATCCGCTATCCCAAGGACGGCGACGACATGGGGCCGGGCATCCAGAGCCAGCGGGATTTCCGCGTGGGCGAATGGGAGTTGCTGAGCTCGGGCGGCGACGTGATGATCTTCGCCGTCGGCCGCATGGTGCAGTTCGCCATGCAGGCGTCGATTGAATTGATGGGCAAGGGCCTGTCGGCAGGCGTGGTGGACGCGCGCTTTGTCAAGCCGATGGATGAAAAGATGCTCATCGAACAGGCGAAGCGCGTGCGGCTGGCCGTCATGGTGGAAGAAAACGCGCTGGCCGGCGGGTTTGGCGAGGGCGCGATCCGCATTCTCGAAGAGAACGGCGTCGCGACGGACGTCATGGCGCTGGGCGTGCCGGACCGGTTCATCGGCCATGGAACCATCGCCGAGCAGCTGGCGGAGTGCGAACTGGATGCCTACGGCATCGCGCGCCGCATCCTCGCGCGCTGGAAGGAACGGGAAGGAAGGGCGGACGCATGAAAAAATGCCGCGCGGACGAGAGGCTCGTCCATCAGCTGAACCTGCCGTCGCTCGCGCTCGCGCAGGCGCTGATCATGGAGGGGCGCGTGATGTCCGGAGACCGGAAGATCCTGCGCGCCAGCGAACTTGTCCGCATGGATGAAATCCTGCGCGTGCGCGGCGAGATCGACGCCTACGTCAGCCGCGGCGCGCACAAGCTCAAGCGCGCGCTTGATGCGTTTGGCATTTCGCTCGGCGGGGCGGTCTGCGTTGACGTCGGCTGTTCCACGGGCGGGTTTACGGACGTGATGCTGCGCGCGGGCGCCGCGCGGGTCTACGCGGTGGACGTCGGCTACAACGTGCTCGATTACCGGCTGCGCAGCGATGCCCGCGTCGTCTGCATGGAGCGCACGAACGCGCGCTTCCTCAAGCCGGAGGACTTTGCTCCAAGGCCGTCGTTCGGCGCGACGGACGTGTCCTTCATCTCGCTGAAGGCCATTCTGCCCGCGGCGCTGGGCGCGCTCGCGCCGGGCGGACGGTTTGTCGCGCTGGTCAAGCCGCAGTTTGAGGCGGCGAAGGAGGAGGTCGGGGAGAAGGGCGTCGTCCGCGATCCCGCCGTCCATGCGCGCGTGCTGGAGGAAATGCTTGCGTTTGTCCCGACGCTCGGCTGGCGGGTTTCCGGGCTGGACTTCTCGCCGATCCGCGGCCCGGAGGGAAACATCGAATTCCTGATGGATCTCAGACAGGATGGCGGCGAATCGCTGGAGCCGGAGGCTGCTCAAACGGTTGTTCGGGCGGCATATGACAAATTCATTAAATCGTCGCCGGGGGACTTGTAACCTTAATGGGTTTTGGTATAAATTATATATAGCGCAGTGAGGGGGGATCGGGTTGAGCTTCCGTAAGGTCGGAATTCACTGGAATTCATCGAAGGAACGGGGATTGGAAGCTGCCCGCCGGCTGATTCAACTGCTTCGGACGCGCGGGGTTCGCATCGGCATCAACAAAAGCCTCTCCGAGAAGCTCGGAGAGGATGAATTGTACGATTCCAGCCAATTTGCCGATTGCGAAATGCTCATCGTCCTGGGCGGCGACGGCACGATTCTCCGCGCGCTGGACTTTGCCATCCCGGCCGACCTGCCGATTCTTGGAATCAACCTGGGCAGACTGGGATTTTTGAGCGAGCTTGAGGTCGACGATATGGAGTGCGGCCTCGGCTCCGTATTGGATGGAAACTACGCCATTGACGAGCGCATGACGATGTGCGTCGAGGGATTCGATCCCAAGACCATGTTTGCGCTCAATGAAGTCGTCATCAATCGATCCACGCCGGAAGTGCGCATTCTTTCGCTGGAATACCTGGCGAACGGCACGGCGGTTAACCGGATCTCCGGCGACGGCCTGATCGTGGCGAGCTCGACCGGCTCGACCGCGTATTCGCTGTCCGCAGGAGGACCGGTCGTCTCTCCCAGCTTGGATTGTTTCGTATTGACCCCCATCTGTCCGCACATGCTGAATGTGCGGCCGGTCGTCCTGTCCGCATCCGACCGAATCACCATTCGGCTCACGGGCGACCGGAATGGCGCGCACGCGGTGCTCGATGGCCGGAAGATCATCGAGCTGGATGCGGAGCGCTCGGAGATCACGATCCGGCGCTCTGAACGCAACGCAAAGTTCATCCGGCTTGGCGACCGGAATTATTTTGCATTGCTGCGCGGCAAACTATCGGAGTGGACGCACTGACAGATGAATGTTGCATGGGAGGCCATGAATAGATATGAAGAGCGCGAGGCATAGCCTGATTTTGGAAATCATCGAGGAGAAGGACATCGAGACGCAGGAGGAGCTGGCGGAGGAACTCAAGCGTCGGGGCGTGAAGGTGACGCAGGCGACGGTCTCCCGGGATATCAAGGAGCTTCGGCTTCTGAAGGTGCTCGGAGACCATGGACGATATAAATATGCAACGGTTGAGCGGGCGGAGAAGGGCGTAAACGACCGCTTTATTCGCATTCTCTCCGAATCGGTCATCAGCATCGACGCGGTCAACAATCTGATCGTCATCAAGACGCTCACCGCGAGCGCCTCGCCCGCGTGTGAGGCGATCGATTCCATGAAGTGGAGCGAGGTGCTCGGCACGATCGCCGGGGAGAACACCGTGCTCATCATCACGCGCTCGGAGGAAGCCGTCGAATCGCTGACGGCGCGAATCCACGCGCTCCTCAAGAGATAAGCGGGCGGGACTATGCTGCTGGAACTGAACATCGAAAATATCGCATTGATCGAATCGCTGCGCATCGAATTTGGGCAGGGGCTGAACGTGCTCACCGGCGAAACCGGTTCGGGCAAGTCCATCGTGGTGGATTGCGTCAACCTCGTGCTCGGCGGGCGTGCGGAGCGCGATTTGGTGCGCACAGGAGCGGAAAAGGGGCGCGTACAGGCGCTCTTTGATGTTTCCGGCTGCGCGCCTGCGCGCGCGCTTGCGGAGGAGCTGGGCGCCGACTGCGAGGATGGGCTGCTCGCCGTATCGCGCGAGCTGAGCCGCGGCGGGCGCAACGTCTGCCGCATGTCGGGCGCGATCGTGCCGTTGAGCGCGCTCAGGCGGCTGACCGGCATGCTGATGGACATCCACGGCCAGCACGAGCACCAGTCGCTGCTCAACCCGGCGCGGCACATCGACTTTCTCGACGCCTTCGGCGATGCCGGCCACGCCGCGCGCATGGAACAGGTGCGCAAACTGCATGCCGAGCGGACGCAGCAGGCGTCGGCGCTTAAGAAGCTCCTCTCGGATGCGGCGGAAAAGGCGCGCCTGATCGACATGCTGACCTTTCAGACCGGCGAGATCGCCGAGGCCAAGCTCAAGCCCGGCGAGGAAGAGCGGCTGACGGCGAAGCTGCGCGTGCTGGAAAACGCCGAGAAAATCCACGAGGGCGTCGACCGCGCCTATGCGCTGACCTATCGCGGGGGCAGCCGCGCGGCGAGCGCGCAGGAGCTGTTGCAGCGCGCGGCCGAGGCGATGGAGGGCATCGCCGGCATCGACCCGCGCTATGAGGCGCTGTCCGGCCGGCTGCGCGAGCTGTACTATTCGGTGCAGGACGTCGGCTATGAGCTTCAGGACATCCTCGATCACCTCACCTTCGATCCCGCGAAGATCGACAAGATCTCCGAACGGCTGGATCAGATCGACCGCCTCGAGCGCAAGTACGGCCCCAGTCTGGAAGACGTCATCGCGTTTGGCGAGCGGGCTGGCGCACGGCTCGAGGAACTTCGCGCGAGCGACGAGCGCGTAGAGGAGCGCAGAGCGGCGCTCAAGCGGGTGGATGCGGAGCTGAAGACCGCGTGCGAAGCGCTGACGCAATCGCGCAGGGCGCTGGCGGATGGACTGTCGCGGGCGGTCATGGAGCAGCTCGGCGACCTCGGCATGGCAAAGACGCGCTTTGAAATCCGAATCGAGCCGGAGGCAAAGCCGGGTGCGATGGGCGCGGACCGCGTGGAATTCCTGATTTCCCCCAACCCCGGCGAACCGCTCAAGCCGATGAGCGCGATCGCCTCCGGCGGCGAACTCTCGCGCATCATGCTGGCGCTGAAGGCGATTTCGATGGACGCCGGCGGCGTGGACTCGATGGTATTCGATGAGATCGACACCGGCGTGTCCGGCCGCATGGCGCAGGTGGTCGGCGAGAAGATGTGCCGGATCGCGCGCAGCCATCAGGTGCTCTGCGTGACGCATCTGCCGCAGATCGCCGCGCTCGGCGACGTCCACTTCGTGGTCGAAAAGCGAACCGACGGCGAGCGGACGCAGACGTCGGTGCACCGGCTGGATGACGAGGGGCGCGTGCGCGAGCTTTCGAGGCTCGTCGGCGGCGCCGAGGACAGCGAAAGCAGCCTGCGCCATGCGCGCCACATGCTCTCCGACGCGGCGGGCGTGCGCCAGCGTCTGCGAAGCGAATAGCGCGCCCTGCAACCGTCTGGAAGCGCAAGGAAGGGCGCTTCCAGCGTCTTTTTGTCCGTCGGACAGTCGGGTTCGGATTCGGCACCGCGCGCCTTTGCCTGCGCGTGCGGTATGCTTCCGGGAGTTGGCGGCGAAGGTGCGAGCTTCAGCCCATGCCGTCGCGCCTTTGCCTGCGCGTGGAACGTGTTACTGGGAACCGGCGCCGATGGCGCGGGATTCCGTGCCTTTGCCTGTGTGTGCGGCACGCTTACGGGAGTTGGCGGCGAAGGTGCGAGCTTCAGCCCATGCCGTCGCGCCTTTG
>DVJL01000007.1 GCA_018716805.1 Candidatus Faecivicinus avistercoris | reverse complement strand
CCCTTGAAGGGGGGGAAAATTAAAGGCCGCGGAGCTGACTCCGCGGCCTTTTTTGTCTTTCGCGTTTTACAGGTGCCAGATTTTTTCGGCGTACTCGCGGATCGCGCGGTCGGCGGCGAAAATGCCGCTCTCGGCGATGTTTACGAGGCTCATGCGGGCGAATTCGCCCTTGTTCGAAGCCGTGGCGTACAGCTTGTCGTGGCAGGCGACGTAGGAGTCGAAATCCGCGAGCAGCATGTACTGGTCGCCGCCGTAGAGCAGGCTGCTGACGAGGTCGGCATAGCTCTTGCCGTCCGCAAGGCCGGTGTTGAAGCGCTGGAGCACGCGCTTGATGCGCGGGTCGCGCTCGGCGACGGCGTTCGGGTCGTAGCCGCTGCGCTTGCGCTCCTCAACCTCGTTGGCGCGCAGGCCGAAGAGGAACATGTTCTCATCGCCGAGGCGCTCGTACATCTCTACATTGGCGCCGTCCAGCGTGCCGATGGTCACGGCGCCGTTCATCATGAGCTTCATGTTGCCGGTGCCGCTGGCCTCCTTGCCGGCGGTGGAAATCTGCTCGGACAGCTCGGCCGCCGGCATCAGCACCTCCGCCTGCGAGACGCAGTAGTTCTCGAGGAACACGACGTTGATGTACTTCGACGCGACCGGGTGCTTCTTCACCAGATCGGCCACCGAGTTGATGAGCTTGATCGTCAGCTTCGCGCGCTGATAGCCCGGCGCGGCCTTCGCGCCGAACAGATAGGTGCGCGGCAGGTACTCCCGGTCGGGATGCTCGACGATCGTGTTGTAGAACATCAGGATGCCCAGCGCGTTCATCAGCTGGCGCTTGTACTCGTGCAGGCGCTTGGCCTGTGCGTCGAACAGGCTGTCGGGCGAGATCTCGATGTCCTGCATCCTGCGCACGCGGTCGACCAGCCGGAGCTTGTTGAAGTATTTCACCTGCGCGAACTTCTCGCGGAAGGCCGCGTCGTCGGCAAACGGCACGAGGTTGCGCAGCTGCTTCATGTCCTTGTGCCACTCGGTGCCGATGGCCTCGTCGATCAGCGACGTCAGCCCTGGGTTGCACTGGAACAGCCAGCGGCGGTGCGTAATGCCGTTGGTGATCGAGATGAACTTGCGCGGGTTCATGATGTAGTAGTCGTGGAAGGTCTGCTTCTTGAGGATGTTCGTGTGGATGGCGGACACGCCATTGACCGAGTGCGAATAGGCGACCGACAGGTTCGCCATGTGCACCTGGTTGTAGGCGAGGATCGCCATGTGCCCGATGCGCTCCCACTGGCCGGGATAGACGTCCCACAGCTTGGCGCACAGCCGCTTGTTCATCTCCTGCAGGATCATGTAGATGCGCGGCAGCTGCTCGGCGAAGAGCTGCTCGGGCCAGCGCTCAAGCGCCTCCTGAAGCACGGTGTGGTTCGTGTAGGCGAAGGTGTTGACGCAGATCTTCTCCGCGTCCTCCCAGCTCAGGTCGTGCTCGTCCATCAGGATGCGCATCAGCTCGGGGATCGCCACGGCCGGATGCGTGTCGTTGATGTGCACGGCGACCTTGTCCGGGAAGATGTCCCACTGCGGGCCGTAAACCTTCAAAAAGTCGTTGACCGCATACTGGATCGACGCCGACGAGAAGAAGTACTGCTGCTTGAGCCGCAGCTCCTTGCCCTGATAGCTGTCGTCGTTCGGATAGAGGATCTTGGAGATGACCTCCGCCAGCTCGCGCTCAGCCATGGCCTTGACGTACTGGCCAGAGTTGAACGACTGCATGTCGATGCGCTTGGGCGAGCGCGCCGACCACGTGCGCAGCATGTTGACCATCGTCGTATCGTAGCCGAGCACCGGGATGTCGTAGGGCACAGCCTCGACGACGTTGTAGTTCTCGTGGCGGAAGCGCATCCGGCCGTGGTCGTCGTAGGGAATCACGCGGCCGCCGAAGTGCACCTCGACCGTCTCGTGCGGGCGCGGAATCTCCCAGATGTTGCCCGAATCCAGCCAGTTGTCCGGCACCTCGATCTGATAGCCGTCCACCAGCTTCTGGCGGAACAGGCCGAATTCGTAGCGAATCGTGCAGCCCATCGCCGGAAGCTTGAGCGTCGTCAGCGAATCGAGAAAGCACGCCGCCAGCCGGCCCAGGCCGCCATTGCCCAGGCCCGGTTCCGGTTCCTGCTCGAAGATGATGTTCTTGTCAATCCCCAGTTCGTCCAGCGCCTTCAGGTAATTCTGCTCGTTGACGAGGTTGACCATGTTCGTGTGCAGCGTCCGCCCCACCAGGAATTCCGCGCTCAGGTAGTACACCTTCTTCGCGCCCGTCTGCTTGCGGATGCCGCGCGAGGCGCTGCGCCGCTGCATGACCTCGTCGCGCACCATCATCGCAAGCGCCTGATAGATCTGGTCGTCGGTCGCCTCTTCGAGACCGCTGCCGAAGGCCGTGCGCAGCTTATCCAAAAGCTCCTGCTTGATCGTCTCGACGCTCTTCTTCTCAAATTCCATATTTGACCCCCTCCATGAGAGTTCTTTCCAGCGAACATTACAATTCAGTATATCACACTCCCCGTTAAACTTCAAACATTCTCGCAGAAATTCAACGCGGTCCGTTGTCCAGAATTGCGCTCCCACCGGTCATTTTGCGCGCTCCTCCGCCGCATTTTTGCAGGATCGCCCGCCACATCATGCAAATTTAACCAAAAAAACGCCGCATTGAGCGGGAATCCTGCATTCAGATCGAATAGAATAGCATTAGAGAATTTTAAACGGATTTTTCCGCCGAAAGGATGTTTTTACATGCCGCTAACGCTTTCAGAACGTGCGCTCGCCATCTCCCCGTCGGTCACGCTCTCCGTGGACGCGCGCGCGAAGCAGCTTCGCGCCGAAGGGGTGGACGTGATCGGCTTCTCCGCCGGTGAACCGGATTTCAACACGCCTGAATACATCAACGACGCCGGCAAGTTCGCCATCGACGCCGGCATCACGCGCTATACGCCCGTGGCCGGCACGCTCGACCTGCGCGAAAAGATCTGCGAGAAATTCCGCCACGACAACGGCGTCGATTACACGCCGGCGGAAATCATCGTCTCCAACGGTGCGAAGCAGTCGCTGTTCATCGCGCTGTGCGCAATGCTCAACCCGGGCGACGAGGTGCTCCTGCCCTCGCCGTGCTGGGTCAGCTATCCGGAGATGATCCGCATGGCGGGCGGCACGCCGGTCATGATCCACGGCTGCGAGGAGAACAACTTCGTCGTCACCGCGGACATGATGCGCCCCTACGTCACGGAGCGGACGAAGGCGCTGATCCTCAATTCGCCGAACAACCCCAACGGCTGCGTCTGGAGCCGGCAGGAGCTGGCCGACATCGCCGCGCTGGCGGTCGAGTGCGGCTTCTATGTCATCTCCGACGAGATCTACGAAAAGCTGATCTATGACGACGAAAAGCATTACTGCATGGCGTCGTTCGGCCCGGAGATCAAGAAGCAGTGCATCGTGGTCAACGGCGTATCCAAGACCTACGCGATGACCGGCTGGCGCATCGGCTATGCCGCCGGCCCAAAGAACGTCATCAAGGCGATGACCTCGTTCCAGAGCCACGCCACCAGCGGCGCGAACTCGATCGCGCAGTACGCGGCGGCGACGGCGCTGTCCTGCGGGGACAAATACATCCTTTCGATGATCGACGAGTACAACGGCCGCCGCAAGCTGATGCACCGGCTGGTCAACGAAATCGACGGCATGAGCTGCAAGCTGCCCAAGGGCGCCTTCTACATCATGGCCAGCCTGAAGGAAATCATCGGCCGCGCCTACAAGGGGCAGGTCATCACCGGCTCCACGCGGTTTGCCGAGCTGCTGCTGGACGAAAAGCACGTGGCCGTCGTTCCGGCGCTCGCCTTCGGCGACGACAACTACATTCGCCTGAGCTACGCCACCAGCCGCCAGAACATCGTCGACGGCATGGCGCGCATGAAGCAGTTCGTCTCGGAGCTGGATTGAGCTTTACCGCCCAGTTCCGATCGGGCGAAGAGTTTCGCACTCCCCCATCGCGCTGCGAACGCGAGAGGGTTTCGGCTCTCTCGCGTTTTCCTTTAAGTTTTTCACAGGCATCGCGCTGCGAATCCACGGGTTCGCGGCGCTTTTTCATCCTTATTCCATCCCGATTGCATAAAATGCCGCCCGCCCGCGCACAATGAACGCAGCCATTCTCTTGCATAGGAGGGCGAGCACATGAAACAGATTCGCACCGATTTGGCGATGGAGTCGTTCGACGGCTCGGGCGGAGAATCGCTGCCCGGCGTGCAGGTGAGCCACTGGGACGTGGCGGACGTGCGCATGACGGAGGTGCTCATCACCGATCCCGACGCCGCGCAGGGCCTGGGCAAGGCATGCGGAGCCTATCTGACGATGGAGTGCGGCCTGCTCCGCGAGCGCGCGCCGGAAGCACGGCTGGCGGTGGCCGCGCTCTTGGGGGAAGAGCTGGGCCGGATGATCCAGCCGGACGACAGCGCGCCGGTGCTGGTCGTCGGCCTGGGAAACCGCTTCATCACGCCGGACTCCCTCGGCCCGCGCGCCGTCGACCGCACGCTCGTTACGCGCCACATGGCCGAGTGCGGCTTCGCCAGCGCGAACCTGCGCAGCGTCTGCGCCATCGCGCCGGGCGTGCTCGGCATCACCGGAATCGAGACGACGGAAATGGTCGAGAGCCTCGTCGAAAAGCTCCGGCCGCGAGCCATCCTCTGCGTCGACAGCCTCGCCGCGCGGGATTCCGCCCGCATCGGCAGCACGATCCAGCTCTCCGACGCCGGCATCCAGCCCGGCGCGGGCGTGGGCAACCACCGCAGGCCGCTGACGAAGGATTCCCTCGGCGTCGACGTCGTCGCCGTGGGGATGCCGACGGTGATCTACGCGGCCACGCTGGCACGCGATGCATTTGCCGTGCTCGCCGCGCGCGACGGCTCGACGCCCAGCGAAGACGCGCTCGACGGCATGGAGCGCGAGCTGTTCGGGCAGGAAATCGGCGAGATGATCGTCACGCCGCGCGAAATCGACGCCATCGTCGAGGACGCTTCCGCAGTCATCGCCTCCGGAATCAACCGCGCGCTCCATCCGTCGCTCAGCGACGCGGAGATCTCCGCAATGATGAACTGACCGCCTCGAAAACCGACGCATTTGTTCACAGTTTGGACATACGCAGTTCATCCCATCCGCCTATAATATCATCATCGGCTTGAGCAACCGATAAAAAGTCTCCTTCATCTATTTCCCGTTACCCCTTTTCAAAATGGAAGGAACCGCCTTGAGCAAGCGGTTCCTTCCGACTTTTTGGGCGTTTTCCTCCATCCCGGCTTTCTGGCAAAGCTCAAATCCACTGAATCGCCGTTGCGAGCGCCCGAAGCCCGGCACATTTCGCTACGCCTTCACCGAGCCGACCAGAAGTCCGGACACGAAATAGCGCGATATAAACGGATACAGACACATAATCGGGAAAACCGTAATGACGGTGATCGCCATCTTCAGCGTCTGGGTGCTCACGCGGCTGCTTGCGCTCGCGCCTCTCGCCACAGCTTCCTCCAGGGACTGAGAGACATTGGCCTGCAGGCTCTGATAGAGATAGTACTGCAATGTATACAGTTCAGTGCTCATCGAATTATAAAACTGGGTATCGATATAGCTATTCCAATGGGTGATCGCGCTGAACAACACCACCGCCGCGTTGACCGGCAGGCAAACATGGAAAATGACTTTGAAATACGCCTGCAGTTCGTTGCCGCCGTCAATCTGGACGGCTTCGTCCAGCTCATGCGGAAGGCTCTCGACATAAGTCCGCAGCAACACCACATTGTATGCATTGGCTAGGTTGGGCAGGATATAGACCCAGAACGAGCGAGTGAGCCCAAGATCCTTGATCAGCAAATAGGTCGGAATGACGCCCGCCGAAAAATACATCGTGAAGAAGATCATCATGCGCAGGAACTTTCCGAAGATCAGATCGCGCTTGCTCAATGCATAGGCGCCCATTCCGCATACGAGGAGCATCAGCAGAGGGCCGAGGATGGTGCGCGCAACGCTGACCAGGATCGACTGGAAGAAGTCCGCATCGGAGAACAACGTCGTATAGGCTCGAATATTAAACCCCTGAGGGAGCAACAGCAACGGATTCGTAATCTGAGAAGGGGTTGAAAACGAATAGCTGAAAACGTACAGGAACGGATAGAACATGATTACGAAGATAATCAGCATCAACAGCGAATTGAACACGTCAAAGAGGACGCCCCCGACCGTCCGCGGCTGCCGGACGCCATTTCTTTTCTTCCTATTAGATAGAACCATCATTTGCCCTCCTCAGAAAATCCCCGTACCGCTCAACTTTTTCACGGACTTATTGACAATAACCAGCAGCAGCAGGCTCACTCCCGTCTTGACAATTCCCGCCGCCGTGGCGTAGGAGTAGTCCATGAGCTTCAGACCGTATTTATAGATGTACATGTCCAAAACTTCCATGGTCTCCATATTGGTGGTATTCTGGAACACCATAAACATGTCCAGGCTGCTGTTCAGAATCCATCCGCTGTTCATAATCAGGAGCACCGCCGCCGTGGGAAGCAGGCTGGGCAATGTAATATAAACGGCCTTTTGAAAGCGGGAAGCGCCATCGATATCCGCCGATTCATACTGATCGAGGGGAATTCCCGCCGCCGCGGCCATAAACAGCACGCAGTTATACCCGGTAAACTTCCAGAGGTTGACCATAATCATCAATCCCCAGGAGTACTTTGCATCTCCAAGGATGTTATACCCCCGGTCGATCAGGCCCGAGCGAACCAGCGCCATATTGATCGCGCCCGAGTTGACGGAAAAGAGAGAATTGAAAATCGCATAGGCGATGACGGCGGATACAAAATAAGGAAAGAACGTCACCGTCTGAATGGCCTTCGCGCCAAAACGCCATTTCACCTCGCGCAGCAGGAGCGTCAACAGCAGGGCGCAGGTCAGATTATTGAACACGGAAACAAAGTTGATGACCACCGTATTGCGCAGCAGGCGAATCAGATCCGTGCTGTAAGACCCCAGGCGGACGAACTGCTTAAGCCCCGTCCATTCGTTTCCAAACAGGGATGCGCCGATGTTGTAGTCGGTAAAGGCCATAACCCAACCCGTCAAGGGCAAATAGGAGAATATAATGGTCAATACAAGCAATGGAACCAACATCAGCAGCACCCATTTCTGCCGCCGGATTCGTTGGCCCAGCGTCGGACGATTGACTTTAAGGGACATCATAGGTTCTATTGCCTCCTCACTGCCGATTTGGAGAAATGAAACGGCGGGGCGGTTTGCCGCCCCGCCATTGCTGGAAAACTACTTGATCTCCTGATAGAGCCGGTTGTATTCGTCCACGACGCTCTGATGGTCAAGCAAATCATATTCTGCCATGGCCTCGGCCCAGACGCTCTCAAATTCCTCATCGGATTCCGCCATGATCAGCTGCGCAGACCATTTCACCCGGCAGTCCACCATCTGTTGCTGAATCTTGGAAAATTCGCTGGTCGCATCCAGCACAACGGAGCCCGAGGAACCGGTGTCCACGAACACGCCGTGCTCGTCGCCCCACTGGGTGGAATAGTCGAAGCCCATTTTATTGTAGACTTCACGCTGGCGTTCGGTGCACGTCACCTGATCCTTATAGATCGGTTCGTTGGGCAGGTAGAAATACTGTCCGTCGGAGGAATTCTGCGAGACGTCCCGCGGCAGGAATTCAAACAGCCCGTCGATTCCCCACGCGATGCGGTCTTCTCTGGTCGAATTCAGCAGCGCTTCGGTGGGAACGCGCTTGCCGTCGGCATCCACGGTATAAGTTTCCCCTTCGAAGCCACACTGCAGGAGCACCTGGCCTTCATCGGAGGAGGCCCAGTCGAGCAATTCAATCACGCGCTCCGGATAGCGGCAGCTGGTGGATATGGCCCAGGAATCGAAAGGCCGCGCGGTCTCAATCTTGAAGGAGCGGGGTTCGCCGGCCTCCGCCTGGGAATCGAGCTGGATGAAGCAGGACACATACTGATAATCGTCGAGGCCAGCCGCATGCAGTTCCTGATTCGGCACGGTGGCCAGCCATGTGGTATACCATACGGCCAGCGCCTGCCCGGTCGCCATCTTTCCCTGCGTCTGATCGCAGAAATCCGTGAAGGATTCTACATCGAGGATTCCTTCCTGATACATGGTATGAAACATCTTGAGGCTCTCCTTGGTCTCAGGGATGAGGAAGTAATCCTCAAACCGATCCTCGACCCAGTTGAAAACCACGCCTTCGTTTCCGATGGACAGATACTTGCCGCCCTTTTCATAGCCGATGCACGCGATGCCCTGCAGGCCATAGGATTCGGCGAACGGAACCGTCATGCCGACGGTCATCATGCCATCCACGGTCGTCGGATAGGCTTCCTTGGCCTTCTTGAGCAGGTCGATCAGTTCAGAAACGGTGGTGGGCATTTTCCAGTCGCACAGTTCAAGGATATCCGACCGAATGGCCACCTCGCAGGATTCATAAATCGTATTGGGCGTATTGGTTTCCCACTTATACAGCTTTCCGCCCGTCGGCTGGCGCCAGCGCTCCAGCTGCGCCTCAAAGCGCTCCGTAAAATTGGGCATCTGGGCGAGGCAGTCCTCCAGACACAGCAGTACGCCGGCATTGTAGTAGGCGGAAACCATGTCGTTTCGCTGCATGTAGACGATTTCGCCAATCTCGCCAGCGGCAAGGTTCATGGACTGCTTTTCCCGGATATCTCCCGCATAGTAGATGTTCTTAAACACGATGCCGAATTCATCCGCGATGTACTGCCCTACCTTCGTGTCCGTGGAAAGATCCCAGTCGGCCGAATCGGTCATGACCTCAATCTCATACAGTTCCTCTTCCGCCAGCGCAGAAAAGCCCGCCAGTGAAGCGGCGATCACCAATATCGCCAGAAAAACGCTCAGAAACTTCCTCACTTCCGCCATCTCCTTTCCATCGTCAAAACAATGCCAAGCTCTCCCTGCGGATCCGCTCGTCTATATAATCTCATAGTTTTGCATGAATTTCCACCCGAAGAAAGCGGCAAAAATACCCGATAAAATTAGATTTTACATTGAATCCAACCAACAAAATTGATTAAACGCCATATTAATGCGATAAGTTTTCGTCTAATCAGTCTTGTTTTGATTCTTTTGATTTCGATAGGCTTTCGGAGTCATGCCGGTGTCCTGCTTGAAAAGGCGCGTGAAATAATCGATATCCCGAAACCCAACCTCTTCGGCGATTTCATAAACCCGTTTGTCTGACCGTTCCAGCATAAATTTCGCCCGCTCCATGCGAACGCTATTGATGTATTCCTTCACGCTCATATTGAACCGGCCGTGAAACATGCTGTTGAGCTGCGCAGTTGAAACATACAGTTTCTTTGCCAGCGCCTTTGCGGTCATATTTTTGCTTCCATTGTGAATTTCGGCCACGGCGGCGCTGACGATCCCCTCGCCCCCTTCGCTGACGGGATGCGGCTGGTTGCCCGCGTCCAGCCGGGATTTGATTTTGCGCAGCGAATTCTCCAGAAGCGCTTCGTTGACTGGCTTGAGCAAATAGGCCGCAATCCCATCGGAAATGGCGCGCTGGGCATATTCAAAGTCCGCATAGGCGCTGATGACGATGATTTCGGCGGACATTCCCTGCTGCCGCATCCAATGGATCAGCTCCAGCCCATCCACGCCGGGAATATGAATGTCACACAGAACGAGATCATAGCGCTCCATCGCCAATTGCCGCTGGGCTTCCGTGCCGCTGCTGCAAAACCCGCTGACAGAGAAGCCCAGTATCTCCCAGTCCACCAGCACGGAAAGTCCCCGGCAGACCTTCAGCTCATCTTCGACGATCAACACTTTGTACACGGCGATTTCTCCTTTTCAAAGACTGGCAGGCGAATGGTCACCATGGATCCAAAGCCCTCCGTGCTGTCGATTTCCAGACGGCCATCCTCGCCGAACAGCAGCTTCAGCCGCTTGTAAACATTGCGCAGGCCAAGATGCGCGCCGTTGCCCGAATCGTCCAAAAGGCTTGCCCGCAGCGCCGCCAGGCGTTCGCCCGACATCCCGATGCCATCGTCCGAAACCCCGATGACCAGCCAGCGCACTTCGCGGCGCACGGTCAATCGCACGGTTCCGCCTTCTACCTTGGGGTCAATTCCATGATTTATGGCGTTTTCGACCAGCGGCTGCAGAAGCAAGCGCGGCACCTGAACCTCCGCAAGCTCTTTCGGCACGCACGTCTGATAGCGGACGCGGTCGCCCATCCGGAACCGTTGAATTTCCATGTAATACCCAAGGAACTGCAGTTCTTCGCCCAGCGCGGCATACAGGCGATCCACATCCATATACTCGCGCATGGTATCGGCAAAAATGCGCATTACGCGCGCGACTTCCCTCTCGCCGTCCATCAGCAGGCTCATGCGGATGCTTTCAAGCGTATTGAACAGGAAATGCGGATTGATCTGTGCGCGGAGCACCTGGTATTCCGCGTCCCTCCAGCTCATCATCAGCTCGTTCTGCTTTCGTTCATAGGCGACCTTTTCCTCACAGGCCACGATCTTGTCACGGATCAGGTGGTCGATGTGGCCGCGCATATCATCGAAGCAATGGCTGATGCGCGAAATCTCGTCCCGTCCCGGAACTTCGATATGGGTGGAAAAGTCTCCCGTTCCAAGGATTTGGATTTTTTGAATCAGCAGGTTCAACCTTGACGTGATGTTGTGCGCGATCCCCAACACGATGGCCAGCGCGATCATGACAATCAGCGCGCAGATCATCGCGGAATGAAGCACCTGAGTTTGAATGCCCTGAACAATCTGCTTGTATTCCCTCAGGTACAGGACGCGCCACCCGCCGCTCAGGCCCGCGTTCTCCGGATAAAAATCCGCCAGCCGGACAAAGCATTCCTCCCCATTGACGCAGACCGTCGCGCCGTCGATCAGCTGCTCCTCCGCCACGCCCAACTTCAGCAGAACGTCCTCCATGCTGCACCCCTGCGCGTCTGGCTGGTTGGAGGAAACGGCCATGCCTGCCGGATCGATCAAATAGTAATAGCCTTCATCGGCAAAAATGCCTCTGCGCAGGTCGTTGACGCCCTGTGAAACGACGATGACCCGCTTCAGTTCCGCCGAAAACGGCTCCCATACATTCCGGTAATAGATCATCGCATCGGTGCGCCTGCCATTGATCACCATCGGCGCAAACGCCGTGTGCACGGTGTCAAATTGAGAGACCGGCTCCAAATACCAGTCCTGCCGGCTCAATTGATCCAGCTTTCCGCCGGTGATCGAAGAGATGCTCTGGTATTCCTCGTCCATATAGATCTTCATATCCACCGTCTTTTGAGAATGCTTCAGCCATTCCAGCCACGGTCCCACCGTGCTCGTGAAATTCACATACAGTTCGTAATTTGTATCGAGGTCGCGTTCGAGAAAATCAGACAGCGGCTGATAATCCGCGAGCTGCTCGAGGGTTGCATATTGCGCGGTGAGCGCGCTGGCATAGCCGTCGACGATATCCGCCATCTCCTGTTCCGTCTGGTTCAGGCTGTTTTCCCTCAGCAGAAGTTCCGTATTCCGGATGAGAAAAAAGGATACGAAAAAACATGCGCAGCTCAGCACCAGAACGCCGCTGAGCATGAGCTTTGCGAATATGGAAATCCGGCTGAGCCAGCCTCGAAACATCGCGTTCACCTTCCAATGGCGTATGGTCACGTTTGACAGGGGAATTGGCCGGTCCGGCTCGCCCGCGCCCGTCGGCCGGCGGCGAAATCCGTGCTCCGCCTTGCCTCTTTGCCGGCGCTTCGGATAAAGCGCCGGCGGCAGCCCGATGGGGCGCCCGGGAATGCCCGCCCGGAAGCGTGCATCCCGCCGGGAGCGCCCGGCGGCTCAGACCATTTGCAGCTCTATCCCTTTGGCGCGCATCTGTTCAGCGATATTGCTGTCCAAATCGACATCGGTAATCAATGCATCCAGGTTCTCCAGCTGCGCGTATGTGGCCAGCGCTCCCCAATAGAACTTTGTGGAATCGATCAATACGACCTTTCTCTGAGAATGCATGACAACCAGCCGGCCCAGCCGCGCGGTCTCCATGTCGCTGCAGGAGACTCCCTGCTCCACATTGCATCCGTCCGCGCCCAGGAAGCAGAGGTCGAAGTTCAGTTTCTGAAGGGCTTCTTCCGCCAAGAAACCGCAGCAATCCTGCCGGTTCTCCCGGTATTTGCCGCCGATAAAATGAATGTCCACAAGCCCCGACAGCGCCTGGAGGTTCTTCAGCGAATTGGTGAATATGCTCACCTGGGGCCGCTGCCCGGCCCGAAGCCACTCCGCCAGATACAGGCTCATCTGATAAATTGTGCTGCCGCTGTCCAGAAAGATTGTGCGCGCATCGCCGATCCACTCGATTGCCGCGCGGGCAATTCGCCGCTTCTGCGGAAGGCGCCGGGCTTCCATGCTGGGATAGCTGTACTCCGTCTTCATCTCCGGCCAGACCTGCAAGCCGCCGTGAACGCGAATCGCCAGCTTCTGCGATTCCATCCGGCCGAAGAGCCTTCGCGCGGTGGATTCCGAGACGTTCAACAGGGACTTTGCATCTGCGATTGTGATTCGCTGCGCCTCCTTCAGATAGAGCGCCAGCTCGTTCATCTGCCTTTCAACTTTTCTCATAGAACAGCCCTCCTGCCAATATTTTAGCATATTTGACCGAATCAGTCAATATATATCACAATTGATTTATTTTGAATGAAACGCTTGACATTTTAGCCGTTTCTATCTATAATACAACCAGAAACAGGTTGGCGCACGCTGCTGCGCCGTAGACCCAACGTCGATATCCATCCATACCGAAAGCAAGATTGCAGAAAGGGAGAGGAAAAATGAACAAGACGTTGAAAGTGGGCATCGCGGGCGGGCGCGGCCTGTCCACAATGCTGGGCTTCCAGTCCCTGGAAGGCGTAGAAGTCGCGGCACTATGCGACTTGGACGAGGATCTTCTCAGGGCGAAGAGCGCGGAGCACAACATTCCCCACACCTACCGCATTTTCGACGACATGTTGGAATCTGACATCGACGCCGTCGTCATTGCCACGCCGATGCAATGCCACGTCCCCCAGGCGATCGCGGCGCTGGAGGCGGGCAAGCACGTGCTCAGCGAAGTGACCGCCGGCGTAACCATCGACGAACTCTGGTGGCTGAAGGAATCCGTCGAAAAGAGCAGAAAGACTTATATGTACGCGGAGAACTACTGCTACATGCCCAGCTGCCAGCAAATTCGCCAGATGGTGCGGCTGGGGCTCTTCGGCGACGTCTATTATGGCGAATGCGAATACCTTCACAACGTCCGAAGCCTGCTGACTTATCCCAGCGGCAAAACCTCCTGGCGCGCCTACTGGCAGCTGGGCAAGCGGGGCGCTTTCTATCCCACGCACTCCATAGGGCCGATGATGCAGTGGTTTGAAGGAGAGCGGATTGCCTCCGTCAGCTGCTTTTCCGCAGGCCACCACAACGGCCTTCGCCAGGATGATACCTCCGTCGCCATGTGCCCGACAAAGAGCGGAAAGCTCATTAAGCTGCGGGTCGATTGCGTTTCACCGCGGCCTCACAATATGACGGGCTACCAGCTGCAGGGCACTCGCGGCGCCTTTGAAAGCGCCCGCGAACGCAACGGGCGGAATATCGTCTGGCTGGACACGCTGGATGAAAATGTAGACAACGCCCAGTGGCGCGACTTGGCCGATTTTTCGGAGTATCTCCCTGAGCGCTACCGCAAAGCTACCGAGGAACAGAATCGCGCCGGACACGGCGGCGGGGATTTCTTCCTGGTGGAAGACTTTGTGAACGCCGTCCGCCTCCACGTCAAGCCGGACATCGACGTCTATCAGGCATGCGAATGGACGGCGGTGGGCCTGCTGTCCGAGTTGTCCGTCATGAACGGCGGCCGCACGATCGATATGCCCGATTTCAGAAAGAACTGCGTCGACGACCAGATTATCCGTCTGTGAGGTGCGCCATGGAACCGATCAGAATCGCGCTGTTGCCGATGTATGTGGCGCTTTATGATACTTCCTCGCCCCATATGCGGCCTGAAATCGAAGCCTTCGCCCAGCGTATTGCCGGATCCCTCCAAACCCGCGGACTGGAAGTTCTCAGCGCTCCGGTCTGCCGTTTGCAGGAAGAATTCGCCCAGGCCATTCGCACCTTTGAACAGTCGGGTGCAGAAGCCATCGTGACGCTGCACCTTGCCTATTCCCCGTCTCTCGAGTCGGCAAAGCCTCTGAGCCAGACTGAGCTGCCGCTGATCGTGCTGGACACGACGCCGGATTATCTCTTCGACACCACCGTGTCCAGCGACCGTCTGATGTATAACCACGGCATCCATGGCGTGCAGGATATGTGCAATCTATTGGTGCGCAACGGCAAGCCGTTCGCCATATTCGCCGGCCATGCAGAGCATTCGGATGTATTGGACCGCGTTGCGGCCGCCGCCCGCGCCGCCGCGATATGGACTCGCCTTTCACACGCGCGCGTCGGGCTCATCGGCGAACCTTTCAAGGGAATGGGCGACTTTCAGGTGCCCGAATCGCTTCTTCAGGAGCGGCTGGGAATCACCGTCCTGCACCATCCCATGGACGGCTCAGCCCCCCGCCCTGAGGACATCGATCCGCAGGAGCTGGAAGCGGAATACAATCTCGATTCCCAACGGGTCGACATGGGGCCGGAGATCTCCCGGGAAACTTACGACGCGACTGAACGCGTCGCGCTGAGCGTGCGGCATTGGATCGAAAGGGAAAACCTCACGGCATTTTCGATGAATTTTGAAGAGGCCGGCCGGCACGGCAGCTTCCCAACCATGCCGTTTTCAGAGGCGTGCAAGGCCATGTCGAGGGGAGTGGGTTACGCCGGCGAAGGGGACGCCCTGACCGCCGCGTTTGTGAGCGCACTGCTGCGCGCCCATCCTGACACGACGTTTGCAGAGATGTTTTGCCCCAACTGGAGCGGGAATACCATTTTCTTCAGCCACATGGGCGAGTTTAATCTGAACGCCTGCGATGGCAGGCCCCACATGATCGTCAAGGACTTCTGCTTCGGGGACGGCTTCAATCCGACGTCCATTCTCGGCCACTTCAAGCCCGGCGCCGTCTGCTTTGCCAATCTCGCGCCCGTCGCCGACGGCTTTCGGCTGATTCTCGCCGATGGGGAAATGGTCAAACTCGCCGAACGAATCGGCAGTTTCGAGGACAGCGTTTCCGGCTGGTTCCGGCCCAACTTGCCCATAGCGCAGTTTCTGGAAGCGTACAGCCGCGCGGGAGGTACCCATCACGGCGCCCTCGTCTACGGAGCCACTGCCGACGAGCTTCGGAATCTCGCCGTCTTTGCAAATATGGAGTGTGCGGTCATTCAGGGATGAGGCCAGGACGTTGCGGTCTGAATCCCCCATCAAAAAGGCCGCACGGAAACGGCACTCGAATTTTCCCGAATTTGTTCACAATTCGCTCATACGCTGTTCACTCCCCTTCCCTATAATACAACCATCGGCTTGAGCAACCGATAAAAGTCTCCTTCATCTATTTCCCGTTACCCCCCTTCACAGGGATGGCAATCATGAGTTGCCATCCCTGTACTTTATCTTCCTACCCGCCGCGCCTGCGCATTCACAGCATGCCGCCAGGCGCAGGCAGATCAGGGGATACGCCAAGCCCCCATGAATGCTCTATCACATATGCATGCGCGTCCTCTCGCGGCATGGTTACATAGGATCCATCATTGTTTTCGCCCGCGTAGATGCAATATTCAAAATCCGGATCATACCATATCCAAAGATCATCATCGCAAATTGCCAGATCGTATACAACAGGCTCGCCATCAAGGCTGAAGACAATCCCGGTTTCTCCCTGCGTAAATATACCAAACAATTCTTCGATTTCAGAACTTGTTCCGGCCTCAAAGATCGTTACTGCGTCCCACTCAATATCGCTGAACGCCTCTGCCAGGTCGACGACGCAGCATCCCTTCTCCCCAAGGCACGTCTCTGCGATCTGCTTAAACCGCCGTTTAACGGCACCCACTGGGCTTCTGAACAAACCACGAAGGATCAATATGATGCTAAGGATAAATATCAACAACATCAATACAATGGTTTTTCTTCTCGATGCAACTTTTCTCAACTTGCTCACATCCCTTCGGCACATAATTTAGATCATCAAAATCGATTGGCGATTCTTGTAACGCTTTCGCATTTCCGGCTTTCTTTGTTTCTTCCCACATTCAATGGTCAGATGAAAGATGTTAAGTCATCAGGAGAGCAGTTCCAATATCTTTCAATCGTTCTCCAATATCTTTT
>DVJL01000066.1 GCA_018716805.1 Candidatus Faecivicinus avistercoris | reverse complement strand
CTGTCAAAAAAGATAAGCAGAACAGCCAGTAAAATCAAATCCGGCGACATGCGCGGCGGATTTGCGATATTTTTCTGAAGGGAAATCTCATTTCCCGGAAGAAAAATATCTACCTTGCACAATTTGCGACCGGAGTTTTCCAAAGAAAACTCAAGCAAATTGTGGTAGGGGTGGCAGTGGCGGGGGAGCAAGCTCCCCCGTCCACACAGGCTGTCGACTTTTTCGACAGCCTGAACGCCCCTCGCGAGCCTGAATCGGTTCGCGAGGGGCGGTTTGCATCCGGGTTATTTCATCTCGCCCGGCATCTTCCAGCCGGTGTGGTCGGTGTGCAGCAGCTCGTGCGCGCGGTGCGAGAGCGGCGCGCCCAGATAGTCCTTGTAGAGATCGAGGATATCCGGGTTCTCGTGCGAGAAGCGCAGCTCGTTGCCGCGGTCGAGGAAGTAGAGGTTGTCGCCGCGCGTGCCAGCCAGTTCCTGTCCATCGTGGATCGGCTGTCCGCCGCCGCCGACGCAGCCGCCGGGACAGGCCATGACCTCGACAAAATCGTACTCGACCTCGCCGCGCTTCAGCGCGCGGATGAGCTTTTCTGTATTGCCCAGCCCGCTGACGACGGCCACGCGCACGGTCGTGCCGGCGATGTCGATGCAGGCTTCCTTCCAGCCATCCAAGCCGCGCACCATGTAGAAGGCGTCCGGATAGGGATTCTTGCCGGTGATCAGATGATAGCAGGTGCGAAGCGCGGCCTCCATGACGCCGCCCGTCGCGCCGAAGATCACGGCCGCGCCGGTGCCCGTGCCCAGCGGGGTGTCGAACTCCCGCTCGGCGAGGTTCCTGACGTCGAGGTGGTCGGCGCGGATCATCCGCACGATCTCGCGCGTGGTCAGCACGAGGTCGACGTCCTTGCCGTGGCCGGCGTCGTTCATGTTGGGAATGTCGGCCTCGGCCTTCTTCGCGACGCAGGGCATGATGGAGATGTTGAAGATCTTGTCCGGATCGATGCCCATCTTCTCGGCAAAGTAGGTCTTGGTGATCGCGCCCTGCATCTGGTGCGGCGATTTCGCGGTCGACAGCTGGCCGGCCATCTCCGGGTGATGCCCCTTCAGATAGCGCACCCAGCCGGGGCAGCACGACGTGAACATCGGGAAGGTGTACTCGTCGCGGTGCTTGAGCCGCTCGAGGAACTCGCTGCCCTCCTCCATGATCGTCAGGTCGGCGCCGAAGTTGGTGTCGAACACATAGTCAAAGCCGAGCGCCTTCAGCGCGGCGACCAGCCGCTGCGGCGTGGCCTCCTCGCGCGTCAGGCCCAGCTCCTCGCCCCACGCGGTGCGCACGGCGGGCGCGACCTGCACGACGGTGACCTTGTTCGGATCGGCAAACGCGCCGTCCAGCGCGAGCAGCTTCGCCGTGTCGTCCCGCTCGCGCAGCGCGCCGACGGGGCAGTGCGTGATGCACTGGCCGCACAGCGCGCAGTCCGACTCGGTGATGCGGCGGTTGTGGGACACGCCGACGGTCGTGCGCGAGCCGGTCTTGGCGACGTCCCAGATGTTGACGCCCTGCACCTTCTCGCAGATCTGGATGCAGCGCATACACTTGATGCACTTGGACGCATCGCGGACGAGCGGATAGTCCTGCGGCCAGCTGTTCGCCGGAACGTTGCGGGCGTACTCGGTGGTGATGATG
Organism: Candidatus Faecivicinus avistercoris; assembly: GCA_018716805.1. GTDB lineage: Bacteria > Bacillota > Clostridia > Christensenellales > Aristaeellaceae > Faecivicinus > Faecivicinus avistercoris. The sequence continues at coordinate 58,029 of DVJL01000066.1, read as the reverse complement.
CCCAGGTCGTTGGCGATCTTCTGCAGGGAGCAGTTGCCGCTGCGCACGCAGGTGGCGCACAGGCAGTCGTGCTGCGAGAGGATCAGCTCCACGTTCGTCCGGCGCGCCTCGCGCACGCGGGGAGAGTTCGTGTAGATCTCCATGCCCTCCTGCACGACGTTGTTGCACGCGGGAATCAGCTTGTTGACGCCCTTGATCTCGACGACGCAGACGCGGCAGGCGCCGATCTCGTTGATGTCCTTCAGGTAGCAGAGGTGCGGAATCGGCATGTGCGCCTGTTCGGCGGCGCGGAGGATCGTCGTCCCCTCCTTGACTTGGACCTCGCGATCGTTGATCTTGATGTTTACCATTTCGTCTCCCTGCCTCCTTTGAAGATGCCGAATCCAAAGTGGTCGCAGCGTAGGCAACGGCCGGACTCCTGACAGATTTCCTCGGGCGTGAGCTTGCACTCGACGGCGTCGAAATCGCAGCGGCGCTCGGACGCCGGGCGCTCCTTGACGTTGATGCGGCCGCACGCGGGGTCGTCCTTGATCTTCGGCGCGGGGATGTCGATCTTCGTCTCGATGACGTGGTTGTAGCCCAGATAGTTGTCGATGTTCGCCGCCGCGACCTTGCCGGCCGCGATGGCGCGGATGGCCGTGGCCGGGCCGGTGACGCAGTCGCCGCCGGCGAACACGCCCGGCGCGTTCTCGACCGCGCTCCAGTCCGCCGCCGCGATGACGCCGCGCTTGATCGGGATGCCCTTTTCCTCGAAGTAGTGCGTTTCGATGCCCTGGCCGACGGCGACGATGACCACGTCGCACGGAATGCGCTTCTCGGGCTGCTCGCTGTCCGCGGGCGCGGGGCGGCCGTCGCGGCCGTACTTGCCGATCAGCTTCGGCTGGGCGATCAGCGCGGTGACGCAGTTGTTTTCGTCGGTCTCGATGCGCACCGGCGCGTGCAGCTCGAGGATCTCCGCGCCCTCGGCGATCGCCGAGCGCACCTCTTCGACCAGCGCGGTCATGTCCACCTGGCGGCGGCGATAGACGGTGCAGACCGTGCTCGCGCCCAGTCGGATGGCCGAGCGGGTGACGTCCATGGCGACGTTGCCGCCGCCGATGACGCAGACGCGCTTGCCCTTCAAGTCGATCGTGCCGCCGTCGGCCAGCGTGCCAAGCATCTCGACCGCGGAGATGACGCCCTTCGCGTCCTCGCCGGGCAGACCGACCTTCTTGTCGGTGTGCGCACCGATGGAGATGTAGACGGCGTCGTACTGCTCACGCAGGTCGTTAATCGAGATCTTGCCTTCGCCCTCGCCGACGGGGCTGTTCAGCCGCACCTCGACGCCGGTGGACAAAATGGCGTTGATGTCCGAATCCAGCCGCTCGCGGGGCAGGCGGTAGCTGGGGATGCCGTAGTACAGCATGCCGCCCAGGTGCTTGTGCATTTCAAAGACGGTGGTCTGGTGGCCCATCAGCTGCAGGTAGTAGGCCGCGCTCAGGCCGCTCGGGCCGCCGCCAATGATGGCGATCCGCTTTCCGGTGGAAGGCATTCTCTCCGGAGCGGGCACCTCGCCGGCGTTGTCCACAGCGGCCAGCTTCATGCCGCGGATGTTGATCGAGCTGTCGATCATGTTGCGGCGGCAGCGCGCCTCGCACGGATGCTCGCAGACGAGCGCGCACGCCGTGGGGAACGGATTGTCCTTGCGGATCAGGCGCACGGCGTCGGCATAGCGGCCCTCGTGCACCAGCGCGATGTAGCCGGGGATGTCCACGCCCGCCGGGCACAGCGCCACGCACGGCACCGGCTGCTCCAGCGAGGCCAGACACTTGCCGTGGCGGATGTGTTCTTCATAGTCGTCGCGGAAGCCGCGCACGCCCTTGAGCACCATGTTCGCGGCGGAAAAGCCGATGGCGCAGTCCGCCGTATCGGCGATGACGCGCGCCGTGCGCTCGATCAGATCGATCGTCTCCAGCGTCGCCTCGCCGTCGAGCACGCTCTCCAGCATCGCGCTCAACTGGCCGAGGCCGACGCGGCACGGCACGCACTTGCCGCACGTCTGCGCATGGCACAGCCGCAGAAACGCCAGCGCCATGTCCACCGGACAGAGTCCCGGCGGGCTGGCGACGATCCTGCGCTCCAGATCCTTATACAGGTGCTCGACTGTCGTCTGTGCAACGCTCTTGGTTGCGATACTCAGTCTGCTCAAACTGCTTCCCTCCCGATATGGTTCATAAATGATAGCTCATTTATTGATATTATAGCATAATCATTCCCGCAAGTAAAGTGATATTTCGCAGAATTCTCATCGTCGAATCCTGTAAAGCCCCGCAGCCGAACGCCCAAAATAGACGAAGGGCGGCGCCCCGCGCCCGCGAAGCGCCGCCCTTTGGCGAAATCAGTCGATCAGCTTTGGCGCGACGGGCTTGCCGGTCTCGGCGGACTCCATGATCGCGAGGATGGCCAGCGTGACGTTCGCGGCTTCCTTGAGCGAAACGTGGAATTCCTCGCCAGAGATCAGGCAGTCCACAAAGCTGCGGATGCTCTCGAACGCGAAGCCGGCCGGCCGGCCGAACACGCTGTTCTTGACGAGCATGTCGGGCGTGGTGAACGTCTTGTCGGTGGTGAGCTGCAGCAGGTTGTGGCTGGAGGCGTCGATGTCGAACTTGCCCTTTTCAAGCACGAGGTTGAACTTGAAATCGTTGACGTTGGAATTGCCGTTGGGCGTGATCCAGCCGTTCTCCATCTGCGCGATGACGCCGTTTTCATAGCGGATCTGCGCCTGATAGGCGTCCACGGCGTCGATGCCCATTCCCTTGAGCATGCCCTCGGTCTTGTAGGCGAACACCTCCGCCGGCCGGCTGCCGACGATCCACGAAAGCGTGTCCAGCGAATGGCTGCCCAGGAACCAGAGGATGGACGACTTCGCCGTCCACGAGAGCATGTCCGTGGCGACCCAGAGCGCGTCGTTCAGGCGGAAATAGGCGGTCTTGGGCGCGCCGTACTCGCCGCTTTCCACCATCTGCCTGACCAGGTTGAACGGCGGATTCCAGCGGTTGTGCAGGTCGACCATCGCCCGGACGCCGGCCTTCTGAACGGCTTCGAGGATGGCGAACACGTCCTCGCGCTTCGTCGCCAGCGGCTTTTCAATCAACATGTGCTTGCCGGCCTGCGCGCAGGCGATGGCGAGATCGGTGTGCAAAAAGTCGGGCGTCACGATGGCGACAGCGTCGCAATCGCACTTCTCCAGCATTTCGCGGCAGTCGGTATAGACGTGGTTCAGGTGATGCCGCGCGGCGAATTGCTCGGCGCGCTCGCGGTCGGCGTCGCAGATGGCGACGACCTCCGCGCCGGGGTGGTCGGCGTAGATCCGGGCGTGGGACTCGCCCCAGGTGCCCGCGCCGACGATGGCCATTTTCAGCATGCCTTTGCTCCTTTCTCTCGGGTCGATAATGCGTTTGCGAGGGTTTCAGGAAGCCGTCCGCACGGCCTCGGCCTCCTTGAGCACGCGCCAGAGGTTCCCGCCGGCCAGTTTTTCCAGCTGCGCCTGCGTATAGCCGCGCGACGCGAGCCGGTCGAGCAGCGCCGGGAAGCCGCTGGGATCGCCCAGCCCCTCCGGCCAGGCCTCGATGCCGTCGAAGTCCGATCCAAAGCCGGCGACGTCCTCCGCGCCCAGCTCGTACAGCGCGTCGATGTGGCGGACGACGTCGTCCAGCACCGCGCGCTCGCCGTCGATTAAGAAGCTGGTGTAGAAATTGACGCCGATGAAGCCGCGGCGCTCGACGATGGCGCGCACCATGTCCTTCGTCAGGTTGCGCTCGCGGTTGCGCAGCCAGCGGCAATCGGAATGGCTGGCGATGGGCGGAAGCGACGAGCGCTCGCAGACGTCCCAGAAGCCGGCGTCGTTCAGGTGCGATACGTCGGCCAGAATGCCGCGCCTGTCCATCTCGCGCAGCAGCTCGCGGCCAAACGGCTTGAGCTTTTCGGTCGAACCGCCCTTCGCCGGATGGCCGATTTCATTTTCGTAGTTCCACGTCAGCGCGATCATGCGCAGCCGCGCGGAGTCGTCAAATTCCGCCAATTTTTCCAGCGATCCTGCGAACATCTCGCCGCCCTCGCAGGAGAAGATGCCCGTGGGAACCTCGGGCGGCACGTCCGGCAGCGCGCCGCGCAGGAATTCGACCGGCACCCGCTCCGCCGCGGCGAGCATCCTCCGGCCATCCTCATAGGGCGTGCCCGCCGGGCCCTTTCTGCCCGCGAACAGCGCAAACGTCTGAAGCCCCACGCCGCCCGCGCGCATCCGCTCGGGCGTGACCGCGCAGTCCTCGGGGCGCTTGCCCTCGATGGCGATGGCATAGAGCGTGTCGCAGTGTGCATCCGCAACAAACATATTCCTTTCCTCCAAAATTCGCATTGTATGGAAGTTGATTCCGATGTAATTGTATCGCAAATGCTCGCCAAATTCAATAGTCCGGCCAAAACGCCGCAAAAAACCGAATCCGCGGGATTCGGCCATGTTCAAAAAAGAAAGCCGGACGGCAAAAGCGCCTGTGCCGGACGGCGGGATCCACAAAGCATTGGCGAAGCCGGCGCGCCGTCAGCGGTCCGGGACGGTGGCAGCGGCGCCGGTCCGCAAACCCATTACAGCTCGAACGCCGGCATTCTGCCCGCTTCCTCGACGAGCGCGCGCAGCGCGGCGTTGCAGCTCCCGAGCTTTACGCCGGCATCGATGGCGCGGCCGCAGGTTCGCATGCAATCGAGCGCCCGGCGAATCAGCGCGCCGCCGACCGGCTCAAACGGTTCCGCGACGATGACCTCCGACGCGAGCAGCCGGGCGAGCTGATAATCGACGTCATTGGCGTACAGCACGCCGGCGGCAAACGGAACCCCCGCCTTTTGCAGCGCGCGGTAGACGGGAATGCCCGTCCCGCAGGACGAGAGCACGAACACCTGCGGCTCGCCCTCAGGGCGCGGCAGTTCGACGCTGCCGAAGCGCGCGTCGTAGAACCCCCGATCGATGCCGTACAGTTCGCGGACGGCGGCTTCGTCGAACACCTCTGCGGGCGGGCCGAAGCGGCCGGGCATCTCGCCCTTGACGCACATCACCCGGTCTGCAACCTTCTGCGCCAGATCGATTTCATGCAGCGACATCACCACCGCGATCCCCTGCTCGCGCGCCATGCGCCGGAGGATGCCCAGCAGTTCGAGCTTGTGCCGGATGTCGAGAAAGGAGGTCGGCTCGTCGAGCACGATGACCTCCGGCTCCTGGCAGATCGCGCGGGCGAGCATCACCCGCTGGCGCTGGCCGTCGCTGATCGCATTGAAATCCCGTCCGGCGAGGTCGGCGGCGTGAACGGCCTGAAGCGCCGCTTCGACCTTTTCCTCGTCCTCGCGCGCGAGCGTTCCCATGCGGCCGGTATAGGGATAGCGCCCCATGGCCACGACGTCGCGGCAGGTCATCAGCTCGGGGCGGGGCCGGTCGGTCAGCAGGACGGCCATGCGCGTGGCGAGCGCCCGGCCGGAGAGAGCGCGCAGCTCGCCGCCGCAGATCCAGACCGTGCCGGCCACCGCCGCCAGTTGGCGCGCAAGCGTCTTCAGGAGGGTCGACTTTCCGGAGCCGTTCGGCCCGATCAGCGCGACGATCTCCCCTCGCCGAACCTCAAAGCCGATGCCGTGGATCAGCGCCCTGCCATCGTAGCCGACGGCCAGCTCCCGCGCGCAGACTGCATCGCCTTTCGCCATGGTCACATCTCCCTCCTTCGCCTGAGCATCATGCCGATGACCACCGGCGCGCCGAACACCGACGTGACCGTGCTGATGGACAGCTCCGTCGGCGCGAACGCCGTGCGTGCGATCAGGTCGCAGCCCATGCAGAACACCGCGCCGCCCAGAAAGGCCGCCGGAATGACGACGACCGGCTTGGACGTGTTCAGCCCTCGCCGCACCAAATGCGGCACCGCGATGCCCACAAACGAAATCGGCCCGGCGAACGCCGTCACGCACGCGGACAGCACGCTCGACAGCACGATCAGCGCCACGCGAAACGCGCGGATATTGACGCCCAGGCTTCGCGCATAGCTCTCCCCGAGCTGATAGGCGGAAATGGGCTTGGACATCAGAAACACCGCAACCGACGCCGCCAGCACGATCGCCGCCGCCACGGCCACGCCATCCCAGCTCGCGCCGGAAAAACTGCCCATCGACCAGCCATGGAGGTTGACGATGTCGCTGTCCTCGGCGAACGTCACCAGAAAATCCGTAATCGCCGAACAGATGTATCCGATCATGATGCCCGCCACGAGCAGCACCGCCATGTGGCGGATCTTCCGCGCCAGCGCGAGAATGAACCCCACCGCGATCAGCGAACCGAGGAACGCCGCGGCGACCATCGTCCACGACGACACCGTGCGAAAGCGCTCCAGCGCACAGATCATCGTCAGCGCCACGACCATCTTCGCGCCCGACGAGATGCCCAGCTCAAACGGCCCGGCAATCGGGTTGGCGAAAAAGGTCTGCAGCAAAAACCCGGACAGCGACAGCGCGCCGCCGAGCACCGCGCCCATCGCCATCCTCGGCATGCGAATCTGCCAGATGATGTTCGCCTGCGTCGGGTCGCCCCCGCGGGCAAACAGGATGCGCGCGATCTCGCCCACCGGAATCGGCACGCTGCCGATGTTGATGTTCAGCACTGTAATCGCCCCGAGCGCCGCGATCAAAGCGGCAAACACGCAGGCGAACCGCGCGTTTGGCCGCGCGCCTTCCCTCATCGCGAACGCCTCCCGTCAATCGAGTTTGTAGAGGAAGGTCATGCCGTCCTCACGCCCGGTGAGCATGTTGTGGAGATCTGTGATGAAGCTGCCGACGATGTCCGTCGCCTGATACAGCTGTTTGCCCGTACACCAGACGTTGCCCTCTTTGACGGCCTTGAAGTCCGCAAACAGCGGGCTCTTGGCCAGAAGCTCCTCCACGCTGCCGACCGAGCCGTCGATGGCGGCGTTGTAGATCAGGTAGTCCGCGTTCACCGCCGCGGCGTAAAAATCCTCCATCGTCACCGAGACCGACGAGCGCGCGCTGTCCGGATCGGAGAGCCCTGCGAGCGCATAGCGGCCGCCGGCAATCTCGATCATCCGTGCGATATAGTCGCCGGCGCTGCGCACGACGACGGAGCCATCCGTGCCGATGTAAAAGAACGCCACGGTCTTTTCCGTGTTCTCAAATCCCGCCAGTTCGTCGATCACCGCAGCCTGCGCGTCAAAGAACGCCTCTGCCTCCGCCTCGCGGCCGACCAGCACGGCATAGAGCTTGATCCACTCCGTCCGGCCGAGCGGATGGCTCTCATAGCTCGACCGATCGATCAGCACCGGGATGCCCAGCAGTTCGATCAGCTCCTTGACCTCCGGGCTGTGGAGGATCATGGTGGACTCAATCGCCAGATCGCATCCTTCAGACACGAGCAGCTCGTAGTCCGGCTCGCTGTACTTGCCGGCGAACAATATCGCGCCGGCGTCCATCGCCTCGACGGCATGGTCGATGGACCAGCCGTTTCGGTCCGTCCCGACCAGCCGGATGGCGTCCAGCGCGTCGAGCGCGTCGAACAGCGCCATCGCCGAGGTCGCGGCAAGATAGATGCGGTCGAGCGGCTGCTGAAGCACGACAATCCCGTCCTCCAACCCCTCCGGCACGGGCGCATTTTCCGGCACGACGAGGTAGCGCGCGCTGTCGCGCACGTCGATCAGCGCATAGCCGCCCTCGTAATAGTCGACCGAGAAGCATTCCGCATACTTCAGCTCAAGGCGCGACGTCCAGACCAGCCCGCCTGGGGCATCCGAGGCCGGCGCTTCGCCCAGCGAGATGTGAATCGTATAGGCGACGTCGTGCGGCGCGCTCATGGCCGTCGTCGTCGCGACGATTTCGACGTCCTCATTGAGGGGAATCGGGATCTCAAACGACGTGGAGTCCTCCGTCGAGATCCCGTCGTACGACAGGCCGCCAACGGCTACGGCGGTATAATTCGGGCTGTCGAACACGATCGTCGCCACGGCCTCGCCGCCGAGAACCGTCACGCGCTCGCAGGAGATCGTCACGCGCCCCGAACCGCCCGAAAACGAGAAGCCGTCGGGCGCATATTCGCCGTCCGCATGCGCAGCGCTTTCGCCGGACGAGGCTTCTTCCCCGACGGTTTCCGCCTCCGCAGACGCGTGGGCGGCCGCAAGCGCGGGCGCGCAGGCGGCCAGCAGCAACACCAGCAACAGGCTCAGCAATCGCTTCATCGAATTTCCTCCTTGTCAAGCGGGCGCACGCATCGCGCGCCGCAGGCAGTCAAAAACACAGGGGAGCGTACAAGGATCCAAGTCCTTTCGCATTTTCAGCATCCTCGGCGGGCGCGCGACGGCTTTTGCGCCGGAAAATCCCGCTTTCCAGCGCAAAAACCGCTTCTTTGCAGTTCCCGCGCCGCCATGCGGGCCGCGAAACTGCCCGCGGGCGCGTCAATCCAGCCGTTTGAGCGTCGTGGAATCCAGGCGCACGGCGCGGTCGAACCACATGTTCTGGCTTGCCGAATGCGTGGCGACGGGCAGATCCTGATCGAGCGACGCGACCGGTATCTCGAACGCCGCCGCGCCGTCCTCGGCGGCCGAAGCCGCGATCCATCCCGCCTCGTCCGCCGGGGCGTCCTTCGCAAGGCCCATGTAGAGGTAGTCAAATGAATTGTTCCCGACGGTCAGCACGGCGGTCATCCGCCCGTCCGACACGGTCAGCACACAGTCCGTGATGCGCAGAAGGTTGGAGTCCGCCCGCGCCTCGACGGCGTAAATCCCGTCCTCCGCGCCGACCTCGAGCGGCGACAGCGACGCGGCGCCGAGGCGGATCCATCCCTCGCGGCCATCCACCGCCACGAGAATGCGGACGTCGAGCGACTCGACCGGAATTTCGCAGACGCCGTCCTTCGCGGCATAGACCTCGCCGTCCACGGCGATCTCCAGGGCGTCCGTCTCAATTTGCAGCGCCATCGCGCCGCCCGACGCATGCAGCGCGCAGGCCGCGCCGTCGAGCGCCATATCGGACGCCAGCACGCCCGAATAGGCGCCGTCAGGCGCCGCATATGCACAGGCGCTCAGCGTGTCCGAGTAAAACACGAGCGTGCGGTCATACCATTTGGAGTACCGGGTCGAATACGCGGCGACCGCAATCTCCTCGTCCAGCGCGGAGACGGGCAACGCGTATGTATAGCGCCCTTCAAAGTCCTCTGAAAAGGGAATCCAGTCCGACTGCGGCGCTTCGCCGGCTTCCGCGGCCGTGCCCGGATAGAGATAGCCATAGCCCGTGCCGCTCAGCGTCAGCGCGGCGGTCATCTCCCCGTCCGCAACCTCGAGCCGGCAGGCGACCACCTTGAACATATTGGAACTGGACGACACGCCCACCGCATACAGTCCGTTTTCGATCGCGCCATTCTCCGCGCCCGCGCACAGCGGCAAAAGCGCCAGCGCGACAAGCGCCGCAAACAGCCTGCGGATCCTCTTCATCCCGAATTCCTCCTCAACTTTCCCGAAGCCCGCGGCGCGCAGTTCCCGGCGCGCCGGATTTGATCTGAATTGCGCCCGGCCGCCGAAGCGGGCGGGCGCAGCTGGTTCGATTGGGTTTACAGCCCGTTGGCGTCGATGGCGTCCTGAACGTGCGCGACGTACAGCGCGCGGATGCCGGCGTTTTGGCCGAGGCCCTCGAGCACGCACTCGACCTCGTACCCCGCTTCGGCGAACGCGGTCTTCCACGAATCCTCCCCGTCGCCGGCCATGTCGTTGTTCGCATGGTCGCCCGCGACGACCATGAACGGCATCAGCACGACCTTTTCCGCGCCGCAGGCGGCAACCTCCGCGAGCACCTGTTCGAGCGCCGGGAAGCCCTCGACTGTGCCGACAAACGCATTGCCATAGCCCATGGCGTGCATCATGCTCTCGATCTGGCTGTAGGCAGCATTGGCGAAGTGCTCGGTCCCATGGCCCATGTAGACCAGCGCAACCCCGGCGGAACCGGCGTACTCGCTGTCCGCGAGCAGCGCGTCGATCACAGCCTCGTAGTCCGCCTCCGACGTCAGCAGCGGTTCTCCGATGGCAAACGCCTCAAAGCAACCGGCATACGCGCTCGCCTCGGCGACGAGGTCATCGTATTCGTAGCCGTTCATGACGTGCGTCGGCTGCACGAGCACGGTGCCATACCCCTCGGCGGCGAGCCGCTCCATGGCTTCGGTCACATTGTCGATCTCGATTCCATCGCGCTCGGCGAGGATGTCGATGACCGTCTGCGCGGTGAACGCGCGGTAGACGTCCCAATCGGGATAGGCGGCGGCGATGTCGGCCTCAATGGCGTCGAGGGTCACCTCACGGGTCTCGCCGTAGCTCGTGCCAAAGCTGACCACAAGGATGGCCTTCTTCCCGGCGTCGCGCTCGCCCGGCTCAATCGAAACTGCCTTCGGAACGGCGACGGCACCGCCGTCAATGGCCGCCTGAACGTGCTCGACATAGCGCGCGCGGACGGCGGCGTTCTCGCCCAGCCCCTGCATGAAGCATTCAACCTCAAAGCCGGCGCCGGTCAGCCGGGATTTCCAGGAATCCTCCCCGTCTCCGGCCATGTCGTTGTTCGCATGGTCGCCCGCGACGATCATCAGGGGATACAGCTTGACCCTTTCGACGCCCGCGGCGGTGAGCTTCGCAATGACCCCGTCGAGCGTCGGATAGCCCTCGACCGTGCCGACGAACGCATTGGAATAGCCCTGTGCGTGCATCATGGCCTCAAGCTCGGAATAGGTCGCGTTGGCGGCGTGCTCGGTGCCGTGGCCCATGTAGACGACGGCGGTTCCGGCCTCGCCAGCGAATTCGCTCTCTGCGAGCAGCGCTTCGACCACGGCCTCGTAGTCCGCCTCCGACGTCAGCAGCGGCTCTCCGATGGCGAGGAAGTCAAACTGATCCGCGTAGGCGGTAACCTCCGCGACCATGTCGTCGTACTCGTAGCCGTTCATGATGTGCGTCGGCTGGACGATCACGCGCCTGACGCCATCGGCCACCAGGCGCTCCATGGCCCCGGTCACGTTGTCGATTTCGAGCCCCTCGCGCTCGGCGAGGATGTCGATAATCGTCTGCGCGGTAAACGCGCGGCGCACCTCGTAGTCCGGATAGGCGGCGGCAATGTCCGCCTCAATCGCGTCGATTGTCGCCTTGCGGCTGTCGTTGTAGCTGGTGCCGAAGCTGACCACGAGGATGACCGGCTTCGGTTCCTCGGCCTGCCCGACCGCCATGCCCATGCAGCCCAGCAACAGGCTGAGCGCGAGCCCAAACGCAAGTACCTTCTTCATCGTGATTCCTTCCCTCCTGGGCGTCTCGCCCGATTTTCTATGATCCCGGAACGCCGTTCGTCGGCCAGCGTCCCGCATCACAGCCGCTGTGCGGGCCGCTCCAGAGAGGGGAAACCGCGGCGCCGCCCGGAATAAGGGGGCGGAAATGCCGTTTGGAAAACCCAGAGCGCGCCCATGGGCGAAAAAAAGCGTTCGCCCTTCCTTCCGAAGTGCAAACGCAAATATCCAGACGGCATACGTCCAGCATCATTGGGGGCAACCCGCTTTCTTCGGAAGCTGTGCACCGGATATTTCAGCAGGTTTCCTGGCTCACGGATCGCCGCGCCGGCCGCCCCTTCTCATGCGATAACGCACAATGGATGCTTGCAGCCGCGCTCCCCGCTCACAGTGACCGGATCGCTCAGGACTTGCACCTGATTCCCTTTTACCCTCGCGCACGCGCGCGAGGCACTGAAAATCCAACTATTCAACTTTATGCATTCATTATAACTGCGTCCTGCGGAAAAGTCAACCCCCTGCCCGCTCAGTCCATGCAAAAGACCTGCGCGAGTCTTGGCTGCGCGCCGGTGCGCGGATCCATCTCCAGCTCGAGCACATCGCGCATATACGCATTCCACCGGTCGACCACAGGGCTTTCCGCCTGCACGCGCTCCGCAAACGCGGCGCCATGTTCGCACTCGTAGTAACCGAACAGCTCGTCGCCATCCGTCCAGATCGTGTAATTGCGGATTCCCGCGCGCCGGAGCACCTCGATCATCTCAGGCCAGATTTCATCGTGGCGGTGCTTGTATTCCGCCTGCATGCCGGGCCGGATGCGGCCCTTCCAGGCAAATCGTTCCATAAAGCTTCCTCCTTTGACCGAAAGATGTCTGTAAATTCCCTCCGCTGCAATTGCAGCGGCTTTGGGCCATTTGGCGCGGCGAACGCCCGGCTCAGCGCCGGCCGCGAGCTTTCCGCGGAACCGGCGAAAACTCCGCTCTAAAATCGCCCAGTTTCCGCTTGAAACGCCCTCTATGCAGCCGGCACGGGCTCGGGCTGCGCATTCACGCGCGCGTCCAATTTCCGCATCAGCACGGCGTAGAGCGGAATGAGGATGACGTCCGCCATCACCCAGGCGGCGGGATTCGCATAGCAGACCGCAATAAAGCCCAGCGCCGGCACGACGAACAGCCCCATCACCGAGCGCGCGACCAGCTCGAACAGCCCGGCCAGCATCGCCGCCTTCGAAAAGCCGACGCCCTGCAGCGCATTGCGCAGCACATAGATCCCAGCAAGCGCGGGATAGAAATAGCTGTTGGCGATCATGAACTGGCGCACCTGCGCGATGACCTCCGTCTCCCCCGCGTCGAGAAACAGCAGCGCGATCCTGTCCGACGCCAGCGCATTGATGAGAAAGCCCGCAACCGAGCAGACCAGCAGCATCAAATACACCTGCCGGATGCCGCGGCGCACGCGGTCGATCCGTCCGGCGCCGTAATTCTGGCCGGCGTAGGTCGCCACCGTCACGCCAAAGGCGTCCATCAGCGAAGCGACGAGGTTCTGCACTTTGCTCGCCGCGGAGACCGACGCAATCGCATTCAGATCGAGGCCGTTGACCGCCCACTGCAGGATAATCGAACCGATCGCCGTAATCGAAAACTGCAGCCCCATCGGAAGGCCGATTTCCAGCAGACGGCGGATCGTCGCGCCGTCGGGCCGCATGTCCTCGCGCGTCAGATGAAGGATCGGATGCTTTTTCGCGATGTAGATCAGGCAGCAGACGCCCGACGCCAGCTGCGCCAGCACCGTCGCAATCGACGCGCCCTTCACGCCCATGCCGAAATTGCGCACGAACAGGATGTCCAGCGCGACGTTGAGCAGGCTGGAGAGGATCAGGAACACCAGCGGCGTGCGGCTGTCGCCCAGCGAGCGCAGGATGCCGGCCAGCAGGTTGTACATCATCTGCGCCGCCAGGCCGACAAAGATCCAGAACAGGTAGTCGTAGGCATCGTCCATCAGCTCCGGCTTGGTGCCCATCAGTTCGAGGATCTGCGTCGTCAGCGGCGCGGTGACCAGCGTCATGACCGCGGCAAAGGCGGCGCCAATATAGATGATGTTTGCCACGCAGCGCCGGACGCCCTTCACGTCGCCCGCGCCAAAGTCCTGCGCCACGGGAATTGCAAAGCCCGAGCAGGCGCCGAACACGAGGCCGAGCACGAAGAACGTGATCGAACCGGTCGAGCCGACGGCGGCAAACGCTTCCTTGCCGACATACTGCCCGACGACGATGCTGTCGACCATGTTGTAGAACTGCTGAAACACCTGACCGATCAGCAGCGGAATGCTGAAGAGGATCAGTTTTTTGGCGGAACTGCCGGTGGTCATGTCGCGAACCAAGCGCGCCACCTCCCATTTAGAATGCCGATATTATTTTAATCATCGGTATCCAAAATGCAAGGGAATTGTGTCAAACTTTGGTGAAGGAATGGATAAATCGCGCCGGCAAAAAGCGCCCCGGGCTTCACCGCCCGAGGCGCTTCACATCATCGTCCTTGCAGGAACCGGTCGATCGCCGCACTGGCCTGCGCGACCGGATCGCCGGCCATGTCGAGCCACAGGATCTCCGGGTCGCGCCGGAACCACGTCGTCTGTCGCTTGGCAAACTGCTTGATCGCGGTGGCGAGGCCGTCCACCATCTGCTGGTAGCCGCCGGCTTCACCCATCAGGTATCGCGCGATGAACCGATATTCCAGCCCGAGCTTCATCAGGAATTCGGGCGTCGCGCCGTCTTCCATCAGCCGCCGCACCTCGTCGACCATTCCCTGATCGAGCCGGCGCTTCAGCCGCTCGTCGATGCGGCTGCGCAGCGTCGCGCGGTCCCACGTCACGCCGAGCTTCAGGCAGTCGTAGCGCGGCCGGTTCGGCGCGGCGTGCTCGTCGCCGTCGTGAATCTTCTCCAGCATCCGCATCACGCGGTTGCGGTTCTTCGGATCGACCTCGACGTCCGGACGCAGCTCGCAGAGCATCCGGTAGAGCTCCGGCGTCTTTCGCTTTTCCAATTCCTCGCGGTAGGCGAGATCCGGCGGCGTGTCCGAAAGCTCGTAGCCCTCGACTACCGACGCGACGTACAGCCCCGTGCCGCCCACCAGAAACGGCACGCGCCCGCGCGCGAGGATGCCGTCGATGGCCTCGTAAGCCAGCCGCTGGAAATCCCGCATGGAGAAGAAGTCGTTCGGCTCGACGACGTCGATCAGGTGATGGGGAACGCCGCGCATCTCCTCGGGCGTGATCTTGCCGCTGCCCAGATCGAGTCCGCGAAAGACCTGCCGCGAGTCCGCGGAGACGATCTCCCCGCCATAGCGCAGCGCGAGCTCGACGCCCAGGCCGCTCTTGCCCGACGCGTTCGTGCCCTCGACGACGATGAGCTTCGGCTTCATCCGCTCTCCTCCAATCAGTCGTTGCTGCGGCTGCGCGCGAGGATACGCAGCACGCGCAGGAAGATGTTGATGATGTCCAGATACAGCGCCGACGCGGCCGCGATGGCGTTCGTCGCCGTGCGCTGAACCGAGTTGGCGCGCACCCAGTCAAAGCCGATGTACAAACACATGATGCCCACGACGATCCAGTCGATGAACGTGATGTTCATCCGGAACAGCAGCATCGCGATGGACTCCACGACGATCACGCCCAGCAGCGCCACGCCGAGGCCCGTGCCCATGCGCTGGAACACCGACGGCGCGAGCGTCGAGACGATCATCATGATCAGCGTGATGATGGCGGTGATCAGCGCCGCGCGCGTGACCAGCTGCGGATCGTAGCCGATCGTCGCGATGGCGACCACCACGCCCACCGGCACGGCGATCAGGTTGTAGCCGACGAAGCAGCGCACCGGATTGTACGAGCGCACCATCGTGCTGCCGATCAGCACCAGCGCGATGTACGCCACCAGAAAGCCGATCATGAACGTCGAATAGCTGGCCGGCGAGGAGATCACCATGTTCAAAATCGCCGGGCCGGCAAACTGCATGATCAGGAAGTTCAGAAAGAAGCCCCACGTCAGCGTCGCGCCGATCAACAGGTTATAGCGGGATTCGGACAGCTCGCCCGCGCCCTCGCGGAAGGTCATGTGCGACTGGAAGCTGCTCTGTCCACTGCCAAAGGGATTTGCCATACCATTCACCTCTTCAAATCATTTTGAACCATTATTATAACCCGGCGCATGCCGTTTGTCAACGCGCTCACAGCACGCCCTTCTGCAGAATCACATTCGCGTAGGGCGCTTTCTCGCCGGTAGCGACCACGCAGTAGCACTGCCTTGCGAGATCGTAGAACCGAAAGCGCTCGGCATGGCCGATGCGCGTTCCGGGCTGGTGGCGCTCGACGATTTGCGCGAACTCGTTCCAGATCGGCGTGTCCACGCGGTCGCCCGGCACGACCTCCATCAGCGTCACCGGCGCGTCCACATAGGTGTCCAGCGGCATCAGCTGAAGGATGGCGTCGAGCACCTCGCAGGCGCCGTGTCCGTCCAGCCGGACCAGATGGCCGCTTCCCGCGATGGACGCGTGCGGAAAGTTGCCGTCCCCGATGACGATCCGGTCGCCGTGGCCCATCTCCATCAGAATTTTCAAAAGCTCGGGGGAGAGCAGATTGGGAATGCCCTTCAGCACGAGAAATCCCTCCTGTGCGCAGTTCGGTTCAGATTTCGTCCCACAATTCCGGCCAGCGGCGGACATACCGGTCGGCGACCTTCTGGATGTCCTCCCGCTGGCGGCGCGCGGTGCTGTCCTCGATGGCGACCACCTGACAGCCGGCGGCCTTCGCGGATTTCATTGCATACAGCGCGTCCTCAAAGACCACGCAGCGCTCCGGCGTCGTGCCGAGCCGCTTTGCGACGAGGCCAAAGTACGCCGGTTCGGCCTTGGTGACGGGCTCCTCATAGTTGTCGGTCACAAACTCAAAGCGGTCCAGCACGCCCAGCCTGCCCAAGCCGTTGCGCGCGTATTCGCGCGGCGAGCCGGTGGCCACGCACAGCCGAAGGCCGCGCCCGATCAGCCGGTCGAGCAATTCCGGCACGCCGGGCTTGAGCTTTGCATCGTAGAGGTAGTGGCGGTTCATGTAGCCCTCCAGTTCGGCGATCATCTCCCGCTCCGGGCCAAAGTCCAGCCCCTCCCGCGCGGCATAGTCGAGCAGAAACCGGCGCGACGACGTGTCGTGCATGCGCAGCAGATCCTCATCGCGCACGGGCAGCCCGTGCGCCAGCAGAAATTCCAGCGTCGTATAGCGCCAATAGCGCATGGTGTCCAGCAGCGTGCCGTCCATGTCGAAGATGGCGGCGTCCACGTTCCAGTTCATCGTCTCTCCTCCGTCCTTAGTGTTGCGCCCGCGCGGGAAAACCGCCTGAGGCGGGCGTCCGCCATGTGACGCACCTGTTCCCTCGGCGCTGCGCCTGCGCGGGAAAACCGCCTGAGGCGGGCATCCGCCATGTGAAGCGCCCGTTCCCTCGGCGCTGCATCCGCGCGGAAAACCGCCTGAGGCGGGCGTCCGCCATGTAACGCACCTGTTCCCTCGGTGTTGCATCCGCGCAGAAAACCACCCGAGGCGGGCGTCCGCCATGTGAAGCGCCTGTTCCTTGGCGCTGCGTCTGCGCGGGAAAACTGCCCGCTTTCCCTGCCTGAAGCGAATCCCGGCGCTTGGATCAGGGCAGACCTGCCAGCGCAGCGGCCTTCCGCCGCTCTCACTGCCCTCGGCTCTCAGGCTACCCTTCGCCGCCCAGCAGGATTTCCCGCGCGGCGTCGAGGATGCCCGGCGAACCGCTTCCCTGGGCGAAGTCCGGCCGTCCGCCGCCCTTTCCGCCCAGCGGCGCGGCGGCTTTGCGCAACAGCGCGCCCATGTCGGCCGAAACGTCCGCCGAGCGGCCGAATGTGAAATTTGCGCGCTCGCCGTCCACCGACCCCAGCAGCGCGACGACGCCCGGCCGTTCGATCAGCTTGGACGCCAGTTCGCGCAGCAGGCTCGCGTCCAACTCGACCCGCGCCGCGACGAGCCGTCCGCCGCCCGGCAGCGCCTCCGCTTCGGCGAGCAATGCCTCCGCCTGTTCCGGCAGCCGTTCGCGGCGCAGCCGGTTCAGCTCGGCCTCCGCGCGGCGCAGTCGCTCCTGCGCGGCGTCGACGCTCGCCGTCAGGCGGTCGATTCCGGTTGAAAACCGGCCAGCCGCCTCGTGCGCGGCGTCAAAACAGCGGAAGTAGTCGTTCAGCGCGCGCCGGCCCGCCAGAAACGCCACGCGCAGCTTGCCGCGCGCCGGCGTCGCGGAGACGATCTTCACCAGCCCGAGCTGGCCGGCGGAGGACGGGTGCGTGCCGCCGCAGGCGACCATCTCGTCGTCGCCAATGGCGACCACGCGCACGTGCTCGGCGACCGTCGGCGGCTTGCGCAGCGGCAGCGATTTCAGCTCGTCCGGCGTCGGAAACCAGCATCGGATCGGCACGTCGCGCTGGATGTGGTCGTTGACGTCCTCCTCCACGCGGCGAAGGTCGTCCGGCGACAGGTGCGTCACGCCGCCCGGCATCGCCACGTCGATCGTGCTGACCTCGTCGCCGACGTGCAGCCCGATCGTCACACCGCCCAGCAGGCGGTGAATCGCGCCGGCGATCATGTGGTCGCCCGCGTGCTGCTGCATGTGGTCGAACCGCCGCAGCCAGTCGATCTTGCCGTGCACCTGCGCGCCCGGCGCGAGCGGCGCGTCCGTCGTGTGCCAGACCTCGTCCGCCTCGACGGCGACGTCCACGACGCGCGCGCCGCCCAGCGTGCCGGTGTCAAACGGCTGGCCGCCGGAGGTCGGATAAAACGCGCTGCGGTCGAGCCGGACGCGCCAGAGGTTGCCGCTCACCTCACAGGATTCGACGCGCGCATCGAACTCGGTCAGATAGGCGTCGGCGTAGTACAGCCTTTCAGTCATGCTCATCACGCTCCGGCAACATGATACCGCATCGCACGCCGTTTTGCAAGCCTCCGCGCGTTATGCTTGACGCAGCTCCGGAAAAAATGCTACAATGGGAGCGGCAATCCGGCGTCCATGCGCGCCGCTTCCCATGGGCCGCGTGCCCGGCAGACGGCGAGGCACAGCGTTTCCGCGGCTCGCGAAAGCGCCGGCGCCTTCCACCGCCGGAAAACGCGCCGCTTTTCAGCGCCTTCCGAAACGAAAAAGCGCCCGGCGTCCGGCCGGCGCAAAGCGCAAGACAAGGGGGATGAAGAAATGGATCGCGAATTCACACCCGAGGACATCGAAAAAAACCGGACGATGGCCGCGCTCGGCTACATCGTGTTTTTCCTGCCGCTGATCCGCTGCGGCGATTCCAAATTGGGGCGCTACTGTGCCAACCAGGGGCTGATCCTGCTGGTGCTGATGGTGCTGGTCAACCTGCTGTGCAGCATCTTCTCGGTCATCCCGGCGATCGGCTGGATCTTCACGCTGATCGGCGGGCTGGCCGGGTTTGCGCTGTTGTGCGTCGGCATCCTCTGCTTCGCCCAGCTGATGACGAACGGCCGCGTGATCGAGCTGCCCTACGTCGGCGGCTTCCGCCTGCTGCCCTGAAGGGCTTCAGAACGCCGGCAAAGCCGACAGACCTGCAGGACAGGAAAGCAGGCTTGCATACAAGGGCGCTTGCGCGGGCGTCCGTGACCACAGCCTGCAAGTGCGGCCGGCGCAGAAAGCCAAAATTGCCTCTGATTTCTCTCTTAATCGGGGCAATTTTTGCGTCTACGGGCCTCGCCGGCGCTCAGGGATTCACCGCCCCTCGCGGTACGCTCTGGGCGAAACGCCGATGTGCTCGCGAAACACCTTTCCAAAATAGCTCGCGCTGCAAAAGCCGCACGCGAGGCCGATTTCCAGCACCGTCCGGTCGGTGCCGCGCAGCAGTTCACAGGCGCGGCTCAACCGCTGCGCCGTCAGGCATTCCAGCGGCGTCATGTTCAGCTGGCGTCGAAATACTCGGAAGCACTCGCGCTCGCCGATCATGCCCGCGCGGGCGATGTCGGCCATGCCGATGCGCTCGGCGCAGTGCTCCGAGATATAGGCGAGCATCCGCTTGACGCGCGCGTCGTCCTCCGCGCCCGAGGACGCCTTGCCCTGCCGCGCGCGCGTCGCCCGGAACAGCGCAAGCCACACGCGCGACATCATCTCCCTCGCGACCAGCTCATAGCCCTCCTCCGCCCGCGCGCCGGCGTCGTAGGCCGCGCGCATCCATTGGACGACCTCGCGCTGAGCGGGGTCGCCTTTGTCAAACTTGTACAGTTCGATGCCTCCGCTGCGGACGACCGGGCGGACGTAGCGCGATTCGATGGCGCTCCCCGGCCGGCCGTAGACGAACGACGGCAGGAACAGGTGCTCCTCCTGAACCGAAGGCACGTCGCCGACGGCACGCGTCATGTGCAGCACGTTCGCGTTGACAAAGCCCGCCTCTCCCTCCTCAAAGACCTGCTGCCCGCCCGGCACGCAGTATTCAATCGCGCCGGAG
Source organism: Candidatus Faecivicinus avistercoris (assembly GCA_018716805.1). Classification (GTDB taxonomy): domain Bacteria; phylum Bacillota; class Clostridia; order Christensenellales; family Aristaeellaceae; genus Faecivicinus; species Faecivicinus avistercoris. The sequence goes on along the minus strand of DVJL01000066.1, from coordinate 38,214 downwards.
CGCATGTAGAACAGCTCCACCTCCCCGTGCCAGTGCCATGGGAACATCCCGTCGGGCAGCTCGTTCATCCAACACAGGTTGGCCATATAGGGCAGCTCGGGCGTGACGTTCCAGACCCGTTCCTCCAGCGTATCGCGGTTGATTTGTATCGGATGGTTCTTCACAGCCCGCCCTCCTCGTCGGAATCGTGATAGAATTTGTCGGAATCCTGCGTTGATTTCCCCGCTTCGATTCGGTATCATTATACCCGAAACCGCCGCTTGGCGCAAGGAGGCATTTTATGACGACCCTCTTGGTGCTCATTTACATTGCGTTCATCAGTCTGGGGCTTCCCGACTCCGTGCTCGGCAGCGCATGGCCGGTCATGCAGGCCGAGCTGGGCGCGCCGCTGTCGCTGGCGGGGTACATCTCGATGGTCGTCTCCGCGGGAACGGTCGTGTCCAGCCTCGCTTCCAACCGGCTCATCACGCGCTTCGGCGTGGGCAGGGTGACGGCCGTCAGCGTGCTGATGACCGCCGCCGGCCTGCTGGGCATCTCGCTCGCGCCCGGCGCATGGATGCTCTTCCTCTGCGCCATCCCGCTCGGCCTCGGCGCCGGCAGCGTGGACGCCGCGCTGAACAACTTCGTCGCGCTGCACTATGCGGCGCGCCACATGAGCTGGCTGCACTGCTTCTGGGGCGTCGGCGCGACGGCCGGGCCGATGATCCTCTCCCTTCAGCTCTCGCACGGCGCGTCGTGGAGAAGCGCCTACGGGCTGATCTCCGGCATTCAGTTCGCGCTTGCGCTCGCGCTGTTTCTGACCCTTTCGGTCTGGCGGCACGCGAAGGCGCCGGCGGCGGAAAGCGGCGAGGAGCAGCGCTACCTCACCAACCGCGAGGCGCTCAGGCTCCCGCTGGTCAAGACGGCGCTGGTCGGGTTCGTGTTCTTCTGCGCCGTGGAGACGACCAGCGGACTGTGGGCGTCCACCTACCTGCACCAGGCGCGCGGCCTGAGCGCTTCAGAGGCGGCGATGGGCGCATCGATGTTCTACGGCGCAATCACGCTCGGCCGGTTGATCACCGGCTTCGCCGCCAGCCGCATCTCCCCTGCGCGCCTCATCCGCATCGGCCAGTGCGTCTGCCTGGCAGGCGCGGCGATGGTCGCGCTGCCCGCGCCGTCCGCCGTCGGGATGCTCGGCATCGCGGTCATCGGCCTGGGCACCTCGCCGATCTACCCGAACATGCTGCACGAGACGCCGCGCCGGTTCGGCGCGCGGAACTCGCAGGCCATCGTCGGGCTCGAGATGGCGTTCGCCTACATCGGCTCGACGCTCATCCCGCCGCTGTTCGGCTCGCTGGCATCGGCCACGACGCTGCACCTCTATCCATGGTTCCTCGCGGTGTGCACGCTGGTCATGCTGGCCGCGTCGGAAACCGTCGCGCGCAGGACGCGCGACAGGGCGGTCTGAAAATTTCTGCAGAGGCAGGTTCGGCGCCCTTTTCATTCCTCTGGCGCTGCGAATTTCTGACTTCGCGCCGCCAGACCCGCGAATTCCCCCGCTGGAGCGGCGGGCGATTCGCTCGAACCTGAAATTGCTTCCTTTTCAATCCCCCGCTCACGCAGCCCCTCCACGCGGGGCGTCTCAGTCCGCGGAGTCCCCCCGCTCCCGGCAAGGGCATCGGTCGCGCATACCGATCGCCCTCGGACGCCCCGCTTTTCCATGCATTTTCCTGAAATTTCGTTGTCTTTTTGCGCCGGATCTGGTACAATGAAAGAGTCGCCGGGATTCGGCGTTTTTCTCGCCGCTATCGTTGCATATGCAACGATTCAGGAGATTGACAAAGCCAAACTCCTGCCAGAGCGATGAGAAAGCCTGCAAGTGCAGCGGACGCGGGAAGCGATCATTGCCGCCAATTTCTCTCTCGTCAGGGCGATTTCTGCGCTTGCGGGCTTTTCCAACGGCCTGTGTCGTTAGGTAACAATTATGATGGAAAGAGGGATGACCGATGGCCGCGTTTACGCACAATCTGAATATCGTCGGCCGCTGCACGCAGATGCAGCGCAGCCAGAAGCTCAAGCCGCTGGGCATCTGCGGCGGGCAGGTGCCCTATCTATTGCGCCTGTGCCGCGAGCCGGGACTGACGCAGGAGGAGATCGCCGAGGCGCTGTACGTCAACAAGAGCACCGCGGCGCGGCAGGTCAACAGCCTCGAGCGCGCGGGCTTCGTCGAGCGCCGCGTCAGCGCGGAGGACCGCCGCTGCATGCGCGTCTATCCGACCGACCGGGCGCTCGCGGCGCTGCCGCAGCTGCGCGAAACCGTCCAAGAATGGAACGAATACCTGCTCGACGGCTTCACCGAATCGGAGCGCGCGACGCTTTTGCAGATGATGGAGCGCGTCGCCGGCCGCGCGCAGGCGTACATCCAGCGAGAAGTGGGGTGGGATGCGTGAGGCGGATCATCGGCTATCTGAATCCCTACTGGGGCGCGATGCTGGTGGGCTTCGCGATCAAGTTTACCGGCACGATCATGGACCTCGCGCTGCCGTGGATCCTCGCGTACATGATCGACGACGTCGCGCCGACGAAAAGCCGGCCGGCCATCTTCGCCTGGGGCGCGGTGATGGTCGTCTGCTCGATCATCGCGCTTCTGGGCAACGTCATCGCCAACCGGCGCGCCTCCGCGGTGGCGCGCGACGCCACGCGGGCGATCCGCCACGACCTGTTCGCAAAGATCGAGCGGCTGTCGTCCAAGCAGATGGACGAGCTGACCGTGCCAAGCCTGATCTCCCGGCTGACGACGGACACCTACAACGTCAACCAGACGCTCGGCCGCATCCAGCGGCTGGGCGTGCGCGCGCCGATTTTGCTGCTGGGCGGCATGGTGGTCACGCTGATTCAGGACTGGCGGCTGAGCATGGTGCTGATGAGCACGCTGCCGCTGCTGGCCATCGGCGTGGCGGTGATCTCGTGGCGGGGCATCCCGCTGTACGCCCGCGTGCAGCGCGCCGTCGACCGCATGGTGCGCACGGTGCGCGACGACGTCACCGGCATCCGCGTCATCCGCGCCCTGTCGAAGGGCGATTACGAGCGCGCGCGGTTCGAGGCGGACAACCTCGCCCTGTCCGAGGAGCAGATCCGCGCGGACACGGTCATGGCCGCGACGAACCCGCTGATGAACCTGCTGCTCAACGGCGGCCTGACGGCCATGGTCGTCGCCGGCGCGTTTCTGGTGCACTCGGGGCTGACCAAGCCCGGGCGGATCATCGCCTTTCTGACCTATTTCACGATCATCCTCAACGCCATCCTCTCCATCAACAAGATGTTTGTGATGATCTCGCAGGCGACGGCCTCGGCGCAGCGCATCGACGAGGTGCTCTCGCTGCCGGAGGAGCCCGATTCCGTCGCACGGCCCGAACGGCCGGCGGACGCGCACATCGCGTTCGACGACGTGTCGTTTTCCTACAACGGCCGCGAAAACGACTTGGACCACATCTCGTTTTCGCTCCCGCGCGGGCAGACGCTGGGCGTGATCGGCGCGACGGGCAGCGGCAAGTCGACGCTCGTATTGCTCCTGCAGCGGTTCTACCACGCCGGTTCCGGCGCGATCTCCATCGGCGGCGAGGACATCGAGTCGATCGGCGCCGACCGGCTGCACCGCATGTTCGGCGTGGCGTTTCAGTCCGACGCGTTCTTCGCGGGCACGATCCGCGAAAACATCGACCTCGGCCGCGGCCTGCCGATGGATGAGATCGAGCGCGCGGCGCGGTGCGCGCAGGCGTCGGAATTCATCGACGCACTGCCGGACGGCTACGACCACGTCGTGCACGCGAAGGCGGTCAACCTCTCCGGCGGCCAGCGCCAGCGGCTGCTGATCGCCCGCGCGCTGGCCGGCAATCCGGAAATCCTCATCCTCGACGATTCCTCCAGCGCGCTGGACTACCGCACCGACGCCGCCATGCGCGCCGCAGTCCGCCGCGAGTATCCGGACACGACCACGATCCTGATCGCCCAGCGCGTCAGCTCCGTGCGCGGCGCGGACCAGATCCTCGTGCTGGAAAAGGGGCACATGGCGGGGCTGGGCGACCACGATTCCCTGTCGCGCACCTGCCCGCTGTACGCGCAGATCGAGCGCATCCAGACCGGCGACGATTCCATCGGAGGTGACGAGTATGCCCCCGCGTAACCTCAACCCCCAGAAGCCGCGCGACGCCCGCCGCACGCTCGCCGTGCTCGGCCGCTATCTGATGAAGAGCGCGCCGATGCTCGCCGCGGCGCTTTTGCTGACGGTGGTCAGCAACGTATTTCAGCTGATCGGTCCCACGCTGTGCGGCTACGCCATCGACGCCATCGCGCTGGAGTCCGGCGTCGATTTCCAGAGCGTGTTCCACTATGCGGCGCTGATGCTCGCGCTGTACGTCGCGTCCGCCGCGATCGGCTACGCGGTGACGATCCTGATCCTGCACGTCAGCCAGCGCACCGTGCGCGCCATGCGCGCCGACCTGTTCGCCAAGCTGATGCGGCTGCCGGTCGGCTACTTCGACCGCAACCAGACGGGCGACATCCTCAGCCACATCTCCTACGACATCGACACGGTCAACACCTCGCTGTCCAACGACCTCGTGCAGATCCTGACCAGCCTGATCACCGTCGCCGGCGCGCTCATCATGATGATCCGCATCTCGCCGGTACTGGTGCTGGTGTTCGCGGTGACGGTGCCGGTGTCGGTGCTGTTCACGAAGTACATGACCGGGCGCGTCCGCCCGCTGTACCGCGAGCGCTCGCGGAAGCTCGGCGAGCTGAACGGCTTCGTGGAGGAATACGTCTCCGGCCAGAAGACCATCCGCGCCTACCGGCGCGAGGACGACGTGCTCGGCCGGTTCGACCGGAAGAACGAGGACGCCGTTCAGAGCTACTACCGCTCCGAATACTACGCCAGCGTCACCGGCCCGTCGGTCAACTTCATCAACAACCTGTCGCTGACGCTGATCAGCATCTTCGGCGCGCTGCTGTACCTCGCGGGCGGCATCTCGCTGGGCGACATCTCGTCGTTCGTGCTGTATTCGCGCAAGTTCTCCGGCCCGATCAACGAGGCCGCGAACATCTTAAGCGAGCTGCAGTCGGCGCTCGCCGCGGCGGAGCGCGTGTTCTCGCTGCTCAACGAAGACGAGGAGCCGGCCGACGCGCCCGGCGCGCCGAAGCTGCGCGTGACCGACGGCGACGTGGCGCTCGAACACGTCGATTTCGGCTACGATCCCGGCCGGCCGGTGCTGCGCGACGTCAGCCTGCGCGCCAAGCCGGGCGGCATGGTCGCCATCGTCGGCCCGACCGGCGCGGGCAAGACGACGCTGGTCAACCTGCTGATGCGGTTCTACGACCCGCAGTCCGGCACGATCTCCATCGATGGCCAGGCCATCGCATCGGTGCAGCGCGCAAGCCTGCGCGAAGCCTTCTCGATGGTCCTGCAGGACACATGGCTGTTCAACGGCACGGTGCACGAAAACATCGCCTACGGCAGCCCCGGCGCGACGCGCGAGCAGGTGGTCGCCGCCGCGAAGGCCACCCACATCCACGAGATGATCGAGCGCCTGCCGCAGGGCTACGACACCGTGCTGACCGAGGACGGCGTGAACATCTCCAAGGGACAGAAGCAGCTGATGACCATCGCGCGCGCCATGCTGCGCAAGTCGCATCTGCTGATCCTCGACGAGGCGACTTCAAACGTCGACATCCGCACCGAGCTGCTGATCCAGTCGGCCATGCGCGCGCTGATGCGCGGCAAGACGTGCTTCGTCATCGCCCACCGCCTTTCCACCATCCGAAACGCCGATCTGATCCTCGTCGTCCGCGACGGCCAGATCGTCGAACAGGGGCGGCACGACGACCTCCTCGCCCGGAACGGCTTTTACGCCAGCCTCTTCCGCGCGCAGTTCGAATAAAAAACCCTTCCTTTGTCACATGAAATTTACGGGAATTGCCCGTCTGTGACACAACCAAACTTGCATATTCCCGCGAATCCATGTATAATGGATGAGTGATTTTTTCAGACAAAGGAGATAACGCCGTGTCCATGGAATATATGTCGGATCGTACACCCACCAACGGCGGCCGGCCGGCCGCCAACCGCGCGAGATCTACAGGCGCGCGCCCTGCCGGCGCACGACCAGCTGGTTCCCGCCCCGCGGGCAGCCGTCCGCCGGGCTCCCGCCCCGCGCCGGGCGGTTCGGGGGGACGCCGCCCGCCCAACCGGCGCCAGCCTCCCCGCCGCAGAAAGCCTCAGAGCCGCTTTTACATCTTTATCGCGCTCGCCGTGGTCGTCATCGTCGCGCTCGCGATATTGATCTCGCAGCTGGCGGGCGGCGGCAGTCCGTCCGACCCGACGGCTACCAGCACGGCGCCGGTTGAGACGACGGCCGTCACGACGGAGACAACCGCCTCCACGGCCGATCCCGGCAATACCGATGCCGCGGTTTCTACAGACGGAACCAGTGCCGAACCCACCTCGGCGACCTCCCACGCGGACGCGCTGCGCGCGATGCTCGGCAGCGAGGATGCCTCCGACGTCACCGCGCTCTCCGAGGACGAGATGACCGAGATCACCGACCTGAACGTCACGCAGGGACTGCCCAGCGAATGGATGAACATCCTGCTGCTCGGTTCGGACGAGCGCACCCTCTCCGAAAGCGCGCGCACGGACAGCATGATCATCTGTTCGATCAACACCACGACGGGCGAGGTCAAGCTGACGTCGATCATGCGCGACCTGGCGGTCTATCTGGATGAAATCGACCCGGAATACGCCGGCACCTACCGCATCAACGCCGCAAATTACTTCGGCGGCGAGGAGCTGGCCATGCGCGTGGTCAACGAATGCTTCGGCATGAACATCGAGCGCTATGTGCACGTCAACTTCTACGGCTTCCAGCAGGTGGCCGAGCTGCTCGGCGGCATCGAAATGGACATCACCGAAGAGGAAATGCACCTCATCAACGAGCTGATCGTCCAGCAGGCCGCCCTCGCCTATCACAACAACATCGACGAATCCGGCCTGCAAAACGAGTTCCTGACGACCTACGGCGAAAACACCCATCTCGACGGCCGCCAGACGCTCGCCTACGCGCGCATCCGAAAGCTCGACGGCGGCGACTATGCCCGCGCGGAGCGCCAGCGCAACGTGCTGATCGCGCTGATGAACAAGCTGCGCGGATCCTCGCTGACCGAGCTGGTGTCGCTGGGCATCACCGTCATGCCCTATCTGCGCACGAACCTGACGCTCGACGAGATCGCCGGCGTGGCCGACACCGTGCTCAACAGCGATTTCAGCGCCGTCGAACAGATGCGCCTCCCGATCAACGATTCCTACGTCGAGGAGACGCGCGATGAACAGTCCATGCTGTACGACTGCGACTGGACCGCAAACGCCACCGAGCTGTACAACTTCATCTACGAATGATCTCCCCTGCGCCCGCTCCGATTGGAGTGGGCGCGCTGCATTTTGTGCGAATCTAAATTCTTAACAAAAACAGGGATTGACACACAGGTTAGGATATGCTAATATAGAGGTGCGTTAGGGAATGCTAACTAAGCCGTACAGGCAACGGCAAATGCTTCCCCGTGAGGTGGCTGCAAACCTCTCCTCTCCAGATGTTCAAAATGTGCAATGTGATCTCCCGATGCTTGATGAAATGCTTCCAATCCATTGCAGCCATCCCCCCAAACGCCCGGCCGCGCGGCGGTTCAACGCGCGACCGGGCAGGCGCCGAATTCGAGAAGGCACGGATTCGGCGCTTTTTTTCGGCACTTCCATGAAATTGGCGGGGTTTCGCCGCTTCCCATAAGACTAGATTGGCCCAGCGCATGCGCTTTGCCGCACCGCCGCACCGCCGGGCGAAAGACGCCCTGCCCGGCGAGTTCGCACAGGCGGTGAAAGGTACGACGATGCTGCCCTGCCGGCAAAAAGCGCCGGTGCCCCGCGAACATAGACAAAAAAATTGACGCTGAGGCTTTTTCACGGTATAATGGTATCGACTCAACAAGAGCGCCCGCTGGCGACTGGAGGTAAGCGCATGAAAAACGCACGCATGACATTGGATCGCGCGTATCAAATCGGCAAAATCGACCCGCGAATCTATGGATCGTTTATCGAACATCTCGGCCGCGCGGTGTACGGCGGCATCTATGAGCCCGGCCATCCGGCCGCCGACGAGCAGGGCTTTCGCCGCGACGTGCTCGACCTCGTCCGCAGGCTGAATGTCCCCGTCGTCCGCTATCCCGGCGGCAACTTCGTCTCCGGCTTCAACTGGGAGGATTCCGTCGGGCCGGACCGCCCAAAGCGGCTGGATCTGGCATGGTTTACCACCGAGACGAACGAGGTCGGCCTGCACGAGTTCTGCGACTGGTGCGAAAAGGCCGGCACTTCGCCGATGTACTCGATCAACCTGGGCACCCGCGGCCCCGAGCAGGCGCGCGACATCGTCGAATACGCCAACCATCCCTCGGGCAGCAGGTTCTCCGACATGCGCATCGCCAACGGCCGGAAGGAGCCGTTTGGCATCCACCTGTGGTGCCTCGGCAACGAGATGGACGGCCCGTGGCAGATGGGGCACAAGACCGCGCGCGAATACGGCCGCACGGCCAATGAATCCGCGAAGATGATGAAGTGGGTCGATCCGAGCATCGAACTGGTCGCCTGCGGCTCGTCGAGCTCCGAGATGCCGACCTTCGGCGACTGGGAGCTGACCGTTCTGGACGAGTGCTACGACAACATCGACTACATCTCGCTGCACCGCTATTACGGCAACCCCACCGGCGATACGCCCGGCTTCCTCGCCCGCGCGATGGACATGGACGACTTCATCCGCACCGTCGTCTCCATCTGCGACGCCGTCAAGGGCAAAAAGCACTCCAAAAAGACGATCAACCTCTCGTTTGACGAGTGGAACGTCTGGTATCACTCCAACGCGCAGGATCAGGAAATCTACCGGCGCGACCGCTGGGGCCGCGCGCTGCCGCTGCTGGAGGACGTCTACAACTTTGAAGACGCGCTGCTCGTCGGCTCCATGCTCATCACGCTGCTGCGCAACGCCGACCGCGTGAAGATCGCGTGCCTCGCGCAGCTGGTCAACGTCATCGCGCCGATCATGACGCGCAACGGCGGCGGGTGCTGGGCGCAGACGATCTACTATCCGTTCCTGCACGCCTCGAGCTTCGGGCGCGGGACGTCGCTGCGCGCGCTGGTCGACAGCCCGGTCTACGACTGCCGCGACTACGAAGGCGTGCCGCTGATCGACGCCACCGCGACGCTGGGCGGCGACGGCAGCGTGACCGTGTTCTGCGTCAACCGCGACCTGCGCGAGGACTTCGCCCTCGAGGTCGACCTGCACGGCTTCGGCAATCTGCGCATCGGCGAGCACATCCTGCTCCACCACGACGACGTCCACGCCGTCAACACCGAGGACGCCCCGAATGCCGTCGCCCCGGTCGCCGGCCCCGGCGGCGAGATCGACGGCGAAAAGGCCACCGTCCGCATTCCCGCGCTGAGCTGGAACGTCATCCGCTTCGTCCCGCAGCGCTGAATGACGCCGGAAAACGCCTGAAAGAAGAGATCTAGCGCGCTTGCGGCCGATCGTCGTCCAAATTCCGACGCGGCCAACTGCGGCTGATCCGACGCTGCAAATTTTGATGCGGCGCACTTGCGGTCAATCGTCGCCGCGAATTTCCGACGTGGCGCATTTGCGGTCAATTTGTCGCCGCGAATTTCTGACGCGGCGCACTTGCGATCGATCCGACGCTGCAAATCTCCGGCGCGATACCGACTGGCCGGCGGAAATTCGCGCCGGGACGCGGGGGTTTCCACTCGCAGTTCCGGTTGCGCGCATTCAGCGGAGCGGCTGCCCGATTCGCAACGCCGGACGAAGCGGTTCGAGACTTTCCATTCTCCAAAGGGAGGGATGCCGATGTTTCTGCGCACCGGGGCGATGGCGCGCGCGCACATGGTTGCGATCGAGCTGAGCGCACTGACCCGCGAGGCCGGGCTGTCGCGCTGCGCAGCATTCGTGCAGCACGGCGATACGTCCTGCCTGCTGCACTGCGTCGCCGTGGCGTTTTACAGCGCGCTGCTGCTGGACGCGCTCCGCATCCGCTACGACCGCCGGTCGCTGATTCGCGGCGCGCTGCTGCACGATTTCTTTCTCTACGACTGGCACCAGCGCAAGCGCGCGCCGCACGAGCCGATGCACGCATTCTACCATCCGATCGCGGCGCTGGAAAACGCGCGGAAATGCGTCGCGCTAACGCCGCTCGAGGAGAACATCATCCGGCGGCATATGTTTCCGGTGACCCTCGTGCCGCCGGCATCGCGAGAGGGGCTGGCCGTCTGCCTGGTCGACAAGCTCTGCGCGCTCTACGAGGGTTTCGCCCGCGGCAGCTATCCCCTGCTCCGCCGCCTCTACGCCCGGCTGCTGGCCGATTCCCCCGAGATTTCAGACGGGCAATAGGCCGGCCGCAAGGCTTCAAATCTCCGCATCGCCAAACATGGCGCCGACGTGCCGCTCGATGCCGGCCGATGGCTCGGCTGCAAGGCTTCAAATCTCCGCATCGCCGAACATGGCGTCGACGTGCCGCTCGATGCCAGCCGATGGCTCGGCCGCAAGGCTTTACCCCCCCCGCATCGCCAAACATGGCGCCGACGTGCCGCTCGATGCCAGCCGATGGCTCGGCGGCAAGGCTTTAACCCCCGCATCGCCTGTTCGATGCGGGGTTTTTCGTCCGCAGGCGTTTCTTCCAGCGGACTGTACGGGCATGAAGCCCGCAGAGCCTGGCAAGTTTCGCCGCCTCTGATCACGCGAATGCCGCCGCTTCGCGCCTGAGCGAGTGCCGCTGTTTCCGCTCCGTACTTGAGCGAAAGTGATTTCGATTCCTTCTTCCTCTTCTCGAACGGCTTCCACGCGAACCCCGGCGAGTTTCGCCGCCGCCAGCCGCACAGTCGCGGCCGCTTCGCACCTGTGCAGAAATGGCTTCAGTTCCTTTCCCTTCTTCTCGCGCGATTTCCGCGCCGGTTTCCGGGGACAAAATAAAAAAACGCCTTCGCAGCTTCCTGCGAAAGCGGCAAGTTCCCATCCTGCAAGCATTTGAAGGTGCTTGAAAATGCAAGTTCAGCGCCTTTTCTGGCGTTTGGCCCCGCGAATTCGCGGCTTTGCGCCCCAAAACCCGCAAATTTTCCGCAAAAACGAGCAGAGAACTCACTCGACATTGCAAAATTTTTCCTTTTCAATCGCCCTCGTGACTCAAACGAACGCCGTGCCCAGCGCGGTGATGCGCACCGTTCCCGCGATTTCCACGCCGGAAATCTGCCCGTTCTGCACGCTCACCGAGACGTCGATCTCGCCGCCCGGCTGGCGAACCGTCGCGCGGTACGAGCGGCCCTTGCGATGCGCCAGCCAGCAGCCCAGCGCGGCGGTACCGCTGCCGCAGCCGCGCTCCCAGACGGCGCTGTCCGTGCTCGGCACATAGACGATCGGCTCGATCGTCTGCGCGTCCTCGTCGAATCGCAACACGCCGAGCGCCTCCGCGCCGATCACGCCATTCCAGCCGCGAATGCGCCGCTCGATCTCCGCCCGGCCGAGCGACACCGGCGCGACGACGTGCGAAATGCCCGGCAGTTCGACCAGCGGCAGCTCCACTGCGCCCGCGTCCGTCTCCAACGCCGCCGTGCCGATCGATTCCGGCAACGGCATCCAGACCGTGCCGCGATACGCGCCGCCAACGCGGGCGATGCGGCAGGCGACCGGCGCGTCCGCGCCCGAGACCTCGATCCGGTACTCCGCGCAGCCGCCGTCCGCCAGCCCCTCCTGCCGGGCCAGATATGCGCCGAGCGACATCGTCGCATTGCCGCAGAATTCGCCGCCCATCATCTGAAGTCGGGCGCGCGCGCCGGGCAGCGACGGCGCCTCCAGAAAGCCGACCTGCTCGCCGCAGACGCTGTCCCACTCCAGCAGCCGCGCGGCCACCGCGCCCTGCGCTTCGCGAGCGACAGCCGAGGTCACCAAAATGGTGACGTTCTGCGTCGGGCTGACCTTGACAAACGAAATTTCCATCCAAACCGCCTCCCACTCACGCGCCGGACGCGCTTCGTCGCGGCCGGTTCAGGCGCAAGGGCGCGACCCCGCCAACCGGACGGCGATCGCGCTCCCGAAATTTCCAAACGATCTCCAGACTACAATTCAGCGGGAAAAGCCCGCAGCATCGATCAAACTTTCTGCCCGTTTCCGCGGAGGGATTCGCAGCGATAAGTCGGGAATTGACCGCGCCAAACGAACTCAAAGGGCGCAAAACTTGTATACTTCCAAGCCTCTTCAGTTGAACCGGCTCAAGAACTGAACCGTGCGCTCCTGTTTGGGATGGTTGATGACGTCGTCGGGCCGTCCCTGCTCGACGATCACGCCGCCGTCCATAAAGATCACATGGTCGGAGACGTCGCGCGCAAACGACATCTCGTGCGTGACGATCACCATCGTCATGTGCTCGGCCGCGAGGTCGCGGATGACCTTCAGGATTTCGCCGGTCAGCTCGGGGTCGAGCGCGGAGGTCGGCTCGTCGAAGAACAGAATCTTCGGCCGCATCGCCAGCGCGCGCGCGATTGACACGCGCTGCTGCTGGCCGCCGGACAGCTGGTAGGGATAGGCGTTCTCGCGATCGGCGAGGCCCATCTTCTTCAGCAGTTCGCGCGCCGTCGCGACGACCTCGTCGCGCTTGCGCCTCTGCACCAGCATCGGCGCCTCGGTGATGTTCTTGAGCACCGAATAGTGCGGAAAGAGGTTGAAGTTCTGAAACACCAGCCCGAAGTACGAGCGAATCTGCTTCAGCTCCGATGCGGACGCATAGACCGCGCGGCCGTTCTCCTCGCGCACGGCGACCTTGTCCAGATAGCGCATCTCGCCGCCGTCCATGGTCTCCAGCAGCGTCGCGCACCGCAATAGCGTCGACTTGCCCGATCCGGACGGCCCGATGATCGACACGACCTGCCCTTCGTCCACCGAGAGGCTGATGTCCGTCAGCACCTCCGCCGTGCCAAACTGCTTGCGGCAGTGATTGATTTCGAGAATCCGCATTGCCGTTCCCTCCCCTCAGCGATAATAGCTCAGCCGCTTTTCAAACAGCGACATCACGAACGCCACCAGCGAATTGAAGATGTAATAGAACACGCCGGCGATCACGAACGGCATGAAGCTGGTCGTGGTGCTCGCGATCTGCTTGCCGATGGTGAACATCTCCTGATACGCCACAGTGAACGCCATCGACGTGTCCTTGACCAGCGTGATGACCTCGTTGGTCACCGAGGGCAGGATCCGCTTGACGACCTGCGGCAGGATGATCCGCATGAACGTCTGGAACCGGCTGTAGCCCAGCACGGCCGCGGCCTCGTACTGGCCGACGGGCATGGACTCGATCCCGCCGCGGTAGATCTCGGCGAAGTACGCTGCGTAGTTGAGCGCAAAACCGATGATGATCGGAACCAGCTTGTTGCGCGAAATGCTCATATCAAACAGATAGACCGGCCCATAGGTCACCGCCAGCAGCTGCAGCATCAGCGGCGTGCCGCGCAAAACCGAGATGAACACGCGCATGACCATGCGAACCGGTGCGAACCGCGATTTGCGCAGCAGCGCAAATATCAGTCCCAGCGGCAGCGAGAACAGCAGCGTGAGGCCGAAGATCGCGCACGTCCGGCCAAGGCCCTCGCTCATCGTCTGGATCATCGCGCCAATTGACATCTTCATCTTGTCCATTCCTCCTTTGCGCGCATCCCCGGCGCAAATCATGGACAGAGGGAGGATCGGATTCGCCCGTTCCCTCTGTCCCAAGCGCCCTCATGGGGCGGCAGCATCGCCCATTTCCGACGGCTTATTCCGTAGCTTCCTCCGTCTCCGCAGCGGCGGCTTCTTCGGCCGCCGGTTCCGCCTCGGCGGTGGCCTCAGCGTCGCTCGCCAGGCACAGCGCCGCGGTGTCCAGGCCGTACTTCTCGGCCAGCTCGACGTAGGTGCCGTCCTCGACCAGCTGCATGAAGGCTTCCTCAACCTGCGCGCACATCTCGGTATCGTCCTTGCGGAAGCAGATGCCGTATTCCTCCGAGGCGAACGACTCGTCCAGCATCATATACTCGTCGCCGTACTGGGCGATCTTCTCGGCGGCCACGCCGATGTCAATCGCGATGGCGTCGATGGAGTCGGCCATCAGCTCGGTGAAGCAGACGTTGTAGTTCTCAAAGCGCACCAGCTCGCCAAACGTCGCCGCCAGCTCCTCGCAGTCGCCGCCCTCGCTCAAGAGGATGTCGGCGGAGGTGCCCAGCTGCACGCCCACGATCTTGCCCGCCAGGTCGTCCAGCGTCTCGATGCCGTTGGCGGCCTTCGTCAGGATCATCTGGGAGTTGTCCGAATACGCGAAGGACAGCGTGTACTGCTCCGGATCGATGACGTCGATCGTCAGGCCAGACCAGATGCAGTCGACTTCGCCGGCATCCAGCGTCAGCAGCTTCGTGTCCCAGTTCACCGGAACCAGCTCCAGATCCCAGCCGAGGATCTCGCAGACCCGCTGGCACATCTCGATGTCGTAGCCGGTATACTCGCCGTCCTCGCCCAGATAGCTATAGGGCGGATATTCGGCGTCAAAGCCCATCTTGAAGGTAAACGTCTCGGCGCTGGCCGCCGCAGTCAGCAGCATCGTCAGCATCAGCAGCATCGCAACGATCTTTTTCATGTTCATTTCCTCCATCGCTTTGTTTTCGTCCGGGATTGTGGATATAGTTTAGCACTTTATCTTAGTAAAGCGATAGCATAATACCATTGATTTCTGATGAATTTTGCGTTAATCTGCCATCTGCGTTCAGGGGCGCAGAAAAGATCAGCATCTCGTCAACAGCACATAAAATTTCACGCGAAAAATACTGAAAACCACATCGGAATATGTTATAATACACGCGTTAAAACTGAAAGGAAGCGAGGTCTTCTTCGATGCACTTTCACAGAGCCCATCGCGAGATGGACATGACGCGCGGCCCTCTCCTGCCCCAGATTCTCCTGTTTTCGCTGCCGCTGATGCTCTCGAGCATTCTGCAGCTGCTGTTCAACGCGGCGGACGTCATCGTGGTCGGCCAGTTTGCCGAGGACGGCGTCGCCGCACAGGCGGCGGTCGGCTCGACGAGCGCGCTGATCAACATGATCGTCAACCTCTTTCTGGGGCTGTCGATCGGCGCAAACGTCGTCATCGCGCGGGCGTTCGGCGCGAACGACTACAAGGGCATGTCGGACGCGGTGCACACGGCGATCCTCGCCAGCCTGATCAGCGGCGTCGTGCTGGCGGTATTCGGCTTCTTCATGTCGGAGACATTCCTGATCTGGATGGATACGACGGAGGAAGCGCTTCCGCTGGCGACGCTCTATATGAAGATCTACTTCATCGGCATGCCGGTCAACATGCTGTACAACTTTGGCGCCGCGGTGCTGCGCGCCATCGGCGACACGCGCCGCCCGCTGATCTACCTGACGCTGGCGGGCATCATCAACGTGGTGCTGAACCTGTTCTTCGTGATCGTGTTCCACATGGACGTGGCGGGCGTCGCGCTGGCGACGATTACCTCGCAGGCAGTCTCGGCCATCCTGGTGCTGATCTGCCTGTGCCGCTCGGAGGGCGCGATCCGCGTCAACTTAAAGCGGCTGCACATCAACCGCAAGCAGATCGTGGAAATCGCCCGCATCGGCCTTCCGGCCGGCATTCAGGGCGTGTTCTTCTCGCTGTCCAACGTCATGATCCAGTCCACGGTCAACAGCTTCGGCACGATCAAGGTCGCCGGCAACACGGTCTCTTCCAACATCGAAGGCTTCATCTACAACGCGATGAATGCCGTTTATCAGGCCGCGATCACGTTCACCAGCCAGAACGTAGGCGCGCGGATGTACGCGCGCGTGCGCCGCGTCTGCCTGACCTGTCTGATGACCGTGACGGCGGTCGGCGTGCTGCTGGGCGGCGTTGCGCTGCTGTTCAAAGACTTCTTCATGGGCATCTACAACAACAACCCCGAGGTCATCGCGGCGGGCGAGACGCGCCTGTGGATCATCGCGACCACCTACTTCACCTGCGGCATCATGGACGTGCTCTGCGGCGCGCTGCGCGGCTTGGGCAGCACGGTGCTGCCGATGATCGTATCGCTGGCCGGCGCGTGCGCGTTCAGAATCCTGTGGATCTGGTTTGTGATGCCGCTGGACTGGTCGCTCGACACGCTGTACATCTCGTATCCGATCTCATGGGTGCTCACCGCGTCTGTGCACGCAATCTGCTACGTCATCCGGCTGCGGAAATTCCCCGTCAGCGCCGGCAACGACGCGCTGAAGAGCGCCTGATCTTCTCCCGCTCATCTCCCGCGCGAACGGCTTCGTCCCCCGCGCGCTCCAATGGGCTTTTGACCGGCGCGGATGGTTTTGCCATCCGCGCCTTTTGATTGCACAGGATCTTAAACAGGCACAGAAAAAAACCGCGCCCGGGAAACCCCGGGGCGGCCTTTTGCACGCACCATCAGTTGGCGTTCTCCTTGCGCTGCATCAGCACGGCTGCGACGACAATCGCGCCCTTGAACGCCTCGCGCAGGAACGGATCGACGCCGACCAGCGTCAGCAGGTTGTTCATCACTGCGATGATCAGCGTGCCGATCAGCGTGCCGGCGATCGAACCGCGGCCGCCGGACATGCTCGTGCCGCCGATGATGACCGCCGCAATGGCGTCCATCTCGTAGCCGCTGCCGGCGCTGGCATAGTCCATCGAGCCGATGCGCGCGATCTGCACGATCGACGCCACCGCCACAATCACGCCCATCAGCGCATAGACGCGCCGCTTCACGCGGTCGACGTTGATGCCCGAGAGCCGCGTCGTGCGCTCGTTGGAGCCAACGGCGTACACATAGCGGCCGAACGCCGTGTACCGCGAGACCACGTGCAGCACGATCGCAAGCACCAGCCAGTACAGAATCGGCAAGAGCATGCTGTTGAGCACCGGCGCGCGAACGGCGCGGGCAATCTGCTTGAAGCCGTCCGGCAGCGTGATGCCCGGCTGCGACTGCATGAAGTACTGCGTGACCGAGCGGAAGATCTTCATCGTGCCCAGCGTCACGATAAACGGCGGCACGCGCCCCTTCGTGACCAGCACGCCGTTCATCTCGCCGAGCAGCAGACCGAGCGCAAGTCCCGCGACCACGCCGATGACCACCGCCGGCGCGCCGGTGATGCCCAGCCCGGTCAGCAGGCCGGTCGCCTGTTCGTTGACCAGCACCATCACCATCGCGCCCACGGCGACCAGCGTCGAGCCGACGGCCAGATCGATGCCGCCGGAGATGATGACAAACGTCATGCCCAGCGCGATCATTCCCACATAGGAGTTGTTCAGCAGAATGTTCAGCCAGTTGCGGAGAAAGCTGCTCAGCCATTCCCCGAAGCTGGCGAAATCGAATCCCATCGCAATCGTCTGCAATACGACCAGCACCAGCAGCGCCATGCCCGTGCTGAACAGCGGGTTCGACTGCCACTGGCGGACAAACGCCCGCCCGACGTTTCTCCCCTTCTTTTCGCTCATTGCGGCGCACCCCTTTCCATCATACCGCGGCGGGCTCGCCGCTGGTTGCCATGTGCATCATGACCGTCTCACTCATCTGCGAGCGCTGCAACTCGCCGGCGATCGCGCCGTGGTACATCACCAGCGCGCGGTCGCACAGCCGGATGATCTCCTGCGCCTCGCTCGACAGAATGACGATCGCCACGCCCTCATCCGCCAACCGGAGGATGATGTCGTAGATCTCCTCCTTGGCGCCGACGTCCACGCCCTGCGTCGGATTGTCGAAGATCAGCACCTTCGGCCCTGCCGTCAGCCATTTGGCGAGCACGACCTTCTGCTGGTTTCCGCCCGAAAGGCTCGTGATCAGGTCGCTTGCGCGCCCCATCTTGATGTGAAGGCCCGCCTTCTGCTTCTCAAACGCCCCTGCGATGGCGGCGCGATCCAGGAGCGGCCCGCGGCGGAACCGCCCAAGCGTCACCAGCGAGCCGTTCTCGAGGATGGAGAGGTCCTTGACGATCCCGTTTTCCTTTCGGTTGCGCGGCACATAGCCGATGCCCAGTTCGAGCGCGCGCGTCGTGCTCGGAATCCGAACCGGTTCGCCCTCGACTTCGACCACGCCTTCGCACCGCCCCAGCGCGCCGAACAGCACCTGGAACAGCTCCGACCGGCCGTCTCCCAGCAATCCCGTGAACCCCAGCACCTCGCCGGCGCGCACAGAAAATGAGATGTGGCGAAACCACGGCTCGCAGCCGACGTCCTTCGCCTCGAGCACAACCCGGCCAAACTTCCGCTTCTCCAGCGCGCGCCTGGCACTGACCTCATGGCCGACCATGAAGTAGGCCAGCTGCTCGGTCGTCGCGCCGCGGGTGTCGCCATGGGCGACCATCTGCCCGTCGCGCAGCACCGTGTAGCAATCGCAGACGGTCAGGACTTCCTTGAGCTTGTGCGAGATAAACACGATCGACACGCCCTGCGCGGACAGCGTGCGCATCATGTCGAACACGCGCGCGATTTCCACCTCGGTCAGCGAAGTCGTCGGCTCGTCCATGATGATGACGCTGGCGTTCTGCAAAAGCGCGCGGGCGATCTCGACGATCTGCTTGTAGGAGGCGTCCAGCTCGCGCACCATCCGGCGAGGATCGATGTCCAGCCCGATGCGCTCGAACACCTCGCGGCTGCGCCGGCACATCTCCGCCGCGTCGAGCCGCCAGCCCTTCTTCAGCTCGCGCCCGATGAACATGTTCTCATAGATGGCCAGGTCGTTGACCAGATTCAGCTCCTGATGGATGAACGCCACGCCGGCGGAAAGCGAATCCGCGGGCGCCGCAAACCGCACGGGCTGCCCATCGAGCCGGATCTCGCCGGCGTCGGCCGGCAGCACGCCGCCCAGGATGTTCATCAGCGTGGATTTGCCCGCGCCGTTTTCGCCGATCAGCGCGTGGATCTCGCCCGGCCGAACGCAGAAGTCGACGCCTTTGAGCACGACATTCTGGTCAAATTGCTTGCATATGCCGCGCATTTCCAGTTTATAGGCCGCGTTTGGCACATTCCTTCCCCCTTCTGTGCGAGCGCAAGCCGCGCCTCATGCGCGCTGCGTCCGCGGCAAGCGGCGCGACCGCCGCCGCGCTTTGTTCCGCGCCGCTTGAATGGAATATCGAATGAGGGGTCATGACGGTTGTCATGACCCCTCAGCCCAATGGTCAATCAGTACGGGGTGTTCTCGTCGAGGTACTCGGTGTAGTTGTCGCGATCGACCACGGCCGTCGGAACGGTCAGCGGAGATTCGACTTCCTCGCCGTTGAGCAGCGCGACCGCCATGTCCACGGCGTCCTCAACCATCGCCGGGCTGTACAGCGCGGACTGCACCCAGATGTTCTCGTACTCGGGCATCATGTTGAAGTACTCCTGGCATCCGCCGCCGCCGGTAATGACCTGGATGTCGGTGCGGCCAGCTTCGTCGATGGCCTGCAGCGCGCCGATGGAGGTCTCGTCGTCGAGCGAATAGACGGCGTCAATTTCCGGCTCGGCGGTCAGGATGTCCGCCATGTCGGCCAGGCCCGCCTCGCGGGTGAACTGGGTGGCGTACTCCTTGATCACGATGTCCGGAGCGATCTCGGCCATCGTGTCGGTGAAGCCCTGCATGCGCAGGTCGTTGACGGAGCCGGAGGTCGGCACGGTCAGCGCCACGACAGTGCCCTCGGTGCCGATCTTGTCGACGATGTACTCGGCGCCCGCGACACCCATGCCGTAGTTGTCGCCGGTAACCTTGTACACGCCATCGACGGCGATGTCGATGTCGAAGTTGACGACGATGACGCCGGCGTCAACGGCTTCCTGAATCGGATCCTCCATGCCTTCCCACTGCGGGAAAGCGACGATGGCGTCGGCTCCCCACACCAGCAGGTCGGACAGCTGGGTGGTCATTTCCTCGGCGTTGTTGCTGGTCGCGACCGTGTAGTCGAGGCCCAGCTCCTGGCAGCGCTGCTCCGCATAGTAAGCGACCGCGGCGACCCAGCCATGGGTGACGGCCGGTGCAAGGATGCCGATCTTGTAGTCGTTCGCCGTCTCCTCCTCGGCGATCGCAGAGATGCCGAGGCCACCGACGAGCATCGTCAGAGCGACGAGCATGGCAAGGATTTTCTTCATGGTAAGTCCTCCCTTTCTCTATGAACCCTGTTTGGGCAACGCCTATATTATAACAAAACCACAACCTCTTTTCAAGACGTCCGGCGCAGTTTTGTACAAAAAAGTCCCCTTTTCATCCATTCCTCCTGCCGGGAGAAGCCCTGAGCGCTTTATCCGGCTTTCCGCTGACGTCCACATTTGGACGCCCGCCGGCGCGCATCGATTGCGCAAAAGACGGCCTGTCTGCGGTTGCCAGCCGACGCACCTCCGGTGGCCGGATAGCGCGCCATTCAGACGTCTCAGTGAAGAGCGTAAGTGCCCGTCGCGTTCTCACGCGGCAGGAGCCACTTGCCGTTCGTGAAGTCCGGAACGGCGACCGGGATGCTTCCGCGGGCGATGGACTCCTCGCTCAACGGCGTGATGGCCATCCACGCGGCGGCGTCGTAGACGTCGATCGGGGGCTGTTCGTTCCTCTGCACGCTCTCGACGAACGCGCGCAGAACGAGGAAGTCCATGCCGCCGTGCCCGCCGCGCTCGCCGATTTCATGATAGGCCGTCCAGATCGGATGTTCGTATTCCTTCATATAAGGCGCATCGTCCTCGAAGTGGTGCATCCAGTCGCTCGGATCGTGCGGCGAGCGGCCGTCGATGTAGATGCCGTGGTTATCCTCCTGCCAGATGCCCTTCGTGCCGCGGACGACGCCGCCGCGGGAATACGGCCGCGGAAGCGTGCAATCGTGCTTGAGAAGGATCGTCTCGCCGTTGGCGCACTTGATGAGCGTCGTGACGATATCGCCCTCGTTCACCTGCGCGGACTGAAGCGCGGGATTGTCGGCGCGGTTCTCCTTCAGCCACTCGTGCAGGCCGCAGGCCTTGCTCGCCATGCTGACCAGGCTCACCATGCGGTTGCCGCGGTTGAGGTTCAGATACGTCGCGATCGGCCCCAGCTCGTGCGTCGGGTACAGCTCGCCGTTTCGGTGCAGGAAGTGATACTGGCGGTAGTGGCGGTTGACGTCTCCATTGCCGACCTCGTCGCGCAGGTCATGCGCGTAAGCGCCCTCGCAGTGCACAATCGTGCCGAAGAGTCCCTTCCGGATCATGTTCAGAAGGTTCAGCTCGTTTTCGCCATAGCAGCAGTTTTCGAGCATCATCACCGGGATGCCCGTCTCCTCGCTCTTGCGGACGAGGCGCCAGCACTCCTCGACCGACTGGCTTCCGCCGACCTCCATCGCGACGCGCTTGCCGCAGTCGAGCGCCTCAATGGTCTGCTCGATGTGCGTCTCCCAGCTGGAGAACACGAAAACGCAGTCGACGTCGTCCCGATCCATGCATTCCCGGGCGTTCGTCGAATGGAAGGGGCGCTTGCCGCGCGCCTTTTCGACCGCATCCGCCGCGGCCTTCGCTCGGTCTTCATACTTGTCACAGACGCTGACGATTTCAACGTCGGGCATCGTCAGCAGCAGATCCGTCTGCATCTTCCCGCGGCAGCCGTAGCCGATCACCGCCGCGCGAACGGTGGCACCATAATTGTCCAGCTTCATGGCATAAACCTCCCAGCGAAATCATTTTCTATCATTATGACATATATGGCGAAAATAATCAAGAGAAATATGGTTATCTATCTAAATTTATTGGGAGGGGTTGACTTTATTTGAAGATTATGTATAATAGAATCATTGGAAAGATGTGCGGATGGCTAATTTGCGTTGGAGGGGTGAAATGTTTGTGAAGAAACAGATAACACAGCGACAAAAGAGAGAGTGGACGGCGGCATACCTGATGATTGCCCCTGTGGTGCTGGGTGTGCTGATCTTTTTTATGATCCCCACGATCTGGTCGATCTACCTGTCGTTCACCGATGGTCCCGACTACGTCACCTACGAATTTGTGGGACTGCAAAACTACGCCGAGATGCTGGCGCCGGACTCCGGCGTCTGGCGCGAACTGCTCAACACCTGCTACTATGCGTTCGTGCAGGTCGCCCTTTCCCTGATCGTGAGCGTCCTCCTCGCAAACGCGCTGAACTCGAACATCAGGGGCCGCAGCTTCTTTCGAGTGGTCTACTTCCTGCCCTCAGTCACGATGGCGGCCGCGGTCGGCATGGTCTGGCGGCAGCTGCTCAACTCGCAGTACGGCATCGTCAATCAGTTTCTGGGGCTGTTCGGCATCAAGGGGCCGACATGGCTGACGGATCCGAACTTCATGATGCTGGGCGTCATCATCGTGGGCGTCTGGTCAAGCGCCGGCTACAACATGATCATCCTGCTGGCCGGCCTGAAGAACATCTCCAAGAGTTACTATGAGGCGGCGGAGATCGACGGGGCCGGCAGCTTCCAGAAGTTCAAGAGCGTGACGGTGCCGCTGCTCTCGCCGGTGCTGTTCTTCGTCTCCATCACCTCGATCATGAACGGATTCAAGATGTTCGACCTGATCTACACACTGGCCGGATCGGGTGCGACAGCGGAAATGTTCATGCAGTATTACCGCACAATGGTCTACGCATCTACGAAAAGGGCTTCCTGTACCACCGTCTCGGCGAGGCCTCGGCGGAATCCATGTTCCTGCTGGTCATCATCCTGGTGCTGACGCTGATTCAGTTCAAGCTGCAGGACAAATGGGTGCACTACGAATAAAGGAGGCGAACGCAATGGCTGAAATCAAGCTCAAGGCACAACGGCAGCGCCCCCGCTTCCCGGTCGGCCGCCTGATCGTGTATGCCCTCCTGATCTTCTGGGCGGTCTTCATGATCATGCCGTTTGCATGGATGTTCCTGACTTCCCTCAAGACGCGGCCGGAGTCCATGCGAATCCCGATCCAGTGGCTCCCGGCAGAACCCCAATGGCAGAACTACGCCGAGGTCTTAAACAAATACGACTTCGGGCGGTACTATTTCAACACGATTCTCGTCACCGTGGTGACGATCGCCTATCAGATCGTCACCTGCTCGATGGCGGCGTATGTGTTTGCCCGGCTGGAATTCCCGGCCAAGAACTTCATCTTCATGGCGTGCATGACGGTTCTGATGGTGCCGACGCAGATGATCATCATCCCGCGTTTTTTGATCGTCATGAATCTCGGATGGCTGAATACCTTTGCGGGCATCATCATTCCCAACCTGCCCAGCATCTACGGCGCATTTTTCCTGAGGCAGAACTTCATGTCCATCCCCAGAGAATTGGACGAGGCGGCCATGATCGACGGCTGCGGGTACTTCGGAATCTACTGGAAGATCCTGCTGCCGCTGGTCAAGAACGGCCTGATCGCCTTCGGCGTGCTGTCCACGCTGTGGTGCTGGAACGAAATGCTCTGGCCGCTGATCGTCACGAGCCGGGCGGACATGTATGTGCTCTCCATCGCGGTCTCCAGCATGCAGGGACAGCAGGGTAACAACCTGCCCCTTCAGATGACCGCAGGCGTGCTGGCCATGTTCCCAATGCTGATCGTGTTCCTGATCGGCCAGAAGAATCTGCTGGACGGCATCGCGCTCTCCGGCATCAAGGCATGATTCCTTTCAGGCAAGGCGCCTGATTGAGATTATTAGGAGGTGTTCCCATGAAGAAACTGTTGGTATTGACTCTTGCATTGCTCATGGCGCTCAGCTCAACGGCATTTGCTGCGGTTGAACTCGAATTCAACTATTGGTCGAGCGAGCAGGAGGCGGGCATTACCGCCGTGGTCGATGCGTTTAATGCCTCGCAGGATGAAATTCACGTCACCGCGACCATTGTGCCGTGGGATCAGTTCTGGGAGAAGCTGTCCGTCGGTCTGCCGGCAGGCTCCGCGCCGGACGTGTTCACGATCAACGCCCTGAACGTCGTGGACTACGCCAAGAACGGCTACCTGCTGGACATCAGCGACCTGTTTGAGAGCGGCGCGGTCGACGTGAGCAAGTTCCCGCAGTCCGCGATCGACACCCACACCGTGGACGGCACGCTCTGGGCCGTTCCGAAGGACTACGATAACATCGCGGTCTACTACAACAAGTCCATGTTCGATGCGGCGGGCGTCGAGTATCCGACCAACGACTGGACTTGGGACGAGTTTATCGAAATCGCCAAGCAGCTGACGGATGTGGACAGCGGCATCTACGGCGCCGCGCTGACGCCGAACGGCCAGTCCCTGGTCTACGACTACATCGCCGGCAATGGCGGCGAGCTGTTCGACGAGGAAGGCAACTGCGTCGTCAACTCCCCAGAGAATGTCGAGGCGCTGACCAAGATCGCCGAGGCGTTCCTCTCCGGCGAAGTCTGCCCAAGCGTCGAAGCGATGGTCGAAATCGACGCCGACACCCGCTTCCAGTCCGGCATGGTCGCGATGAACTTCGCCGGCAGCTGGATGGTCGCCGAGTACGTGGAGTGCTGGGGCGACGACCTCGGCATCGTGGCGCTGCCCGTCATGAAGGAACACAAGACGACCTCCCACTCGCTGGGCTGGGCGGCGGCCGCCTCCACGGAACATCCGGAAGAGGTCAAGACCTTCCTGACCTATCTGGGCAGCGAGGAAGCCGGCGAGCTTCTCTCCACCGTCGTCATCCCGGCCTATGAGGGAACCGACACCATGTGGTCCGACCGGTACATCGAGTATGGCGCGGACGTCTTCACGACCGCCGCCGCGGAGGGCTGGACGGTTCCGCTCCCGGCTGCGTCGAATAACGCCGCCGAGGTGTATGATACCTTCGACAACTACATGTCGGAAATCCTCTCCAGCGGCGAAGTCGAGAGCAATCTCGCGGCGCTGCAGGACGAGATCAACGCCCTGATCGCCGAATAACCGGCGCCAGCGAAAGGCGGGATTCCCCGCACACAAGCGACAGCCCGCGGTTCCAAAAGGAGCCGCGGGCCTCTTTGTGTAAAGCACTGGTGCATTTCATCCGCAATTCCACGCCAGTCACAGGCAATCTTTTCGCGCTTTTGGCAAGCCGTCAGGTGGCGAACGCCCCCTCTATTCCCTCTCACTGCCAAAATGCACTGCCTCGTCAATTCTCTCCTCTGAAATATTACGCCACGTCATCCGCGCCTCAATCCGGCCGCGGCCGGCGCAGCGCATAGAGCGCCCAGCTGACCGTCTCCCGTCCCCTTGCGCGCAGCCGCGCGCCCCGGCGATTGGGCGATGCCGCCGCCACGCCGGCCGCTCGCATTCCCAAGTCCGCCGCGATCCACAGGGCGCGGGTCAGGTGATAGTCGCTCGTCACAACCGCCGCCGTCGTCCATCCGCGCCCGGCCATGATCCGCCGTGCGTTGACAAGGTTCGCACGCGTGGAGGCCGAATCCGCATCGACCTCAATCTGCAATTCCGGAACGCCGTTTTCCACAAAGAACGCCCGCATGACCTCGGCCTCGGCGCAGGGTTCGTCGCTTCCCCGCCCGCCACAGGCGACGATGCCCGGCGCGCCGGTCTCCCGCCACAGCGCAAGCGCCCGCTCGCAACGCAGGCGCAGCGTCTCGCTCATCCGGCCATCCGGCCAAACCCGCGCGCCCAGCACGATCAGGCAGTCTGGCCTCCCTTCAGATGACCCGACCGCCCTCCGGGACGGCCCGGCGTTTTTCGCCTCGACGCCCAAATTGGCCCCGCGCGCTGAGCGCCGAGCTGCGCAATTCGCTCGCTGTGATTCGCGTCCCCTCCGCCGCGCGCAGGCGCAGACCGCCGCGAATGCACCCGCGCCGCACAAAGTGCATAGCACCGCCAAAACGCACAGAATCCACACCCACAGCATTCAGCTTTCCCCCTTTCACCGTGCAAACCCGACCTGCTGCAATTCGCGTTCCCTCCGCTGCGCGCAGACGCAGATCATCGCGAATATGTCCATGCCACACAACACGCTCAGCGCCGTCAAAAGGCACAAAATCTGCGCCCACAGCATCGAATCCTCGCCTTTCGCCGTCCGCAACTGGCCAGCGCGATTTGCATTCCCTATGCCGCGAGCAACCAGCTTGCTGCAATTCGCATTCTCTCCGCCACTGCAACCAGCCCGCTGCAAACGCCGGGCGCGGCGGTCTGCATGAAACCGCCGCGCCCGCACAGCAAAATCCACAGTCCCCGAGCGAATCATTCATCGTCCCTCCATGCGCTCTCCGCGCTGAAGCCCTTCGGAATCTGTCTGATTCCAATAAACATGCAATTTTTTGGAACGAAAAGCTCGCTCGAATTGCAAATTTCCCCTCTTTTCGCGCTCTTTAGAGAATTTCAAAATCCACGTCTGGGATGCGCAGTTTCAGCTCGTCGAGCATATCCCAGCCCTTGTAGTCTGCCGCGCGGCCGGCCACCAGCACGCCGGCATTGTGCTCCCGCGCCTGCCGCGCGATGGTTCCGATGACGTCGTCGTTCTTGACGACCATCATGTCTGCGCCGTGCGCGACCGATACGCTCAACAGATATTCCAGCGCCTCGGCTTCGTTTGCATAGCCGAGCACGCGATTTCCCGCTCGCGCCACATGCAGCACGCAGACCATTCCGCCGCTGGTTTCGGCAATCCGCGCGCCAGCGACGATCAGCCGCTCACAGCTGAGCTGACCTGTGACGCAGACGAGCACGTTCTTCTTCTCCATTTTTCTCTCCTATCCGCCTGTAAAGCCCCGGGTCAGACGACGTCAACCTCCTTGATGTGGCGCCCGAAGCAATTCAACCGCACTTTTGTTCCCGGCGCGGGAAGGCCCTCGGCCTTCGACGCGTTCAGGTATACGATCCGCTCGTCGTCCTCATCTTCCAGCAAAATGCGCACCGGCAGCACGCGCACGCCGTCCTGAAGATCCTCCTTGTCCGAGATCTCGACGATCGTGCCGGCCATCTCGCGGCTCAGCCCCTCCTCCATGTCGCCGAGAAACCGGCGGTAGCGGATGCAGGGATAGAGATACATGCCAAACGCAAAGCACACCGTCGCCACCAGCAGCACCGCCGAAGCCATTGCGCCGGCCTGCGTCCGAACGATCATGCTGGCCACATAGCCCGCCAGCCATACGAGCATCAGCGGAATGAAGATCAGACAATAGCGCCGGATCCTGTGCCCAATTTCCACCATATCCTGTCGAGTATACACGAAAAAAGACCTCCGCGTTTTTCAATACTATACCATTCTTTTGGCCGCGCGTCAAGCCGGAGCCGAAAAATTCACGCCCTGTTCACGCCCTGCCAGCCGATCGCGCCGAAGCACTCCGGGCGGTGAAAGTCCGGCTTCGGCCAGACGACGGCATTCCAGCTGCCGAAGTGCGGGTGGATCGACTCGTCGCACTTGTAGAAGTTTCCGGCCATCGCCTCGCCCGGCACGGGCGCGCGGCCGTAGAGCGCGCGCAGCAACGCGTTCGGCACGCGGTACGCCACCGCCCACCAACCGCCGCGATGCTCGCTGGCGCGGATGTCCATGCCCTCGGGCAGCGAGGGCAAATTGCTGCGCTCCGCGCGCGACGCGCCAAAGCCGATCAGCGCCACGCCGCGGGGATTGACCTCGATGTTCAGATAGCGCGGGTCGTCCGCAAACGGCTTGAAGAACCACTCCAGGCAGCTGTCGCAGCAGACCCTGCCGTTGAATTCCGTCACCGTCGCGGCGATCTCGCGCTCCTTCGCGCACAAAAGCGCGCAGAAGCCATCGTCCTCCCAGCCCACATAGGCCCGCGCCTCGGGGCAGTAGCCGCTTTCGTCCCAGACGAACTGGTCGATCGGCGCATATTCGCGCTCGAGGCAGAACGGCTCGCGCGCGGGATCGAATTCCCGGCCGGACAGCGCCGGCAGCGCCGCGCGCACCGGCGCGAGGAGATACGTTCGCATCTTCGTTTCCTCCGTCATTCTCCGCCGCCCGCCATTTCCAGCACGTCCCAGATGCGCTGAAGGTCGTCGGCGTTGTAATAGTACAAGGTGATCTTGCCGTTGTTCTGGTCGCCGTCGAGCTTGACCCGCGTGCCGAACAGCTCGCGCGCCATGCTCTCGAGCTGGCCGAACTGCGCGTCGCGCGCCGGCTTCGGCTTGCGCGCCTCCTCCTTGACCGGCTGGGCGCAGATTCGCTCGAGCTGGCGCACCGACCAGCCCTGCTGCACCGTCAGGTTCGCCAGCTGGATCTGGCGCTTGCGGTCGACGGTCACCAGCGCGCGCGCGTGGCCCGCCGACAGCTTGCCGTCCACCAGCATCTGCCGCACCATGTCCGGCAGCGTCAGCAGCCTGAGCAGGTTGGCGACCGCCGGCCGGCTCTTGCCCAGCCGCTCGGCGACCTTCTCCTGCGTCAGCCCCGCCTCGTCCATCAGCCGGCGCACGCCCATGGCCTCCTCAATGGGATTCAAATCGTCGCGCTGAAGGTTTTCAATCAGCGCGGCCTCGAGGCGCGTCTGCTCGTCCCAATCGCGGACGATGGCCGGAATCTCCTCCAGCTCCGCCAGCCGGGAGGCGCGGTAGCGCCGCTCGCCGGCGATGATCGTAAAGCGGTCGCCATTGGGCGCGACGATGATCGGCTGCAGCACGCCCACCGCGCGGATGGACTGCGCCAGATCGGCGAGCGCCTGTTCGTCGAACGAGCGGCGCGGCTGTTCGCGGTTAGGATCGATCAGCCGGACCGGCAGCATGCGCACCTCGTCCGCTTCGCGCTCCTGCGGCTGCGGGCGGCTCTCCTCCTGTTCCACCGCGTCGCCCAGCAGGGCGCCCAGTCCCCTGCCCAGGCCGCGCTGTACCTTCTTGGCCATGCTATCCCTCATTTCTCCGAATCAATTCTTTCGCCAGCGCGCGATACGCCTGCGCGCCGCTGCACCGCCCGTCGTAGAGGTGAATCGGCAATCCGTAGCTCGGCGCCTCGCTTAAGCGAACGTTTCGCGGAATCATCGTCTCGAACGCCTCTTCGGGGAAGTGCTCGCGCACCTCCTGCACCACCTGCGCGCAGAGGTTCGTGCGCGCGTCGTACATCGTCAGCAGGATGCCCTCGATTCCCAGCTGCGGGTTGAGCTTCTTGCGCATCAGCTTGATCGTGTTGACCAGCTGGCCGACGCCCTCGAGCGCATAGTATTCGCACTGGATCGGGATCAGCACCGTGTCCGCGGCCGACAGCGCGTTGAGCGTCAGCAGGCTCAGGGACGGCGGGCAGTCGATGAACAGATAGTCGTATTCATCCGCCAGCGGCCGCAGCGCCTCCTTGAGCAGCATCTCACGGTTGTCCATGCCGACCAGCTCGATCTCCGCGCCGGCCAGCTCGATCGCCGAGGGCATCAAATCGAGCGAATCGCAGCCCGTGGCGACCACGGCCTCGCGCGCCTCGCAGGCGCCGATGAGCACGTCGTAGACCTTCGAGCCGTCCTCGTGCGCGCGGCCCAGGCCGCTGGTCGCGTTGCCCTGCGGATCGATGTCCACCAGGAGCACCCGCTTGCCCTGCTCCGCCACGCACGCGCTCAAGTTGACCGACGTCGTCGTCTTGCCCACGCCGCCCTTCTGATTGGCTACCGCTATGATCTTACCCACGCGCCTTCACCCGCTCCATCGTATCTTCCTATTCATTATAAAACATTGCGCGGCGCAACACAAGCCCCAAAGTTCGAGGAATGCGTAACTTTTCGAATGCGGCGCAGATCCAGACAGGGATACATATGCCCTTCATCGGGCGGATATGCGCGCGCCGCATTCAATTCTTCTTCAAAAATCAACGATTCCGCGCGATTCGACGCCCACGCCGCGCGGTATATAGGCTATGGGCGCGCAGTGCGCCCGACCGCGAGAACGATTCCGCGAAAGGAGAGGATCTCATGCTGAAATTCGCCATGTTCGACACCAAGCCCTATGACCGCCCCGCATTCGAGCGCTATGCAAAGGCCAACGAAATCGAAATCAAGTTCTACGAGACGAAGCTGACCGCCGATACCGCATCGCTCGCCGAGGGATTCGACGGCGTCATTCCGTTCGTCAACGACGAGGTCGACGCGCGCGTAATCGACGCGCTCCACCGCTACGGCATCCGGCTGATCGCCATGCGCTGCGCGGGCTACAACAACGTCGACGTCAAGGCCGCCTACGGCAAGGTCCACATCCTGCGCGTGCCGGCCTATTCGCCCTATGCCGTGGCCGAGCACGCGATGGCCATGCTGCTGACGTCCATCCGCCGCACGCACAAGGCCTACATCCGCACGCGCGATTTTAACTTCTCGCTCTCCGGCATGGTCGGCTTCGACCTGCACGGCAAGACGGTCGGCGTGGTCGGCACCGGCCGCATCGGCCGCGTGTTCATCGACATCTGCCGCGGATTCGGGATGCGCGTCATCGCCTACGACACCTTCCCCGCAAAGGACGCCGGCATCGAATACGTCCCGCTGGACGAGCTGTTTGCCAACAGCGACGTCATCTCGCTGCACTGCCCGCTGACCGACGACACGCGCCACATGGTCAACGCCGAATCCATCGCGAAGATGAAAAAGGGCGTCGTGATCGTCAACACTTCGCGCGGCGGGCTGATCGACGCCGAGGCGCTGCTCGCCGGCATCAAGGCCCGGCACGTCGGCGCGGCCTGCCTGGACGTCTACGAGGAGGAGTCCGACATCTTCTTCGAGGACTTCTCCGGCCACATCGTCGACGACGACACGCTCGCGCGGCTGATCTCGATGCCGAACGTGTTGATCACGTCGCATCAGGCGTTCCTGACCGAAGAGGCGCTGGACAACATCGCGCGCACGACCGTCGAGAACATCACCGGCTTCTTCGCCGGAAAGACCAGCGCAAACGAGGTCTGCTACCACTGCCCCCGCCAGAGCAAATGCCAGTCCGGCCATCGGACGCCCTGCTTCTGAGCAAAGCAAAGGCTTTTCCCGGCATCCGGGAAAAGCCTTCTTTTATAATAGGAAATGATTTGCAATTGCGGGAACTTTCCGGCCCGACTGCCGGAGAATTCGCAGGCCCGGCGCGACAGGTCGGGGATTTGCGGCGGCAAGACGGCGGAAAGGCCCCGAAAGTGCGTCTGAGGAGTCCTCAAGCGGACTTCGGAAGAAGATTACTCCGCCGCACCGCCGAAGGTCGCGTTCAGCTCCTCCACCGCGGGATCCACGATGTACGCGTTCTCCGCGATGACATTCTGCCAGTTCGCCTCGAGATCGCCCTCTGCAACGATCAGGTTGGCCTCGAGGGTCTGATAGTCGATCGCCGTCAGCGCGGTCTGGGCATCGCTGGAGAAGCCATAGCTGATCCAGTCGCGTTCGACGATGCTGTCATCGGCCAGCCGGCTGAGCTTGGCGTTGTAGACCGCATTGAGCTGCTGCGCGTAGAACAGGGCGTCCTCGCTGGCATCGACCGGCTCGGGGTTGAATCCATTGTCGTCGCCGCAGGCGCCGAGCAGCGTGTAGACCGGCCAGAAGTTGGAATCGCTGGTGCGGCTGTAGAGTTCGGTATCATACAGCATGTAGCGATCGCCGTTCTCGTCGAAGTCCCAGTCAATGTAGCGCATGCCATTGCAGCGCAGGTCGGCGCCGTTGTCCGAGAGCATGAAATCCACGATGTCCATGTAGCGCTCGAACACCGCCTCGTCGATGTCCGCGGAGAAATAGGTCACGCCCCAGAAATTGTCGTTGGCATAGTCGTGATAGTAGCCGTCCTCGCCGATGATCGCGGCCTGATGCCACGCGGTATCGTCCAGGCCGAGGTTGTCCCTGAAGCCATCACGGACGTTCGCGCAGATGCTGCCGGGATTGAGCACCGCGCCAGCCACGCCGGAAATGCAGAAGGTGTTCAGCGCATCCGTCTCGGTATAGACGTAGAATTCGGGACTGATAAGACCCTCGTCATAGGCGGTCTTCCACAGCTGGAGTCCCTCGAGCGTCTCCTGATCGGAGAATCCCCAATGATACTCGCCGTTCTCATCGCGATAGATCTGGTTGAACTGCGGATAGTTCGACTTCAGGAACAGGTTCGCCAGATAATTGGTCTCGCTGACGATCGGAATGAGGTTCGAGTCGACGTTGCCCGGATCCTGCTCCTTGATGAGGCGCGCGTATTCGAGCAGCTCGCTGGCCGTATAGGCATCCTTGATCTCGAAGCCGACCGCATTGGCCCAATCCTCGCGGATGTAAACGGAGTCATGGTTGACGATCGTATCGCCGGGATAGTAGTGATACATGACCACGCGGAACAGGCCATAGGTTCCGTCCACCTTTTCCTCCAGCGCTTCGGCGACCGGCACGAGGCTCTGTGCGTGGGCGATGTTCGGCCAGCGCTCCTCCCAATCGTCGGGCAGGCGGTAGAACAGACCCTGATCGATATAGGAAGTGATCTCATTGATGTCGAAGTTGTTCCAGCGCAGCACGTCCGGAACGTCACCCGAGTTGATCATCGTGCGGACCTTGTCGTTGGCATTGCTGTCCGGAATGGCCACGATGTCGAACTCGTAGTTGAAGTGCTCGGTAAACCACTGGCTGGCGACGCTGCCGTTGTTGTAATCCATGCCGTCGGTCAGCATCTCGCTGGCAAGCTCGATGACGAGGTGCTCATCATACGTTCTGCCGCTGGTGTCGAGCGTATCGGTGTACTCCTTGGCGAGCGCAATATCCTCCTCGTCGTACACCACCTCTTCCTTCTCTGCGGCGAGAGCGGACGCTCCGCCCAGCGCCATGAGCAGAGCCAGAAGCAGGGCAAGCAGGTTCTTGAGTTTCATGAAGCGTACCTCCTTTTATTTCCACCATCCGCCATGGATGGCTGGTAGACAATGTT
This sequence comes from Candidatus Faecivicinus avistercoris, assembly GCA_018716805.1. GTDB lineage: Bacteria > Bacillota > Clostridia > Christensenellales > Aristaeellaceae > Faecivicinus > Faecivicinus avistercoris. The sequence continues at coordinate 5,367 of DVJL01000066.1, read as the reverse complement.
GGCGCGGCGTCAGCCCTTCACGGCGCCGATCATGATTCCCTTGACGAAGAAGCGCTGCAGGAAGGGGAACACGAGCATGATCGGCAGCATGGTCACGACGATGGCCGCCATCTTGATGCCCATCGAGAAGGTCTGGAGGCGGTTGATCGCATCTGCGGAGGCGATCTCGGTATCCTGCGCCGTCTGATAGCTGTTGATGATGTTTTGCAGGATCAGCTGCAGCGGGTACATCTCCATGCGGTTGATGTACAGCATCGAGTTCCACCACTCGTTCCACTTGTCCACCGCATAGAACAGCGTGATGGTGGCGATGATCGGCTTGGACAGCGGCAGGACGATGCGCAACAGGATCGTCGTCTCGCTCGCGCCGTCCAGACGCGCAGACTCCAGCAGCGAGGCCGGCAGCGCACGGATAAAGTTCGTCACCAGCACCACATAGTAGGTGCTCAACAGGCAGGACAGTATGACCGACCAGCGGGTGTTCATCAGTCCCAAACTCCGGATGAGCAGGAAGCTGGGCACCATGCCGCCGCTGAAGAGCATCGTAATCAGCACGAACAGGTACAGCAGCTTGCGCCCTGGAAACTCCGGCCGGCTGAGGACATAGCCCATCGCAAACGTAATGAACATGCTGATCGGCAGGCCGACCGCGATGTGGTAGAGCGTGTTGCCGTAGCCGTTGAGGATGCTGCCCGTTTCGAGCAGCGTCCGGTAGGCCTCCAGCGTCGGATCCTTCGGGAACAGGATAAACGGCGACCGGAAATACTCGGCCTCGGTCACGAAGGAGATCATGATCGCATTGTAGAACGGCAGGATGATCGCCAGCCCGAGCAGCGTCAGGATCACGAACAGCACCACATCGAGCGCGGACAGCCGGTTGCGATCGTAATGATTCTCTTTGCGCATCTTACTTCGCACCTCCCATGAGTCCCACGCCGCCAAAGCGCTCGGCGATCTTATTGGTGCTCAGCAGCAGCGCCATGTTGATGACGGAGCAGAACAGGCTGACCGCTGTGGAGAAGCCGTAATTCGGCGTCCTCTGGAAAGTAATGCGGTAGATGTAAAGGTTGAGCGTCTCCGCCGACGAAGCGATGATGTCGTTTTGCAGGTTGTAAATCTGGTCGAAATGGCCGCCCATGATGCCGCCCATCTGAAGGATCAGCATGACCGCGATCGTCGGGAAGATGCTCGGCAGCGTGATGTGCAGCACGCGCTGAAGCCGGCTCGCGCCATCGATCTCCGCCACCTCGTACAGCTGCTGATCGACGCCGCTGATCGCGGCCAGGTAGATGATCGAGGACCACCCGGCCTCCTTCCAGATCTCGGTGATGTAAATCAGCGGCCGGAACAGGTTTTTGTTTCCAAGAAAGCTGACCTTTTCCATTCCCAGATTTGCCATCAGGCCGTTGACGACGCCGTCAATGCTCAGCAGGTTTTTGACGATGCTCGCGATGATGACCCACGACAGGAAGTGCGGAAACGTGTACACGGTCTGCAGGACCTTCTTGTATCTGCCCATCCGCAGTTCGTTGAGCATCAGCGCCAGCAGAATGGGCGCCGGGAAACAGAGCACCAGCTCGACGGCGTTGATCCAGAGCGTAACGCCTACGGACCGCCCAAACGCCGGATCGCGAAACAGCGATTCAAAGTTCGTCAGCCCATTCCACGGGCTGCCCCAGATCCCCAGATTGGCCTTGAAGCTCTTGAACGCCAATGTCAGTCCGCCCATCGGCATGTAGCAGAACACCGCATACCAGATCACTGCGGGCAGGGCGAGCAGATAGATCTCCTTGTTCTTGAAGATCTCCACCCAGAGGCTCCGCCTTTGTCCATCCAGCGTTTTCCGCGCGCGCAATTCCCTCGACCTCCTTCAACTGTACCTTCATCCTAGCACAGAAAGCGGCATGAAGTACATGCACAATCTTTGCCGAAACTTGGACAATCTTCGGGAAAAAACGGGACGCGCCCTTTGCAATGTGCCTCACAACGGCCTCCATTTGCCGTTCATACAGATTGATTTCATGTGAAAATTATGGTATAATGTGAAAAATCCGGAGGTGAAGGGAATGCCGAGCGTTGTACTGGTGGACGATGAGATCTGGACGCTGCGCGGCCTGGAAAGCCTGCTGAAGGACTATCCGGATTACACCGTGTCCGCTACGTTTACAAACGGCCAGGAAGCGCTCGCCTATCTGCGCACCCATGCCTGCGACGTCGTCTTTACAGACCTTCGGATGGACCGCATGAACGGCCGGCATCTGATCGCCGCCTGCACGCAGGAGCATCTCTCGGCGCGCATGGTCATCATCTCCGCCTACAGCGATTTCTCCGCAGCTCAGGAGGGCATCAAGAGCGGCGTGGTGGATTACCTGCTCAAGCCCATTACGCGAAAGGACATCGCCGCGCTGATCGAACGGCTGAACGGCATCCTGAAGCCGCAGGCGCTTTCGCCGCATCTGGCGCTCCAGCGGGCGATCGAAAGCGCCTACCCGGAGTGCCGCGTGCTCTGCTGGCACGCTTCAGACGCCGCCGCCGAGCGCGCCGTCGCCGGGCTGGATTCCAACGACGGAGCGCTGGGCTTCAGCGACCTGCGCGACGATGGCTTCAGCGTGGCGCTGCTGTCCAACCCGAGCGGACAGGTGCCCGCGTCGGTCGCCTCGCTTCCCCTGTCCGTGGGCGTCAGCCTGCCCCGCCATGGGTTTTCCAAATTTGCAGACATGCTGGCCGAGGCCCAGCAGAGCGTTCAGTGCGGCTTTCGGTTCACTGCGCGCGAACCAGCCGCCCGGATTCAATCCTACATCGCGCGCCACTATGCGCGGCCGTTGTCGCTGGACGATCTGGCCGATCATTTTTTCATGAACAAGGCGCACCTCTGCAGCACTTTCCGCGAGAGCTGCGGCGTGACCGTCATGACCTTTTTGAAAAACATCCGAATGCACATGGCCGCCCGCCTTCTCCGTCAGACGGAGAGCAGCGTGCAGGACATCGCGGAAAAGGTCGGTTACAGCGACAGCGCCTATTTCTCCCGCGTGTTCAAAAGCGCTTATGGCGCGTCGCCCGAGGCGTGGCGCAGGTCGCGCTCCAGCGGCGGAATCTGAATGTCTATGCGCGTGTAATGCCCCCGTCTGGAACAAATGTCCATGGCGCAACCATCCCCATAGGCAATCCGCATTCTGCGCCAGATGTTTTTGAGCGCGATGTGCTGCTTGCCCATCGGGAATGCCGAATTGCGCATCTGCCGGAGGATATCGGCCAGGCGCGCCTCCTCGATACCATTTCCATTGTCCACGACGCACAGATGCAATGTTCCCCCTTCCTCAATCCGTGCCGACAGCCAAAGCGTGCACTTTGCCCGCTTGTCAAAATCCTCAAATCCGTGCAGGACGGCGTTCTCCAGCAGCGGCTGAAGCATGAGGCTGAGCACGCGCCGCTCCAGCGCCTCCGGCTGCACGCGCAGAATCAGCTGGTATTTGCCCGGCATCCGGACGTCCAATATGCGCATATAATTGCCGACATGCTCGATCTCCTGACGGAGTTCGACCGTATCCGGCGCCCTCAGGGCATAGTTCAGGCTGTCGCACAGCGCTGTGCCCAGCGCTTCCAGCGGTTCGATGCCGTAGTGCACCGCCATTCCGACGATGCATCCCATGGTATTGAACAAAAAGTGCGGATTGATCTGGCTGCGGTACGCCAGCATTTCGGCCTGAACCCTGTAAAACTCCAGCTGCTGGATCCGCTCGCGGTTGCGCATTTCCTGGCGCTGGGTCTCCATCAGCTTGGAGAGCATGTCGTTGACCCCATTGGCCAGAATCTGAAGCTCCACCACGTTGGTACTGCGGATTACGATTTGCCGGGCGTCGATCTGGCTCATGTCGTGGGCAATCTGTTCGATCGGCCGGGAAATGCCCCGGCGCAGCAGAAGCATCAGCACCACAACCATGGCCATGCAGCCGGCGATGCCCACCAGCAGAAAGGTCTTGATGTTCCCCGCCTCATCCATGAAAAAATCCACCGGCATGACGAATGCATAGACCATGCCGTTTTCGCTGGACAGCGCCGTCCTCCGATAAAAGTAGCTGACGCCGCCTACGTCGATCCGCACGCGCTGGTCGAGGCCCTCGTCCGCCGCAATGGCGTCGAACAGTTCCCTTCCCGCCCCGGCCAGCGTACCGTCCGACGCGACGACCTGCCCATCCCAGATCAGCAGTTCCTGCGAAAGCACGCCGCCGGACATCCTTCCATTCAAAAGCTGCGTGACATCGAACAGCATTGCGCATGTGAGCGAATGCACATCCTCCGCCATGCTGATCGGCGTAATGATGCCGATCGGCGAATAATAAATGCAGTATTTCGGCGCCTGAGCGTCGGATTCCCCGATCAGGTCGGTGAAAAAAGCGCTGGCGAGCGCACGGTTCCCCGTATCATACGCCTCATTTGCGCGCTGGAAATAGTGCAGGTATCCATCTTCCGAATTGAGAAAGCCGCCGTTGTCGTCCATGATGCAGAGCGCGGACACGCCGTCCGTCAAGCGAATCAGCGTGTCGAACAATTCGCGAATCGAGGTATAGTTGTTGACGCGGTCGCGCTCATTCATCCGCACAAAGTATTTCTGCACGCTCTCCGAATAGCCCGCCGTCTGCGCAGCCTGGCGAATCTCATCCAGCTGCCCTTCCAGATAGAGCCGGTATTGCTCTTCCTGAAGGTCAAACCCCGTCTCCGCCTGGCTGAGCATCGATGCATAGTAGATTTCATACAGCAACAGCAGCAAAAAGGTCAGCGTGAGAAATGGCACGAGTATGACCACGATGATGTGCCTGTAAATCGAATAGGACCTGTTCCTGCGCATACAATCGCTTCCCTTCCGGCCTGCGCCACGGCGATTATAGCACAGCCGGAAACCCGGCGTCAATACGCGGCCGGCCGGCCGGAATTGCAACCGCCGCTTGACAGAAGGGGATTCTCCGCGTATAATGGGTGCGAAATTGGCCCCATGGCACAACCGGTCAAAGGAGCAAAATCAATGAAAAACGCACGCATACACCTGGACAAAGCCTATCAAATCGGTCAAATTGATCCTCGCCTGTATGGCTCATTCCTCGAACACATGGGCCGCGCAATCTACGAAGGCATCTATGAGCCCGGCCATCCGGCCGCCGACGAGCAGGGCTTTCGCCGCGACGTGCTCGACCTCGTCCGCAGGCTGGACGTCCCCGTCGTCCGCTATCCCGGCGGCAACTTCGTCTCCGGCTTCAACTGGGAGGATTCCGTCGGGCCGAACCGCCCGAAGCGGCTGGATCTGGCATGGCTTACCACCGAGACGAACGAGGTTGGATTGCACGAGTTCTGCGACTGGTGCAAAAAGGCCGG
>DVJL01000065.1 GCA_018716805.1 Candidatus Faecivicinus avistercoris | reverse complement strand
CGATGGCTAGGCGCAAAACGCCGGGATTTGCGCGGGAAATCTTTTCGGCCAAATTTCGGCAAATGTGCTTGCAACATCTGTTTCCGGGCGGTATAATGGACAGGTGTGCCGCGCGCAGCGGCTGGCACAGTCTTTTGCAAAATGATTAATTTACTATATTTTGTATTGACAAGCATTCCCGCATACAATATAATGGGGTCATGCGATTTTGAGAACGGAATTGGAGGAGACCGGATATGCTGGATAAGATCATCAAGCGCGACGGCCGCGAGGTTGCGTTTGACGTCGAAAAGATTACCGACGCAATCTTTCGCGCCTTTCGCGCAAGCGATAGCACCAAGACGCGCGAGGTCGCTCAAAGGCTCGCGGAGCAGGTCGTCGCGGAGATCGATTCCGGCGAATCCTCCGCCATTCCCAGCGTCGAGGACGTGCAGGACGTCGTCGAGCGCGTGCTGATTGAAAATGGCTTTGTGCGCACGGCGAAGTCCTATATCCTCTATCGCGCCGAGCGCAGCCGCGTGCGCGAGATGAACACCCGCCTGATGCGCATTTACGACGACATCACGAACAAGGCCGCCGTCGATTCGGACATCAAACGCGAAAACGCGAACATCAACGGCGATACCGCCATGGGCGCGATGCTGAAATACGGCTCCGAAGGCGCGAAGCAGTTCAATATGATGTTTATCCTCAAGCCGGAGCACGCCGAAGCCCACCGCAACGGCGACATCCACATCCACGACATGGACTTTCTGACGCTGACGACCACCTGCTGCCAGATCGACCTGATTTCGCTGTTCCGCGGCGGCTTCTCCACGGGTCACGGATACCTGCGCGAGCCTCAGGACATCCGCTCGTATGCCGCGCTGGCCTGCATCGCCATCCAGGCCAACCAGAACGACCAGCACGGCGGCCAGAGCATCGTCAACTTCGACTACGCCATGGCCGAAGGCATCCGAAAGACGTTTGTCAAGAACTATCGGGACAACCTGATCCGCGCGCTGGAGCTGCTCGACGGCTTCGAGAATGCCGAGGAAGGCGTCCGAAAGATGCTCGGCGGTCTTTCGGCAAAGGGGCTGAAGCCGGCGCTCGAGCCGGGCGCGGATTATCCGGCCGCAGAGGCGGAGGCGCTTGCCGCCATGGGCGTGCCGGCCGAGGAAATTGCGCGCGTGCAGTCGTTCGCACAGCGCCGCGCCACTGAGGAAACCGACCGCACGGCCTATCAGGCCATGGAGGCGCTGATCCACAACCTGAACACGATGAATTCCCGCGCCGGCGCACAGGTGCCGTTCTCGTCGATCAACTACGGCATGGACGCCTCGCCGGAAGCGCGCATGGCCGTGCGCAACCTCCTGCTGTCGACCGAGGCGGGACTGGGAAACGGCGAGACGCCGATCTTCCCCATCCAAATCTTCCGAGTCAAGGAGGGCGTCAACTACAATCCCGGCGACCCGAACTACGACCTGTTCAAGCTGGCGATCCGCACGTCGGCCAAGCGGCTGTTCCCGAACTTCTCGTTCCAGGACGCGCCGTTTAACCTGAAATACTATCGCGAGGGCCATCCGGAGACGGAAATCGCCTACATGGGCTGCCGGACGCGCGTCATCGGCAATGTCTACGATCCGGAGCGCGAGATCTCCAACGGCCGTGGCAACTTGAGCTTTACTTCGATCAACCTGCCGCGCCTTGCGATCAAGGCCAACCACAACATCGACGTATTCTTTGAGATGCTGGATCAGATGGTCGCCCTGACGATTGATCAGCTGTTCGAACGCTTCGAGATTCAGGCGCGCAAGCGCGTGCGCAACTTCCCCTTCCTGATGGGACAGGGCGTCTGGATCGACAGCGAGAAGCTCGACTGGGACGACGAGGTGCGCGAGGTGCTCAAGCACGGCACGCTGTCGGTGGGCTTTATCGGCCTCGCCGAGACGCTCAAGGCGCTGATCGGCGTCCACCACGGGGAGAGCGAGATGGCGCAGAACCTCGGCCTTGAGATCATCGGCCACATGCGCGAGCTCTGCGACGCAGCTTCCGCCCGCACGGGCATGAACGTCACGCTGCTCGCCACGCCTGCGGAGGGCCTGTCCGGCCGCTTCGTGCGCATCGACCGCAAGAAGTACGGTGTGATTCCGGGCGTTACGGATCGCGAGTATTACACCAACAGCTTCCACGTGCCGGTCTACTACGACATCTCCGCGGCAAAGAAGATCCGCATCGAGGCGCCCTACCACGCGCTGACCAACGCTGGCCACATCTCCTACGTCGAGCTGGACGGCGACGTGACGCAGAACCTCGAGGCGTTTGAGAAGATCGTCCGCCTGATGAAGGAATCGGGCATCGGATATGGCTCGATCAACCACCCGATCGACCGCGATCCCGTCTGCGGCTACAACGGCGTCATCGGCAACACCTGCCCCAACTGCGGCCGCCACGAGGACGACATCCGCTTCGAGCGCATCCGCCGCATCACCGGCTATCTGGTCGGCACGCTCGACCGCTTCAACAACGCCAAGCGCGCGGAAGAGCACGACCGCGTCAAGCACGGCATGTCCGAGACCTGATCTCTGGCATTGTGGACACAAAAAAGCGCCTCCGCACGGCAAATGCGGAGGCGTTTCATTCTGTCAAAAGCGCACGAGAGCCGAAGCGCTTTCGCGCCCCAATCGTCCCAAAAGCGCTTTTGCCTTGGCGATCGCAGCCGGTTGGGAACAAAGCTGAGGCCGATCGTCTGATTTCGATGGCAGCACTCTACTATGCAAAACGTCTTGTCTTTCTTCACCCATCCGCAATCGCCTTCGCGCAAAGAGGGCGCACATTTCACGCACGTCGCTGCGCGCGGTAGACGAGCCGCCCCTGAACGAAGAAGTTCGCGCAGAACAGCACCACTTCCACCACGAGCTTTGCCGGCGCCAGAGGCCATCCCACCGCGATCGTCAGGCAGTCGAGCAACAGGTAGTTGACCAATAGGGTGCACGCGGCGAGCACGGCATACTTGCCAAATTCGCGCTTCCAGCTGCCCTTGCTGCAAAATACGAGCGTCTTGTTGACCAAGAAGT
>DVJL01000064.1 GCA_018716805.1 Candidatus Faecivicinus avistercoris | reverse complement strand
CCGCGCTGATGGCGCGCGTGGAATGCGGCGAGCGCTTTTCCATCCGGCTGATGATGGAGGACGCGGCGGGATTGCCGGACGCGGACAAATACGCGCGGCTGGGGCAAATTACCACGGATAACGCGGATGGCGAACTATGCGTGACGCTCTCTTTTTCCCAGGGAGGTGAATGCCTGTGACCCAAATGCACGCGGGTCTCATCTGCACGCTGCTGCTGATCGGGACGATGGCCGGCATGTTCGGCTGTATGAGCGCGGCGCGCTGCCGGCGGTATTTCGCTTTTGCGCTCTGTCTGGGCCTGACCGCGCTGGATGCTGCGCTGCTGGTGGCGCCGCTTTCCTCCCCGCCGGGTGCGCTTTCTCCCGCCCCGTGGACAGCGTCGGCGCTGCTTTTGGTGGCCCTGGGCATTTGGATATCGCGCAAGCTGTTTCTCGCAAGCCGCCGGCAGATTTCCCCGGTTTCCATCAAGGAAAGCTCGGATCACCTGCCCTGCGCGCTGTGTTTTGCCTGGGAAAACGGACAGCCCTGCCTGAAGAATTACATCATGGACGAACTAAGCCATCTGCTCACGGGCGAAGCGCTGCTCAATGCGAATGCGTTCTGGGAGACCATTGCGCATGAGCCCATCGTCACGCTTTCAAATGGCCAGACATGGAGCTTTGAGCGGACGCGGATGGCGCTGTCCGGGCAAAGCGTTTACCAGATCACCGGCACGAACATCACCGAGGAAGCACGGCTTCAGCGGGAGCTGGAAAAGGACAACCTGCGGCTGAAAACAATGAACCTCAGGCTCAGACAGTATGGGCAGGAGGTGCAGGAGCTGACCCGCGAAAAGGAGATCCTGCGCGCCAAGACCCGCGTCCACGATGAGATCGGCCATGTGCTGCTGCAAACCCGGCAGTTTCTCTCCGGCGCGCGGGGCGACGCGGAGAGCATCTGCGCCGAGTGGCGGCAAAACACCCATCTTCTGCTGGGAAAATATGCGGATGAAAAACCAGTGGATACCTTTGAACAGCTTTCACGCGCGGCGCGGGCCATTGGCGTGACCATCGAGCGCAACGGAGTATTTCCCGAGGATGGCACGGAGAACGCCCATCTGATAGAATCCGCCGCCCATGAATGCCTGACGAATCTGGTGCGCCACGCAAACGGCACAAGGCTCGAAATTTTCGGCGAGGCAACCGCAAATGGATGGGAGATCCGCTATCTGAACGACGGCGATGTGCCGTCCCAACCGATTGTCGAGGGCAGCGGGCTGTCCTCGCTGCGCGCACAGGTCGAGGCGGCGGGCGGTGCGATGGCGGTGGAGCACGCGCCGCGTTTCAGGCTGACGCTGATTTTACCGCAGGAAAGGCGGGAGGCGGAATGAAATACAAAGTTATGATCGTCGAGGATCAGACCATGCCCCGGGAACTGTTTGAGCTCAGGATTCAATCTTCCGAGCATTTTGAGACGGCGCTTTCCATCGACAACGCCTCGCTGGCGGAGGTATACTGCCTGCGCTTCCCGGTGGATCTGATTCTGATGGACGTGGTCACGCGCAACGGCGAAAACGGTCTGGACGCCGCGGCCAAAATCAAGCGCGCCTTTCCCCAAATCAAGATCATCATCGTGACCTCCATGCCGGAATACTCCTATCTGAGCCGCGCGCGGGAAATCGGGGTGGAGAGCTTCTGGTACAAGGAGGAGCAGCGCGAAAGCCTGCTGGACGTGATGGAGCGCACGATGGCGGGCGAATCCGTCTATCCGGACGCAACGCCGGAGCTTCAGCTGGGCCTTGCCAGCAGCTATGAGTTTACCCAGCGCGAACTGGAGGTGCTGCGCGAGATGACCGGCGGCGATACCAATCAGGAGATCGCCGAGCGGCTGCACATATCCGTCGCTACGGTTAAGTCGCATATCCTGAACATGCTGGAAAAGACCGGTTTTCGCAACCGTACCGAGCTTGCCGTCCGCGCCCGGGAAAGCGGTCTGGTCATACTGAATCGGAAAAACTAAATTTTTTGAAGAAAGGCTGCCTGCGGGCGGCCTTTTTTGTTTTGGCTGAAAAAATAGCCAAAAGACGGATGTGCGGCGCTTGCGTTTCTGATACGCTTAAGTGTACAAAGGGGGGATTCTATGAGAGAGTGTGTCATCAGCATGCAAAACACGCTTTTTTCGGAGGCCGTCGCTCAGGCGCTTTCGGGAACGGGTGAATTCCGCGTGGAGCAGGTTCTGCCTGGGAAGACGGACGACATCTTTTCGCTCTGCCGCGCTGCGCAGGCGGATATTCTGCTGATGGAGGTCAGCCGCGTGAATGCGTATACGCTGGAAAGCCGGCTGAGACTGATCGATCGCGTGCGCGGGGCGGTTCCACATTGCCAGTTCGTGCTGTTGTGCGATGAAAACGGCGATCCCGAGCTGGCACAGAGCGTCAAACGCGCCAGGCAGGATCGGCTGATCGACGCATTCCTGTACGCTTCCGTTACACCTGCCTATCTGACCGCCGCGCTGGACGCGCTGTAAGAAAGGAGACATGACCCGCGATGAAAAGGAAACGGAGGAGTTTATTCATGAAGAGACGGTTCTGCTTGGTTCTCTCCCTGCTGATGCTGGCAGTATGCATCCACGCATTGGCCGAATCCGCTGAATGGAATTATGACGCGGAATACTGCGTGCTCCGCGGCTACAGCGGTGCGGGCGGCGATGTGGCCGTGCCCGGCGAGATCAATGGCGGCACGGTGGACGTGATCGACATCAACGTCTTCACCGGGGAAACCATTACCGCACTTTCGTTGCCCGAGACGGTGCTCGAGCTCAGGAGCAACGCCATCACCTGGTGTCCCAACCTGGTGAGCGTATCCCTTCCCCAGAGCCTGGTGGTCATCAACCGCCTGAACTTTGGCAACTGCGGCGCGCTTGCTGAAGTCACCATCCCCGCAGGTGTGCGCTATATCGGCGACAGCTCGTTCACATTCTGCGAATCTCTGCGCAAAATCACCTTCGAGGGCGTATGCCCGGTGATTGACCAGGATTGCTTTACCGTTCTTCCCGAGGACGCGGTGGCCTATGTTCCGGACGATCAGCTGGAGGCCTACGCGGAGGCGTTTGCAAGCGCCGGCAGCGCGGTGTCCGTCCAGCCCAGCGGCAAAAGCGCCGTTGTCGTGGACAACAACGGCTATGTGGAATCGGAGTTCGATTTTGACGCTTCCACCGGCACCATCACCCGCTACAACGGCTACGCCACCTATCTGGCTATCCCGGAGACCATCGGCGGCGCAGCAGTGAAGGCCATCGGTCCTGAGGCGTTTGCGCACCACTACTATCTGGCGCTGCTGGAGCTGCCCGAGGGGCTTGAGGCCATCGGCGATGGCGCGTTTTACAACTGCGCGACGCTTGGCCATGTAAAGTTTCCCTCTACGCTCAAGACCATCGGCGACAACGCCTTCTACAACGCCTATCAAGGAAGCCTGTTTGAGCTTCCGAGCGCTGAGACTATCGGCGATTTCGCGTTCTATTTCGCCGGGATCAAGGGTTCTGTGGCGCTGCCCGATGGGCTTACCTCCATCGGCACAGGCGCGTTTGAAAGCTGCGGCTCTCTGGGCGGCACCCTCTACCTGCCGGCGTCGCTTGAAACCATAGGCGATGGCGCGTTCAAGGGGAATCTGCTGCTGCAATACGTCATCGTGGACAGCCCGACCCCGCCCGCGCTGGGTGAGGACGTGTTTGCGGGCTGCGACTATCTGTACGACATCGACCTGTACGCGCACGGCACCAAACAGCAGATGCTCGATTGGCAGGCGTATGTGGACGCGCTGGGCATTCCCTGCCGCGTCTGGCGTGCCCAGGACCCGACCGCCGAGTCGCCCGAAAGCGGCGCGTATCAGTATGAAAACCTCATGCTGACCGAGTACACCGGCGCGCAGCCGCGCATTCACGCCCACCTCACCGTCTCGCAGGAGCCGGTCGTCGGGCTGGGCGACGGCGTGTTCAAGGGAAGTCAGACTATCGAATACTTCTCGGTCGCCCACAACGATGCGTTTACCACCATCGGCGCGGAAGCGTTCATGGACAGTACGCTTCGGGAGGTGGATTTGTTCGATTCCGTGACCACCATCGGCGCGCGGGCGTTTGCGGGCTGCGCGCAGCTGGAGACGCTGACGCTGCCCGAGTCCGTGACCGAAATCGGCGAAGGCGCGCTGGAAGGGTTGACGGGCCTGAAAAGGCTGGTGGTCAAGTGCGATCCCGCCATCCTTCCCGCGGGCGCGTTCGCGGGCATGTCCAATCTGACCGACGTGACCATCGAAACCGGCGCGATACCGGCGCACTTGTTCGAAGGCAGCGGCGTGACCACGCTCGCGCTGGGAGAGGGCGTAAGCGAAATCGGTGAGAGCGCCTTTGCCAATACGGCGCTGACCGCCGTCGACCTGAAAAACGCGGCCACCATCGGCGCGAACGCGTTTGCAAACACCGCGCTGACGAGCGCGGAGCTTACGAACGCGACCGCCATCGGCGAGGGCGCATTTGAAGGAACCGCGCTGCAAACCGTAACCCTGAACGCCGCGGCCAGCGTGGGCGAAAGAGCCTTCGCGAACACAAAGCTTACGCAGCTGGTCATTCCCACGGACGGCAGTTTCCAGCTTTCCGCCATAGAGGGCACGGAGGCGGAAATGCGCCTGCCTGCCGGTGCGAGCGACGAGCAGATCGCCGCGTGGAACGAGACGCTTGGGCGGCCCTGGTATGATCCCATCCTGCGCGAGGGCGAAGCGAGCAAATTTATAAAGATGCCTTTCGAGGCGACCCCCGCCGAAAACTTTGACTTCGACCCGGAGACCGGTCTGATCCTGGCCTACACTGGAACCGACGTGGACGTTGTGGTGCCGCGCGAGATCGACGGCGTGACCGTGGTGGGCTTCAAGGACTACAACGCCTTTGCGTCCTGCCAGGACTATACCGATACGGAGACGGAAACCAACCAGACCGACTGGGTACGCCTGCGCACGCTGGTGTTGCCCGAGACCATCAAGGCGCTTCCCGACTCGATGCTTTCCTACTGCCAGCAGCTGGAAACCTTCGTCTGCTACGCGCCGCTGGAGAACACCGGCAAAAACCAGTTCATGCTCTGCCGGAGCCTGAACAACGTGATCTTTGTCAACGGCGTGCGCATGATCGACAACTATGCCTTTGACAGCGCGGGCCCGCTGGGCAACCTGTATTTCGGTGAGCATCTGGATACCATCTGCTCGCAGGCGTTCAACTTCGCGAACCTCACTTCCTTTGTCGCCGACGCGCAGAGCGTGGAATATGGCGCGTTCACCGAGTGCCAGAATCTCACCAGCCTGCACTTCACGGGCAAGGTCGCCAGCTTCGGCGAAAACTGCATCATCAACTGCCCGAGCCTCGCGGAGATCTGCTTTGACGGTTGCGACCTGACGGCTTCGCCCATGGGCTTGATGATGAACGTCGCGCCCAAACTGACCGTCCGCGTGCCCGAAGGCATGAGCGAGGAAAACCTGAATCACGCGCAGAACTGCCTGAGCTGGAGCGAAAATCCCAGCGAGATCACCGTTACCACGGATCCCTGTGCGCACGCGCTGCCCGCAATGCCCGACGTGGCGGGTTTGCTTTCCGGGCTAAAGCTAGGCGCAAGCATTGAAACTGCCGCGCCTGCAATGGCCGAAGCGTCTCAGACGACCGATGCGCCCGAATCCGAAGCGCAGGCTGCTGCGCCTGCGCCGGCTGAGGCCGCACAAACGACCAATGCCATCGAATCCCGTCCAGTGTCCGAAGCGCAGACCGCCACGATTCCCGACGAATATCTGGGCGTATGGTACGGCGTGAGCATGGAGATGGAGGGCGATGTCCTTCCACTGGCCGATCTGGGCATGGAAGTGACGGTTACCATCGGCGCGGACGGCACGGCTGAAATGAACATGGGCGGCGAAGTGGATGTCGCCCAGTGCATGATGAATGACGGCGCTC
>DVJL01000006.1 GCA_018716805.1 Candidatus Faecivicinus avistercoris | reverse complement strand
TGGTCAGGCTGCTGCAATGGTCAAACGCACTTTCTCCGATGGAGGCGATGCTGCTGGGAATGGTGATGCTGGTCAAGCCGCCACAACCGTAAAACGCACTTTCTCCGATGGAGGTGACGCTGTCGGGGATGGTGATGTGGGTCAGCCAGTCGCAACCGTAAAACGCACTTTCTCCGATGGAGGCGACGCTGGCGGGGATGATGACGCTGGTAAGATTGTAACAATGGATAAACGCGCTTTCTCCGATGGAGAGAGTCCCATTCGGAATCGCATATTCCGTTGCCGGCAAACCGCTTGGATAACAAACCAACATTTTTTCTGCTTTTTTAAATAATACGCCGTCGATTGTCGTAAAAACGGGATGGTCGGGAAAAACATGAATGGCTTGAAGTTGGGTGCATACGCAAAAGGGAGAGGCACCGATGGAAGTGACGCTGTTGGGAATGATGATGCGGGTCAGCTTGCTGCAACCCGTAAATGCGCCATCACCAATGGAAGTGACGCCGTCGGGGATGAAAATGATGGCTAAATTGTCACATCCGTAAAACGCATTGTCGCCAATGGAGAGAACTCCATCGGGAATTGTATATGCTATCGCTGCCAAACCGGCTGGGTAACAGACCAGCTTTTTTTCAGCTTTTTCAAACAATACGCCGTCAATGGTCGCAAAAACGGGATGGTCAGGTGAAACCTGAATGGTTTGAAGCTGGCTGCATCCGACAAAGGGCGAGGCGTCGATGAAGGTGACGCTATTGGGGAGAGCGATGCGGGCCAGACTTTCGCAAAAGGCAAACGCACCCTCGCCGATGGAGGTGACGCTGTCAGGGATGGTGACGCTGGTCAGACTGTCGCAGTTGTAAAACGCGCCATCGCCAATGGATGTGACGGGAAGACCGTCCAACTCGGCAGGAACTTCCAGCTCTTCAGCCGATCCCGAATAACCAGCGATTTCCGCGGAGCCGTCCTCCAGCAATATGTATTCATAATCGCCGCTTGAATCGGTAAGTACCGCCGGTTCTTCCTCGGCCGCCGCGACTGCACAGCAGAGGAGCAGGAGGAGCGTCAGGAGGAGTGCGATTCGTCTCATATTCACCGATCCTTTCTGGAATTATTGCATTCAGTATAACATTTTTCACCAAAACCGTCAATGAACTTTTGCGCGGGACGATAGCCTATGCAAAAAGCGCCCCGCGATGGCGGGGCGCCGCAGACTGTCAAAAATCCAGAGGAGAGCGCGAAAGGGTTTCAGCCCTTTCGCGCTTTAATCGGCCTCGGCGGAGCACCCACAGAAGCGCCTCAGTGGCGTTCTCAGAGCCGGCATTCGAGCTTGGCCAATTCGCTGCAGACGTAGTTGTAGACGAAATCTGCGGCCTCGTCGATCGGGCGCTTCTCCTGCAAGGACTTGTCGCGCGAGGAGATCTCGATGGTGCCGTTCTTCAGGCCCTTCGGGCTGACGACCACGCGCACCGGCACGCCGAACAGGTCGGCGTCGGAGAACATCACGCCGGCGCTGACCGGGCGGTCGTCCCAGATGACCTCCACGCCGCGCTTCGTCAGCTCGTCGTACAGCCGCTGCGAGGTCTCGGCAACCTCGGGGTTGTCCGCACGCAGCGAGCAGAGGTGGACGTGCCAGGGCGCGATCGACATCGGCCAGATCGGGCCGTAGTCGTCGTGGTGCGCCTCGCACACCGCTGCGGCCAGTCGGCCGACGCCGATGCCGTAGCAGCCCATGATCGGGTGCTTCAGCGAGCCGTCCGCGTCGACGTAGGTCATGTCCATGGCCTCGGTGTAGCGCGTGCCGAGCTGGAAGATGTTGCCGACCTCGATGCCGCGCGAGGTGTAGATGCTCTTGTGGCCGCAGACCGGGCAGACGCCGCCGTCGTAGGCCTTTGCGACGTCCACATATTCGACTTCGCCCATCTCGCGGGGGATATTGAAGCCGGTGTAGTGGAAGTCGGCCTCGTTCGCGCCGGTGGCGAACCAGTTCACGCCCTCGAGGGAGCTGTCGTAGACGACCTTCACGCCCTCGGGCAGGCCCTTGGGGCCGATGAAGCCGGCGGCGAGGCCGCTCTCCGGGGTGATGTCCGCCGGATGGATCTCCGCCTTCAGGTAGTTGCGCAGCTTGGTCTCGTTGATGTCCAGATCCCCGCGCAGGAAGGCGACGACATAGCGGTCGGTCAGGTTCTCCTGATAGACGACGGCCTTGCAGGTCGCCGTGGCGGGGATCTTCAGGAATTCGCAGAGATCCTCGATCGTCTTGACGCCCGGCGTGGCGACCTTCTCGAGCGCGGCGACCTCACCGGCTTCGCCGTGGGCGATGCAGGGCGCGGCCTCCATGTTGGCGCGGTAGTCGCAGTCGCGGCAGAGGACGATCGTGTCCTCGCCAGCGGGGGTGAGCAGCATGTACTCGTGCGACACCTTGCCGCCCATCATGCCGCTGTCCGACGCCACGGCCACGACCTCGGGCACGCCCGCGCGCGCGAAGATGCGGTTGTAGGCGTCGTAGCACTCCATGTAGTAGCGCTCCAGATCCTCCTGCGAGGTGTGGAACGAGTAGCCGTCCTTCATCGTGAACTCGCGCACGCGGATCAGGCCGCCGCGGCAGCGCGGTTCGTCGCGGAACTTCGTCTGGATCTGGTAGATCATGAACGGATACTGCGTGTAGCTGTCCGCCACGTCGCGCACGAAGTGCACCGACGCCTCCTCGTGCGTCATGCCCAGCACCATGTCCGCGCCCGAGCGGTCCTTGAACCGCAGCAGCTCGCTGCCCACGGACTCAAACCGGCCGGATTCCTTCCACAGCGCGGCGGGAATCGCCACCGGGAACAGCACTTCCTGCCCGCCGATGCGATCCATTTCCTCGCGCAAAATGCGCTCGATCTTCGAGGTGATGCGCTTTGTGACCGGGAACAGCGTGAAAATGCCGTTGCCGACGGGCTTGATGTAGCCGCCGCGCATCATCAGCGCCTGGCTGACGATTTGGCAGTCTGCCGGCGTCTCCTTGTAGCGCTTGGATATGAGGTTCTTCAGCTTCATTTTTATAAACCCGCCTTTCTGCGAAAGGCACCAATGGGGTTATGAAACCCGAGGAGCTCTTTCGCTTATCACAATTGATTGATATACTGGATTCAGCAGAGCCGGCATACTACAGAACCCGAGGAGGTGAGTGGCGGGGCTGCATAGCGGCAAACCCCGCATTTTTATATGGTGTCGGCTGTCCGTTAAGGCATCAATGAATGGCGCAAAACCGTAGCCCGTAAACTTATCTCTTCCGAAGTTGACTCGATTTCGCCGGACAGCCAGTCCCTGCCGACTCTGCAATCTCTTGCAGGAGGGATCCCATGTTCAAAATCTTCCGCAAAAACTGCTGTGGTCTGGATGTTCACAAGACCTGGATCTATGCCTGTATCGGCATCACCGATGCAAATTCCCGCACAGAGTACTTTCAGGCTCGCTTCTCGGCCTTTTCCAAGGGCTTGCAGGAGTTGTCCCACTGGCTTGACAAGTACAACTGCAAGGAAGTCTGCATGGAATCTGCCGGCAAGTTCTGGATTCCCGTCTTCAACATCCTCGAAAAAACCTGTCTGGTGACTTTGGCTCACCCCAAATACACCAAGCCCCAGAAAGGCAACAAGACTGACCGTAAGGATGCCAAGTGGATTTGCGACCTGTTCATGTGCGACATGATCAAGCCGTCCTTTATCCCGCCGCCAGCCATTCGCCATCTGCGCGACCTCGTTCGTTACCGCGGCAAGCTGACGAATATGCTGACCGGCGAGAAGAACCGTGCTCAGAATTGCCTCACCGTGTCCAACCTCAAACTGGATGATGTGTTCGCTGATGTCTTTGGCAAATCCGCTCGTTCCATTACCGAATACATCCTTACACATCCCGGCGAACCTTTCGACGTCGCACAGTTCGTGGACAGGCGCTGCAAATCTCCTCTTTCTGAGATTCAGGCCGCTGTAGACGGCGCTGTTTCTCCCGAACAGGCTGTGAAGCTGCGCCAATGCCTTGACCACATCGACCAGCTGCGCCTACTCCGCCAGCGCCTGGAGCAGGAGATTCTCCGCATCTGTGAACCCTTTGCAGATATTCTCCAGCTCCTGCGCACCGTTCCCGGCCTCGGCAATGATCCTATGACGGCTATTGCTGTCCTTTCGGAGACCGGCGGCGACATGTCCGTATTTCCAACAGCCAAGAACCTGTGTTCTTGGGCTGGCTGTTGCCCAAGAAATGACCAGAGCGGCGCAAAGGTTAAGTCTACTCGCATTTCCCGTGCAGGCTCTTACCTGAAACCTCTTCTGGTTCAGGTGGCCAACGCGCTCATCCATTCCAGAAAGCATCCTGAATTTGCTGAACGCTATCGCCGCATCAAGGCTCGTCGTGGTCACAAGAAAGCCATTATCGCTGTGTGCAAGATGCTCCTGACCGCTATCTGGAACATCCTGTCCAAGCTCGTGCCTTACTCTCCTGCTGGCTTTCTTTCGACTTCGCACGACCTACCTCCCTCTAAGTCCCTTACCGTGGCGCAGGGGCTTTCCCTTTTGCGCCGTCGCGGCTTTATTCTCACTGACGACCCGCTTTCTGCCCCTTAGCTTCTCTTCTCTCCTCTTTTCGCCATCTTTTTGGATGGTTTTTTCCTATGCCTTTCCTTGGCGGCCACTTCGTGTGTTGTTTCAAACTTCTCTCTCCTTTGGCGATGTTTGCGCCCGTGGGGCGAAAAAAAGCTCCGCCCCCGTCGTGCAGGGGCGAAGCATGCTTCGCGGTACCACCTTGCTTCGGCGCTTTCGCGCCCTCAAGCCGCCCTGTATCGGGAGCGCCCGGCGGGATTTCGTCCGCCGTTCTGCGGACGCGTTCTCCCGCGCACTCGGAAGGCCGGATCCCACGCCATTGGACGCGCGCCTTCCAGCCATGGGCGCGCTCTCTGAGAAACCAAACCGGCGGGGGAATTCTCCGTCATCGTGCTTTGAACTTCATTATACGCGCCTTCGGGCGAATATGCAAGCAAAGTTTTCGTTAGAGGACATTTGAAAACGCCCAAAGCGCAATTCCGGCGTTTTCCGCCGCCCCGGCGAAGTGGATTCCTGATTCCCCGGCGCAAAGCATGGCGGAGATTCGCTCCCAAATGGCCATTTCCCATCTTCCTCTGGCGCGCCGTGAACCGGGCAGAAGATGCGCGCCGCACGGAAGGGGTTCCGGAAAATGCGCCGCGCGCCTCGGAAGAGAGGAAACGTTAAGAAAAAGGAGGTGATCGACCGAATTCTTAACATTGCAACTGCTTGACAAACACTTTCTTTGCTGTTATAATCCATTACAACAACCGAAATTAAACCAGTGAGTAAGAGTAGTAGCATGTAAGCGGAGTTCAAAGAGAGTCGCGGGCGGTGGAATCGCGGCAACGATGCCCATGTGAATGGACTTACGAGGGCGGTCGAAAGCGCAAGCAAGTAGCAACCGACGGGATCCGCACCCGTTATCCGAGCGGCTCGCATCGCAGTGTGCGAAGAGACAAGTGGATGTGCAAGCATCAATTTGGGTGGCACCGCAGGAATTCCTGTCCCATATCGAAACCGATATGGGACAGTTTTTTATTCCACAGAAAGAAGGTTGACGACATGTTGGGATTGGATTTTCGATGGCGATGAATGCGCGCTTCCCATTCGCAGAAGTCGGCATCACCATGAATTTGAAATGAAAAGGAGAATTTCCATGAAAAAGATCATCGCTTCCATCCTCGCCGCCCTGTTCGCGCTGACCTTCGGCCTCTCCGCGCTGGCGGAGGACGTTCCCACCATCGGCATCAACCAGTATGGCGAGCACGGCTCGCTCGACAACTGCCGCGAGGGCTTCCTGCTCGGCCTGGCCGACGCCGGACTGGTCGAAGGGGAGGACTTCACGATCGATTACCAGAACGCCGGCTTTGACAACGCCATCGCCGCGCAGATCGCCCAGAACTTCTCCGCGACGAACGTCGCGCTGATGGTGGCCATCGCCACCCCGTCGGCCACGGCCTGCTTCGCCGCCGCCGAGGACAAGAACATTCCCGTGGTGTTCACCGCCATCACCGACCCCGTTGAGGCCGGCGTCGACAGCGGCAACATCACCGGCACGAGCGACAAGCTGCCCGTCGAGGCGCAGCTCGAGCTGATCCGCCAGCTCCAGCCCGACGCCGAGACCATCGGCATCATTTACACCACCAGCGAGCCGAATTCCGTCTCCGCCATCGCCGAGTATCAGGAGAAGTGCGGCGACTACGGCTTCACGGTCGAGGTCGTGGGCGTCACCAGCCAGAGCGAGGTCACGCAGGCGGCGGACACGCTGATCGCCCGCGGCGTGGACTGCTTCTCCAACCTGACGGACAACAACGTCGTCGGCGTGCTGTCCTCCATCCTTGAAAAGACCGACACGGCCGGCATCCCCGTCTACGGCAGCGAGATCGAGCAGGTCAAGCTCGGCTGCGTCGCCTCCGCCGGCATCGACTACATCCAGCTCGGCCGCCAGACCGGCTTGATGGCCGCCAAGATCCTGACCGGCGAGGCCACCGCCGAGGAGATGCCCTATGAGACGATCTCCGAATACTCGATCTACGTCAATTCCGAGGCCATCGCCAATCTGGGCATCACCGTGCCGGACGAGGTCGCCGAGGTCGCCATCGAGGCCAGCGAAGTCGAGTAAACCTTCGCCCTCCGGCAACCGTCACTGATTTCCCCGCGGGCGGCGCGCCCTCTCCGGCGCGCGCCCGCCTTCCCGCGAAGACAAGGAGCGACCGATATGAGCACCTACATCGACCTTCTGGTCAGCACGCTGACGCAGGGACTGATCTACGCGCAGCTCGCCTACGGCGTGTTCATCACCTACAAGATCCTCGATTTCCCCGACCTGACCGTCGACGGCAGCTTTCCGCTCGGCGCGGCCGTGGCGGCCGTATTGATGGTCGGCGGATGCGATCCGTTTCTGGCGCTGCTCGCCGCGGCGGGCGTGGGCGCGCTGGCAGGGTTCGTCACGGGCGTCATCCATGTGCGCCTGAAGGTGCGCGACCTGCTGGCCGGCATCATCACGATGACGGCGCTGTTCTCGATCAACTTGCAGATCGCCGGATCGAACCTCGCCATCGGCCGCGAGATCGACACGATCTTTACGGCCGCGCCGACGATGGCGCTGTTTGGCGGGCTGACGCTGATGCAGCGCAAGCTGATCGTCTCGGCGGTGCTGGCCCTCGTCGTGAAGGTGCTGATGGACCTCTACTTCAAGACCCGCAGCGGCCTGCTTCTGCGCGCGGCGGGCAACAACCCGAACGTCGTCACTTCGATTGCGAAGGACGTCGGCCGGGCGAAGATCATCGGGTTGACGATCGCCAACGCGCTGGTCGCGCTGTCGGGCGCGATCGTGGCGCAGGAGCAGCGCTCGTTTTCGAGCACCATGGGCACCGGCCAGATGGTGTTCGGACTGGCGACCGTCATCATCGGCACGACGATCTTCAAAAAGCTGCCGTTCGTCAAGGGCACGACGGCCGTCGTCGTCGGCAGCATCATCTACAAGATCTGCATCCAGATCGCGATCAACCTGGGCCTGCCCGCGAACCTGCTCAAGCTCGTCACGGCGGTGTTGTTCCTGGCGATCCTGGTGCTGGGCAACCTGCAGAAGGGCAAGGTGAAGCGCCATGCTTGAGCTACGCAACATCACGAAGGTCTACAATCCCGGCACGATTACCGAAATGTCGCTGTTTCAGGACTTTAATCTGAAGGTTTCCGACGGCGAGTTCGTCGCCATCGTCGGCAGCAACGGCAGCGGCAAGACGTCGATGCTCAACATCATCTGCGGCAGCATTCCCGTCGAGGGCGGCGACATCTTAATCGACGGCAAGCGCGTCAACGGTCTGAGCGAGTTCAAACGCTACCGCGCCATGGGCCGCATCTTCCAGAACCCCGCTGTCAGCACCTGCCCGGATCTGACGCTGTTGGAGAACATGGCGCTGGCGGACAACAAGGGACGCTGCTTCGGCCTGCAGCCGGGCATTTCCCGCAAGCGCATCGAGGTCTACCGCGAGCGGCTGGCCGACCTGCACCTCGGGCTGGAGGACAAGCTCAACGTCCGCATGGGTGCGTTCTCCGGCGGACAGCGGCAGGCCGTGGCGCTCGTGATGGCGACGATGTCGCCGCTGGCGTTTCTGATCCTCGACGAACACACCGCCGCGCTCGACCCCAGCACCGCCGACCGCATCATGGAGCTGACCGACCGCGTCATTCGCGAAAATAAGCTCACCGCGCTGATGGTCACGCACAACCTGCGCTACGCCGTCGAGTACGGCAGCCGCATCCTCATGATGGACAAGGGGCAGATCGTGCTGGACAAGTCCGGCGCGGAGAAGGCGGCCACGTCGGTCAACGACCTGCTGGGCATCTTCAACCAGATCAGCATCGAGTGCGGCAACTGAGCGCAGAGAAGTGGATGGCTTCGAGGATGTGCAATGGCTGCCAGACGGGCGCCGGCAAAGCCTCGGCGCTGTCCGCGCATTGGATTGCTGCGCCTGAGCGCAGCGGTGACGTCAAACCCGGGCGAAGCTGCAAGGTTTCGCCCGGGTTTTCCCGTCTTTTCAACGTCTTTTATCGGTTGCGGGCTGTTACGCCCCGCCCGGCAGTGGTATAATGCACGTTCAGGAGGGGTGAAAGTATGAAACAGAACCAAACGCTGAAGATTGTGCTGATCGCGCTGTTCGCCGCGCTGGTGTGCGTGGCGACGATGCTCGTGCCGATTCCGATTCCGGCCTCGGGCGGCTATGCCAACGCCGGCGACGGCGTGATCCTGATGTGTGCCTTTTTGATGGGCCCGGTCAACGCGGCCTTTGCGGCGGGGATCGGCTCGATGCTGGCGGACCTGTTGCTGGGCTACGTCTCGTTTGCGCCGGGCACGCTGGTCATCAAGGCGTGCGTGGCGCTGATCGCCGGCGGGATCTTCAACCGCTTCGGACGCGGCCAGGCCACAGGGCGCGCGCTCGGCGTTCAGCTGATCGGCGGCGTCGCCGCGGAGGCGTTCATGGTGCTCGGCTATTTCTTCTATGAGGCCGTGCTGCTGGGGGTCGGCATCGGCGCGGCGGGCGGCATCGCCGCGAACATCGGCCAGGGCGCCGTCGGCATCGTCATCGCCGCCGTGCTCACGCCGCTTCTGTCGCACGCCCACGAGGTGCGCGAGCTGATGGACAAGATCCGCGGGGCGAAGTAAATTGCGGCAGACGGCAAAAGCTGCTTCTCCAAATCGGAAGGGGAAGCAGCTTTTCTGCGCGCTTTTCGCTACAACAGCAGCTGCAGCGCGATGACCAGCGTCGCGCCGGGCAGGCCGAGGAAGCCCACGGCCATCGCGGTGAACGGGTTGATTTCGACGTGGAACCCGGCCAGCCCGCCCAGCGCGTTGACCAGCATCAGCGCGAGCGCGCCCATCACGCAGCCCGCCACCAGCCGCCACATGAACCGCATGGGCACCAGGAGCAGGTATCCAATCAGGCACAATAACATCAGTCCGATGGCGAACGAGGCGATCAATTCCCACGGGATCTGCATCGACAAAACACCTCCGCACATCCATCGTATGCGGAGGAATAAGCGCGCATGTCAGACACCGAGCTCGCCGCCATGCGCCTTGAGCCATTTTTTCCAGATTTCATAGTCGGGCATGACCGAGCCGACCCGCGCCCAAAAGCGCGGCGAGTGGTTGAACTCGTGCAGGTGGCACAGCTCGTGGACGACCACATAGTCCAGCGCCTCGGGCGGCGCCATGATGAGCTTCCAGTTGAAGTTCAGGTTGTGCTTTGACGAGCAGCTGCCCCAGCGGGTGCGCTGATCCCGAACCGCCACGCGGCCGAATTCCCCGCCGATCGCCGGATGCAGCGCGGCGATCCGCTCGCGGATCCGCTCGAGCGCCCTTGCCGCCAGCGCGCTGCGAACCGCGGCGCGGACGGCCTCCTCGCCGGCGGACTCCGGAAGCCACAGGTCGAACACATCCTCGCCGATCTCCGCGCGCGGCGCGCCGGCGTGCAGGCGAAGCGTCCGCAGCCGCCCCTCGACGGCGATGCGGCTGCCGTCGGCGACGGGATGCGCGCGCCGGTCTTCGTCGAGCCGCCGGTCGACCTCGGCGTGCATCGCGGCGATCTCACCGGCCTTCTGCCGGACGAGCTCGTCCACGTCGCGCAGGCGCATGGCCTTCGGCGCGTACACGCGCGTCTGTCCCTCCGGAAGCGCCTGCAGCAGCACGTTTTTCCGGACGGACTGGATTAAGGTGTACTCGATGCGCCGGCCGCCGGCGCGGACTGTGCGCTTCATGCGTTCACCTCCAAAGGAGAGAATGGATCGCCGATTCTTCGATCGCTACTTTTTTGTAACACAGATATTTCACGTTCTCGGTTCCAAAACCTCGAAGTGGCCGATGCCCACACCGGCAATTTCCCGATAGCTGCCATCCCGCAAGCGAAAGAGCATCGCGTCCACGTCCTCATCGTCGCCGATGGTCGTATACGTCAGACAATCTGGCAATGCTTCAAAAACTTCTCCATTTTTACAATAGATCCGAAGCCAGTTGTTTTCCCCAGCATCTTCGATGTCAAACAGCTTTTGCGTGTTCGGGTTATATCTCATTTTCTTACTGTTCCTTTACTGGGAATGCGCGCCAGCCGCTTTCGCGAGTCATTCGGGCGTGTGGCGCGGACGCCTGCCACGCCGTCGAGCGATGCATCCTCGCCGCTCACCGCCATGCGGAGACGTCCCGGCGCTCGAGGAACGCGGCGGGGTAGTCGTCCGGCGATTCCATGATCTTGTGCAGGCCGCGGATCGCGCAGGTGCCCGGCGCGTCCGCGACGCGGCAGGGGATGCCCAGCGCGTCGCCGATGCGCTTGTCCAGGCCGGTCATCTCCGCGCCCGCGCCGGTGAGCACGGCGCCGGTGTCGTTCAAGTCGGCGGACAGCTCCTCCGGCGCGCCGTCCACGACCGACGCGCACAGCCCCGCCAACTCCCGCACGACGTCCTCGCAGGCGTCGAGCACGGGCTTTGTCTCCACGTCGAAGTTGCGCGGCAGGCGGTCGGCGATGCTGAAGCCGGTCATGTGCATGATGACGTCCCTCGGCGCGGCTTCGGGAAGCGCCGAACCGAGCGTGTGCTTGATTTCCCGGGCCGCCGTGCGGCCGATTCGATAGCCGCTCTCGACGCGCAGGATCCGCTCGACACGCTCGTCGATGCGGCCCATGCCGTAGGGCAGGTGCCCATAGGCCGCGACGCGGCCGAATGTGAACAGCGTGGCCGACAGCTTGCCGCCGCCGACGTCCACCACCAGCTTCGCTTCCGGCGCGTTCAGATCCAGTCCGGCGCCCAGCGCGGCCGCCGCGTCGCCTCGGACGAGCGCCGCCGAGGTCGCGCCGGCGTCCGTCGCCGCCGCCAGCAGCGCCTCCATCTGAACCGGGCGCGCAAACGGCGCACAGGTGATCAGCGCGTTGAACCGCCGGCGGGGATTGACCGTGTCCATGCGGCGGTAGAGCCAGTGGAACATGCGGTCGGCGTTGAAGCTGTTCTCCAGCACGCCGTCGCGAAGCGGCCGGACGACCGACATGCCCATGCACGTCCGGCCGTACAGCCGCTCGGCCGCGTTGCCGCCGCAGACCGGCGTCTCGCGCCCGTCGCGAAACGCCAGCGCCGCGGCTTCCTCCAGCACCGGCCCCGTCTTCAGCTCCGCCATGCGCACGTTCTCCGTGCCCAGGTCGATTCCCACGTCCCATCGCATTTGCAGTCCCTCCAGGTGTTCGCGCCGCCGCGAAATGGATTTTCCCACCCATTATACCACGCATCCGGCCGGCCGTGCAAGGGCGAAGGAAGCGGACGGCGTGGGAAATTGCCCCCTGAAGGGAGCGAAAAGGGGAAAAATCCGCAAATATCGAGCCAATTCTCCCGCCCGTTTTCGCGAAGAATGCGCAGGCTTTGCGGCGCGAAGCCAAGAATTCGCAGCGCCGAACGAACGGAAAAGACGCCGGAAGCGCATCTTTCGGAATTTTCAAATGCCCTCCAGCGGCATGCTCCTGTAAAAAACAGGGAGGGGTCTTGTCAACGCGGCGGAAATGTGCTATAATACTCAGGTCCGTGGGTGATGACGGCTGGGTCCCGTGCGGCGTCATGCTGTGAATCTTGTCAGGGCCGGAAGGCAGCAGCAATAAGCAGAAGTTGGCGCGCGCCGCGGGAGACACCTGGTCCGAGTCCGCGGGCTTTTTTTGTCTTTTTTTCTTCCGATTTTTTCTTCACCGTCTCCTTCGCCGGGTCACAATCCGCGTGTATAATGATAGGGGCGCCGTTTGCCGGCGCCGATTGAAACCAGAGGAGACGGATATTGATGCAAAAGAGGATGCGGCAATCCCGAAGGATGGCGCTGCTGTTGGCGCTGTTGCTGCTGGCCGCGGCGATGCTGCCGGCCGGCGCGGGCGCGGCGAGCGTGCGCTTTCCCATTCAGGTGGGATTTCTCCATGTGGGCGATTCGAT
The DNA here is from genome assembly GCA_018716805.1 of Candidatus Faecivicinus avistercoris. GTDB lineage: Bacteria > Bacillota > Clostridia > Christensenellales > Aristaeellaceae > Faecivicinus > Faecivicinus avistercoris. The sequence goes on along the minus strand of DVJL01000006.1, from coordinate 5,971 downwards.
GGCGCTGTTTCCGGCGCTGTCGGGGGTATCGCTGAATGAACTGTACTGGGCAAGCACCGATGAACGTGTGGTGCGCATGGACGGCAACCGCCTGACCGCCGCCGGCGAGGGAATCGCGCTGATCGGCGCGAGGGGCGGCGGCGCATGGGACGTCTGCGGCGCGGTGGTGCTGCCGCGGACGCTCTCGCTCTCGGTGGGCGAGCGCCATGCCCTGCCCGCCAACGGGCTGCTCGAGTACGCCTCGGCGGATTCGGGCGTGGCGGCGGTGGACGCGTCCGGCGCAGTCACGGCGGTCGCGGTCGGCGAAACGCTGGTCGGCGTGCGCTTCGGCGCAGCCTACGGCATCGTGCGCGTGACGGTGACGGGCGGTTCCCAGCCGGCGCCGGATCTCCCGGACGGGAGCGCCGCGGCGGAGCTCGACTGCGCCGATGAGACGGATCAGATCGTACTGGTCGATTACGAGGGCGGATCGCGCGCCACGGTCAGCTTCCACGAGAAGATCGGCGGCGTCTGGACGCAGCTGTACGAGACCTACGGCTACGTCGGCCGCAACGGCATCGGCAAGACCCGCGAGGGCGATGGAAAGACGCCCTCCGGCACCTACAACCTGAGCGCAGCGTTCGGCATCCAGCCCGACCCCGGCGCGGCGATGCCCTATTTGCAGGTGACGGAATCGCACTACTGGTGCGGGACGTCCGGCTCGGAGTACTACAACCAGCTCGTGGATACGCGCGTGACGGACCGCGCGCCGCGATCCGGCGACGAAGTGCTCGTCGAGTATGCGGGATACTACGATTACTGCCTGTTCATCGATTACAACGCCGCGGGCGAGGCGGGGAAGGGATCCTGCATCTTCCTGCACTGCATCGGCGGCAGCTCGAGCACGTCCGGCTGCATCGCCATTCCGGAGGACGCCATGCGGCAGGCGGTGCGCTGGGTGCGTCCGGGCGCGAAGATCGTAATCCGGTGACGGCGAGCGGCGGAAGGAAGATGTGTACATATGGCGGTTCCCAAGTATGACGAACTGATGACGCCCGTGGTGCAGCAGCTGTCGGCCTGAGAAGAGCTTTCGGCGAAGGAACTGCGCGGCAGGATTGCCGAGGCGCTGCGCCTGAGTCCGGAGGACATTGCAGAGATCCTTCCCAGCCAGACGCGGACGACGCTGACCAACCGCATTCACTGGGCCGTGACCTATCTGAAGCATGCGGGGCTGATTGAAGCGCCTGCGCGCGGGCGTTACCGGCTGACAGCGCGCGGCAGATCGGCGCTGGCGGAGTCCGGCGGCAGCATTACGCTGGAGTATCTGGCGCGGTTTCCCGAATATCGGGCGTTCATTGGCGGATCGTCGAGCCGCCGCAGAGAGCGCGCGCCCGCGCAGGCCGTCCCCGATGCGCCCGCGGTCGATCGCCGGACGCCGCAGGACGTTCTCGCCGAAGCGGTCGAGCGGCTCGACGAAGATCTGCGCGGCGAACTCCTGGACGAAATCATGCGCCGGCCGCCGGACTTCTTTGAACGGCTGGTCGTCGACCTGCTGCTCCGAATGGGGTATGGCGGCGCGCTGGACGATGCGGGGCGCGTGGTCGGCAAGGCCGGAGACGAGGGCATCGATGGCATCATTCAGGAAGACAAGCTCGGCTTCAGCCGAATCTACATCCAGGCGAAGCGCTGGGCGCCCTAGGCGAGCGTCGGCCGCGAGGAGATTCAGAAATTCGCCGGGGCGCTTGCGGGACAGGGTGCGGATAAGGGCCTGTTCATCACGACGGCGCGGTTTACGAGGGAGGCGCTCGCCTTTCCCGCGAAGCAGCATGCCGCGCGGATCGTGCTCGTTGGCGGCAGGCAGCTGACCCAGCTGATGATCGAATACAACCTCGGCGTGACCGTGCAGGACACGTTTTCGATCAAGCACCTCGACGTGGATTCCTTTGATCCGGACGCCTGATCTTTCCAGACAGATCGCTGGAGGATCGTGCTCGCCGGCGGCAGGCAGCTGACCCAGTTGATGATCGAATACAACCTCGGCGTGACCGTGCAGGACACGTTTTCGATCAAGCGCCTCGACGTGGACTATTTTGATCCGGACGCCTGATCTTTCCAAACAGATCGCTGGAGGATCGTGCTCGCCGGCGGCAGGCAGCGGCTCCGGCGGATGACCGAATACAACCCCAGCGTGACCATGCAGGACACGTTTTCGATCAAGCGCCTCGACGTGGATTCCTTTGATCCGGACGCCTGATCTTTCCAAACATATAACTGGAAAAACGCCCGCAGATGTGGTATAATCGGAACGTATGTATATGGAAAGCGGAGGAGGCTTCATCTTGAACCGCTGTGAAGCATATTTGAAGGCGCTGCCGGGCAATGCCTCGCTGATTCACCGGCCGGAAAACATCCGCTGGCTGACGGGCTATACCGGCGAGGGCTGTGCGTTCATCGCCAACGCCGCGCAGGTCATCATCACAGACTTCCGCTACGTCGAGCAGGCCGGGCGGCAGGCGCCCGAGTGCGCGTGCGAGCGCACGGGAAACGGCGTGACCGAGGCGGCGGTCGTCAAGGCGCTCTGCGACCGCTACAACATTCAGAAACTCTCCGTGGAGACGGACTATCTGACGTACGACGCCTACGCCGAATTGAGCGACACGCTGACCGCCGTGGAACTGACCTCCCTCAAACAGCTGCCCCAGCAACTCCGGCTGGTCAAGGACGCTTCGGAAATCGCCTGCATCCGCCGCGCTGCGGAGATCTCCTGCCAGGCGTTCGACCGGATCCTGGGCAAGCTGAAGCCCGGCATGACGGAGAAGCAGGCGCAGATCCTGCTCGACTTCGAGATGCTCGAGCTGGGCAGCGAGCGAACGGCGTTCGACACGATTGCCGCGGCGGGCGTCAACGGTTCGCTTCCGCACGCCACGCCGTCCGACCACATCATCGCTTCGGGCGAACTGCTGACGCTGGACTTCGGCGCGACGGTGAACGGCTATTGCGCCGACATGACCCGCACCATCGGCTTTGGGCACATCGGCGGCGAGCTGCGCACGATGTATCAGCGCGTGCTCGACGCGCAGCAGATGGCGCTCGACGCCATCCATCCCGGCGCGGTCTGCGAGGACGTCGACCGCGTTGCGCGCGACTATCTCGACCAATACTACCCGGGCGCGTTCGGCCACAGCCTTGGCCACGGCGTCGGCCTGTTCATCCACGAGCAGCCGCGCCTCGCGCGGGGCGACCGAACCGTGCTGGTTCCCGGCCATGTGGTCACCATTGAGCCGGGCGTCTACCTCCCCGGAATCGGCGGATGCCGGATCGAGGACATGGCGATACTAACCGAGGACGGCTTCATTGACCCGATCACCGCGCCGAAGCAGCTCATCGAGCTTTGACGCGCCGGCCTTACCGACGACTACTTTTTGAGGAGGAGTTTCCCCATGATTAATGCAAGCGATTTCAGAAACGGCGTCACCTTTGAGATGGACAATGGCATCTGGACCATCGTGTCCTTCCTGCACGTCAAGCCCGGCAAGGGCGCGGCGTTTGTGCGCACGAAGCTGAAGAACATCGTCACCGGCGCCGTCATCGAGCGCACCTTCAACCCCACGGACAAGTTCCAGCGCGCCTACATCGAGACCAAGGAGATGCAGTATCTCTACAACGACGGCGATTTCTACTACTTCATGGACCTCGAGACCTACGAGCAGCTCCCGCTGACCCACGATCAGGTCGAGGATTCCATCCAGTTTGTCAAGGAGAACACGAACGTCACCGTCCGCTTCTTCAAGGGACAGCCGTTCAGCGTGCAGGCGCCGAACTTCGTCGAGCTGGAGGTCACCAACACCGAGCCGGGCTTCAAGGGCGATACCGCCGCGAACACCACCAAGCCCGCCACGTTCGAGACCGGCCTGACGCTGCAGGTTCCGCTGTTCATCGAAATCGGCGACGTACTGAAGATCGACACCCGCAACGGCGGCGAATACCTCGGCCGCGCATAATTCGGGCGGCTCGCGAGCAGGTCGGGATTTTCCCGCTCTGCTCGTTTTATTCCAATCTGGAGGTGGACATCATGAACGATACCGGGAAGAAAGTCGGCTATCTCAAGGGGCTTCTGGAGGGGATGCAATCCGATGCGGATTCCCCAAATGGCAAGCTGCTGGCGGGCATCGTGGAGCTGCTGGGCGACCTGTCTGACCGCGCGGACGCCGTGGACGAACTGCTCGACGATCTGAACGATTACGTCGAGAGCATCGACGACGACCTTTCGGCCATGGAAGGCGAGGATTCGGATTTCGATTTTCTCGACGACGACGATGACGACGGGGACTTTGACGACGATGACGATGGCTTCGACGCGGAGGATCACCTCCACCTGTTTCATCCGGACGCCGGCCACGGCGGCAAGAGAACCGTCGCGCTGTGCGCGAAGTGCGGCAAGCCGTTCGGCATCGAGGACGGCTGGGAGACCGACTACATCTGCCCGCACTGCGGCCAGCGCACCGCGCCCTCGCCCATCACTCCGCAGAACGCCCCTGACGCCGAGCCAGTAGAGGACTGATGGAGGACAGCGGTATGACGGAAAGGATTCTTCGCGCGCAGCTGGAGGCGCTTCAGGCGCAGATTTCCGAGGATGCGCCGCTGGACGCGATCGTGGACGCCTTCGAGGCGGTCTGCCAGACGCCGGTGGAGGGCGATATGCTGTTGTTCGAGGTCATGATGCCCGGGCGGCCCGCGAAGCCATCGGGGAATGAAGGTGCACGGCAGGTCGATCGGTTCTCAACCTTGAAGCCGGGGGCTTCAAAGGCCAATGTGCCGAGTTTGGCCGAAATGATGCAATTCCTCAAGCGCTCCGATTTGCTCGCGAAGATGGGCATCGATCCGGGTGCGGTCTGGATCCGCCTGATTCGCCAGTGTCCGGACGGGGAAGGCGAGTTCTATCAGCTCCGTGTCAACCTGACTTACCGCGACGGCGGGCAGTGCAATATCCCCGCCGGAAGCCTGTGGGATTCCGAATGCGGCGGAAAAGAGGGCTGGTTCCAGCGCGTCCGCGGCTCGGAAGCCTACCGCTGGGCCGCGGGGAAGAGGCCGGAGAAGATCGAAATCCGCCTCGATCAAACCTGACCGCAGCGCCGCCCGGCGCGCTCAGAGGCAGTGCGAACCTCAAAAGCACCATCGGAGATGATGATTATGCGAGAGGACTTCGGCCCTCTCGCGTTTCTCTAGGTTTTATGACAGCCTGTGCGAGAGGACTTCGGCCCTCTCGCATTTTTCCCTCGTTTTTTGACAACCTGAAACGCCGCCCGAAGGCCGACAGACCTTCGAGCGGCGTTTTGATGTCCACTTTTTGCGAATTTTAGGTGCTCATAATCCTAATCGATGGCCGGCCGCAAATGCCCAAATCGCCTTCGCACAGCGCACCGGCCGCGCCCATTCAGCCGTTCGCGGCGGCGGGGGAAGGCGCGCCGGCCGCCCACAGGCCGTCGGCCTGCCGGAGCCACGCCTCGTCGTCGCCGAGAAGGTCGTAGCTGACCCGATCGACGAGCCGTCCCTCGCGGTTGGCGAGCGTGGCCGTCTCGCCCTCGGTGCTCAGGCTGAAATTGGCGTGCGGCGCGGCCGCGTCGGCGCGGTCGCGGCCGGAGGCGTAGACGACGCGGTACTCGCCCGGCTGGAGCGTGAAGCCGTCCGGCAGCCGCCACAGCAGCGGCAACCCCGGCGTGTCGGACAGGTACCAGCCGCTCAGGTCGACGGCCTCGCCGGTCGCGTTGTGCAGCTCGATGTAATCCTGATACGCGCCGTTTTCGTCCGGGGCGTACTGCGTGTTCGAGGCGACGATTTCCGTGATCTCCACGCCCGTGCCGGTGACCAGCTCGTGCAGCGACTGGTAGTTCTCCGCCGTGTTGGGCAGGCCGGGCGTCGGCTGATCGCTGACCGACCACACGGCGAGATCCTCGCGCACATAGGCGGTGTCCGACGAAAGCGACGGGAAGCT
>DVJL01000063.1 GCA_018716805.1 Candidatus Faecivicinus avistercoris | reverse complement strand
ATCGCCGAAGCGCGCCCGTATTTTTTGAAATCCCGCATGGAGGAGATCGCATGAACCGTATGCGCGAGCTGGTCGACCGGCTCAACGAAACCGCCTACCAGTATTATACGCTGGACAACCCCACCATCTCGGACGCGGAGTGGGACAGGATGTACGACGAACTGGTCGCGCTCGAACAGTCCACGGGCGTTCGCCTGCCCGATTCTCCCACGCGGCGCGTCGGCGGCGACCCGCTGCCGGCCTTTGAGCCGCACGCGCACCTCGCCCGGCTGTGGAGCATGGGCAAGGCGCAGTCCCTCGAGGCGCTCGAGGACTGGGCGCGGCGCGCCGAAAAGCTGCGCGAGGACGCCGGGCAGCCGCTTCCGCCGCTGGAATTCGTCGTCGAGCACAAGTTCGACGGCCTGACCATCAACCTGACCTATGAGTCCGGGCGGCTGGTCGGCGCGGCGACGCGCGGCAACGGCGTCGTCGGCGAGGAGATTCTGCCGCAGGCCATGACCATTCGCACGATTCCCCTGTCGATCCCGTTTCAGGGCAGGATGGAGGTGCACGGCGAGGCGTTTATGCGCATCTCCGCGCTCGAGGCGTACAACCGCACCGCCGCCGAGCCGCTCAAGAATCCCCGCAACGCCGCCGCCGGCGCGCTGCGCAACCTCGATCCCGCCGTCACCGCGTCGCGCAGGCTCGACGCCTGCTTCTACGACGTCGGCTACATCGAGGGCCGCGCCTTCGCCTCCCAGCGGGAGATGATGGACTTCCTGCGCGAAAACCGCTTTCCCACTTCCGGCTGCGAGATCTACTGCCCGACGCTTGAGCGCGCGGTCGAGGCCGTGCACCAGATCGAGCAGTCGCGCGGCGATCTCGACTACATGATCGACGGCGCGGTCATCAAGATCTGCGATTTTGCCACGCGCGGCGCCCTCGGCTATACGGACAAGTTTCCGCGCTGGGCGGTGGCGTACAAGTTTGAGGCCGAGGAGGCGACCTCGACGCTGCTCTCGGTCAGCTGGCAGGTCGGCCGCACGGGCAAGGTGACGCCCGTGGCCGACGTCGAGCCGGTCGAGCTGGCCGGTGCGACCGTTCGCCGCGCGACGCTGAACAACTGGGGCGACATCCAGCGAAAGCGCGTCCGGATCGGCGCCGGCGTGTGGATCCGCCGCTCGAACGAGGTCATCCCGGAGATCATGGGCCGCGTGGACGAGTTCCGCGAGGGCGAGCGCGACGTCGAGAAGCCCGCCGTCTGCCCGGCCTGCGCGGCGCCGCTCGTCGAGCGCGGCGCGCACCTGTTCTGCCCGAACCGCGACGGCTGCCGGCCGCAGATCGTCGCGCGGCTGTCGCACTTCGCAGGGCGCAACGCCATGGACATCGACACGTTTTCCGAAAAGACGGCCGGCCAGCTGGTCGACGCCGGGCTGGTGCGCGAGGCCGATCAGCTCTATTCGCTGACTGCGGAGCAGCTCGCCGGACTGCCGCGCTTTGGCGAGAAGAAGGCGCAGAACCTGATCGACGCCCTCGAGCGCAGCAAGACTCGCCCGCTCGGCGCGTTCATCTTTGCCCTAGGCATTCCAAACGTCGGGGACAAGACGGCGCGCGACCTCGCCGAGCGCTTTGGCGCAATGGACGCGCTGCGCAGCGCTGCCCGAGAGGAGCTGGTTGCCATCGACGACGTGGGCGAGATCGTCGCCGACTCCATCCTCGCCTTCTTTGCCGATCCCGCCAACGCCCGGCTGGTGGACGCGCTGCTGGCCGCGGGCGTCCAGCCCACGCCGCCCGAGATTCGCGCCGCGGGAGGCGCGTTTGAGGGAATGACCGTCGTCGTCACCGGCACGCTCGAGCGGTTCAGCCGCGCCGAGGCCGAAGAGGCCATCCGAAGCGCCGGCGGCAAGGCGGCCGGGAGCGTGTCGAAAAAGACGAGCCTGGTCGTCGCCGGAGAAAACGCCGGCAGCAAGCGCGCGAAGGCGGAGAGTCTCGGCGTGCCGGTCATCGGCGAGGAGGAATTCCTGCGCAGGCTCGGACGGTGATTCTCCCTCCCGCGGGCGGTGCGATGAGCATGCCTGTGGGTAGCAATCTGCTCAAAACCGCACAAACCATACGCCTGCCTTTGCAATATGTGCCGCAAAAATCGATGAAGGATTGCGCCAACCGGCTGGACATGTTGCGCGAAATTGACTAAAGGCATTAAATTTTGTAAATTGGATGCAAAATGGGCAGGCATATGCTATAATAGGATGGATTGAGCAGAGGGGAGGAACTGACCATGCTCAGCATGACTGGCTATGGCCGCGCCGCGTCATCCTTTGATGGCCGGCAGCTGACCGTGGAACTGAAATCCGTAAACCACCGCTTTCTCGACCTCGCGTTTCGCATGCCCAGAAACTTCGCCTTTCTGGAGGACGACATGCGCAAGGCGATTTCGGCGCGGCTGGCGCGCGGACATGTGGAGGTGTACGTCTCCTATCGAAACCTGCGCGTCGACGCGCGGTATGTGGAGGTGGACCGCGCGCTGCTCAACGCCTATGGCGCTGCGCTGGACGCGCTGGCGGGCGAAGGGCTTGCGGACGACCGCTCGGTGATGCAGGTTGCCCAGCTTCCCGGCCTGCTCAACATTGCGGAGGCCGACGAGGATGAGGAGACGCTGCGCGCGCTGGCGCTTCAGACGCTGGAAGCCGCGCTGGACGCGCTGGTCGCCATGCGGAAGCGGGAGGGCGCCGTGCTGCGCGAGGACATGGAGCGCCGCGCGAACGCCGTGCAGTCGCTGTCCGAGGAGATCGAGGCCCGCTATCCGGAGACGCTGAAGCTCTACGCCGAGCGGCTGCACGAGAGCATCCTCGCGCTCGCGGGGCAGGAGCTCGACGAGCAGCGGATGGTGACCGAGATCGCCCTGATGGCCGACAAGACGGCCATCAACGAGGAACTCGTGCGGCTGCGCTGCCACGTCATCCAGCTGCGCGACTGCCTGAGCGCCGGGGTTCCCGTCGGGCGCAAGCTCGATTTTCTGCTGCAGGAGTTCAACCGCGAGGTCAACACGATCGCCTCGAAGTCGCAGGACATCCAGATCACGCGGCTGACGGTCGACCTCAAGGGGGAGCTGGAGAAGTTGCGCGAGCAGGCGCAGAATGTCGAATAGCGGGAATTACGAAGGAGAGCGATTGGAACATGGCCAGACGGGGGAATCTGTTTGTGGTTTCCGGCCCCGCGGGCGCGGGAAAGTCTGAGATCGTCAAGACGGTGCTCCGGAAGCATCCGGACGTGCACCTGTCCGTATCCTGTACGACGCGCGCGCCGCGCCCCGGCGAGGTGGACGGCGTCAGCTATCACTTTGTCGACGACGCCCGGTTCGACGAGCTGGTCGCCGCGAATGCGTTTTATGAGTGGGCGCACGTCCATCAAAACCGCTATGGCACGCTGAAATCCGCGGTACAGCAGGGGCTGGACGACGGGCACGACCTGATCCTCGAGATCGACGTGCAGGGCTGTCTGCAGGTTCTGGAACAGAATCCGGATGCGACGGGCGTGTTTGTCTGCCCGCCGAGCCGCGAAAATCTCGAAAAGCGGCTGCGCAACCGCGGCACGGAGACGGAGGAATCCATTCGCGTGCGGCTGAACAACGTCGCGGGCGAAGTCGCCACGGCCTACCGGTATGACTATGTGATCATCCATCAGGATTGGGCGGACGTGCCCAATGCGCTGGAGATCGCGGCGGATGAACTCTATGCCATCATTACCGCGCGCCGCCTCGAGCGGAAAAACCGCCTCGATTTTCTCGACGCGCTGACCGAATCCCTGAAGAAATGACCTGAGCGAAGGAGGAAATGCACCATGATGATCGATCCGCCCATTGGCGAGCTGCTGGAAAAGGTGGACTGCCGCTACACGCTGGCCGTCGAGGCCGCAAAGCGCGCGCGGGAGCTGATCGGGGGCAGCATGCCGCTGATCGAGACGAAGGAGACCAAGCCGCTCTCCATCGCCATCGAGGAAATCAACCGCGGCCTGATCAGCTACAGCCGCGAGGAAGAGGAACCCGAGGAATTTTGATGACGGGTGCGAAAGGAAACCCAATATAGTTGGCGCGTGTGTTTTCCGAATTTCCGCAGCGGCGCAGCAGCCGGTTTGGAGGAGGAACCCGGCGGGGGTTCCGGCGGGGAACACATCGCCGTGATGAGGCGAAATCCGGTTCGCGAGGATCGGCTTTCGCTTGTTGTGCTTAAAGAAATCGCGACAGGAGGCGGAAAAATGCTGGCGGAAAAGCGAATCGTGCTGGGCGTGAGCGGCGGGATCGCGGCCTATAAGGCGTGCGACCTGGTCAGCCGCCTGAAGAAGCGCGGCGCGCAGGTGCGCGTGGTGCTGACGAAGCACGCCTGCGAATTCGTGCCGCCGCTGACGTTCGAGACGCTCAGCGGCAACCCCGCGTACACCGACGCGTTCGACCGCAAGTTTGAAATCGAGCACGTCGCGCTGGCGAAGTGGGCGGACGCGATGGTCGTCGCGCCGGCCACGGCCAACGCGCTGGCGAAGATGGCCGCGGGCATTGCCGACGACCTGCTCACGACGACGCTGCTGGCCGTCACCGCGCCGGTCGTCGCCGCGCCGGCGATGAACGCCGCCATGTGGCGCCATCCGGCCACGCGGGCGAACGCCGCGCTGCTTCGGTCGCGGGGCGTGCGCTTCGTCGGCCCGGCGTCCGGCCACCTCGCCTGTGGCGACGACGACGTCGGCCGGATGTCCGAGCCGGAGGCGATCGTCGAGGCCCTCGAAGCGCTCTTTGCAGAAGGCGGGCGTGTAGGCGCCGCGCGCGACCTCTCCGGCAGGAGGATTCTCGTGACCGCGGGGCCGACCGTTGAGCGGATCGACCCGGTTCGGTTCATTACCAACCGCTCCACCGGCAAGATGGGCTATGCCATCGCGGCGGCGGCGGCGCGGCGCGGCGCGGAGGTCGTGCTGGTGTCCGGCCCGGTCAGTCTGCCGTGCCCGGACGGCGTCGAGCGCGTCTCGGTGGAGAGCTCGCGGGAGCTGTGCGACGCTGTGCTCGGCCGCGCCGGGGACTGCGACGCCGTGATTCAGGCGGCCGCCCCGGCGGACTTTACCCCGGCGGCCTTTTCCGAGACGAAGATCAAGAAGACGGGGGAGGGCATGGCGCTCGAGCTCAGGCCGACGACCGACATCGCCGCCGCGCTCGGCGCGCGCAAGCGCCCGGGGCAGGTGCTGGTGGCGTTTGCGGCGGAGACGAACGATTTGATCGACAACGCCCGCGGCAAGCTCGCGCGGAAGAACGCGGATCTCGTGGTCGCCAACGACGTCACCCGCCCCGGCGCGGGCTTCGGCGCGGACACGAACATCGTCTCGCTTGTCACGCGCGATTCGGCGCGCGAACTGCCCGTGATGCCGAAGTCCGAGGTCGCGGACGCGATTCTCGACGCGGTGGCCGCGCTGCTCGAGGGCAAGTGATGCGCTACGCGGAGGTGATCGTCGATCTGTCCGCCGGGGCGGTCGACCGGCTGTTTACCTATTCGGTGCCCGACGGCATGGCGGTGGATGCGGGCTGGCAGGTCGAGGTGCCGTTTGGGCCGAGGAAGCTGGAGGGCTTCGTCGTCTCCATGAAAGACGAGTGCGGCCTTCCGCCCGAGCGCGTGAAGCCGGTGCTGCGCGCGGTGCGTGACTATCCGGTGGTGCTGCCGGAGCTGCTCGATCTGGCCGTCTGGATGCACGAGCGCTACCTGTGCAACCTCGTGGATGCGCTGCGGCTGATGATTCCCGCGCAGATGCGCGGCGACCGCGTGCGCGCGCGGACGGTTCGCGTGGCGCGGCTGAAGGTCTCCCGCGCGGAGGCGGAGGCGTTTCTTCAGGCCAACCGCCGGGCGAAGGCGCAGGCGGAGATCGTGCGGCGGCTGATTGAGGCGGAAGAGCTTCCGGCATCGGCGCTTCCGGCGTCGGCGCTCAGGGCGCTGGCCGGAAAGGGCTTGGTCGAGATCGCCGGGGAGGAAGTGCGCCGGACGCCGCTGGCGCTGAAGGACGGCGCAAGATCGTCCGACCCGGAGCTGACGCCGGGGCAGCGCAGAGCCGTCTCCGAGATCGCGGATGCGCTGGAGCGCGGCGGCGGGCGGTTTCTGCTGCACGGCGTGACCGGAAGCGGCAAGACGGAGGTCTACATCCGGGCGATCCGGCGCGCGCTCGAGCTGGGGCGCACGGCCATCGTGCTGGTGCCGGAGATCGCATTGACGCCGCAGATGGTTTCATGGCTGCACGCGCGGTTCGGCGCGGACGCCGCCGTGCTGCACTCGCGGCTGTCCGCCGGGGAGCGCTACGACGAATGGCGGCGCATCCGCTTCGGCGAGGCGCGCGTGGTGATCGGCGCACGCAGCGCGGTGTTCGCGCCGGTGGAGAACCTGGGCGTGATCGTGGTCGACGAGGAGCACGAGACCAGCTATCAGTCCGACCGGCGGCCGCGCTACGACGCGCGCGAAATCGCCCGGCGGCGCGCGGCGGCGCACGGGGGCGTGCTGATCCTGGGCAGCGCGACGCCGTCGATTTCCACCTACATGCGCGCCATGCCCGGCGTGCGCAGCGAGAACCGGCTGGAGTTGATCGAGCTGCGCGAGCGGGTGCACGGCCGGCCGCTTCCGGAGGTCGAGGTCGTGGACATGCGCGGCGAGTTCGAGCGCGGCAATCATTCCATCTTCAGCGGCCGGCTCGCCCGCGCGCTGGAGGACTGTTTGAGCGAGGGCCGTCAGGCCGTGCTGTTCATCAACCGGCGCGGGTACAGCACGTTCGTGTCCTGCCGCGCGTGCGGCTATGTGGTCAAGTGCGGGGCGTGCGACGTCTCGATGACGTTTCATCAGGTCGAGAACGTCCTTCGCTGCCACTACTGCGGGCGCGAGATGCCGCCGCCGAAGACCTGCCCCAAGTGCGGCAGCCGCTACATCAAATACTTCGGCGCAGGCACGCAGAAGGTGGCCGAGGAGGTCATGAAGCGGTTCGCCGGGGCGCGCGTCGTCCGCGTGGACGTGGACACCACGCGCGAGAAGGACGCGCACGAGAAGCTGCTCGAGCGGTTTCGCTCGGGCGAGGCGAACGTGCTGGTCGGCACGCAGATGATCGCGAAGGGGCTGGACTTCCCGAACGTGACGCTGGCGGGCGTCGTCGCGGCGGACATGTCGCTCAACCTGCCGGACTACCGAAGCAAAGAGCGGACGTTTCAGCTGATCACGCAGGTGGCCGGCCGCGCCGGCCGGGCGGAACACCCCGGCAGGGTGGTCGTGCAGACCTACGAGCCGGACCACTACGTCATTCAGCTGGCGGCGAAGCAGGACTACCGCGCCTTCTACCTGCGCGAGAGCGCCTACCGCCGCAAGGCGCTGTATCCGCCGTTTACGGCGATCGCGCGGATCGTGTTCTCGGCGAAGGCGGCAGCTCAGGCGCAGGCCGCCGCCGAGACGGCCGAGACGGCGCTCGGCGAATTCCTCGACCGGGAGGGAATGCGGCCGGACGTCGTGCAGATGCGCGCGGTCGAGGCGCCGATCAAGCTGCTGCGCGGGCTGGCGCGGTGGCAGGTGTTTCTGAAGATGTACTTCAAGGGGGATCTCGAAGGGGTGAGCCGCGAGATGCAATCGCTGGCCGACCGCGCGCCCGAGGGCGTGCAGGCCGAGTTCGAGATCAACCCCTCCAATCTGTTTTGACGAAGAAAGAGCGTGAAGAGATGGCGATTCGCAAGATTATGGTGCTCGGGGAAGACGATGTGCTGCGCAAGCGCTCCCGCCGGGTGGACAAGTTCGACAAGCGGCTGCGCACGCTGTTGGACGACATGGCCGACACGATGTACAAGGCCGACGGCGTCGGGCTCGCCGCGCCGCAGGTGGGCGTGCTGAAGCGCGCGGTGGTGATCGACGTTGGCGAGGGGCTGATCGAGCTGGTCAACCCCGAGATCGTCGCGAGCGAGGGCGCGGTGGTCGGGCCGGAGGGCTGTCTCTCCGTGCCCGAGCGGCGCGGCACCGTCGAGCGCCCCGAGCGCGTGACCGTGAAGGCACAGAACCGCGATGGGCGCGAGGTGCAGATCGAGGCCACGGAGCTGCTGGCAGTCGCGCTGTGCCACGAGATCGACCATCTCGACGGCGTGCTCTATGTGGACAAGATGATCGAGGACATCACCGATCAGGACGAGGATGAGGAGGGTGAATGAACATGGCAAAGCGGAAGATCGCCATTCTGGGCGAAGATGACGTGCTGCGCAAACACGCACGGCCGGTGGTGAAGTTCGATGCGCGGCTGCACGAGCTGCTCGACGACATGGCCGAGACGATGTACGCCGCCAACGGCGCCGGGCTCGCTGCGCCGCAGGTGAACGTGCTCAAGCGCGCGGTGGTGATCGACGTCGGCGAAGGGCTGATCGAGCTGGTCAACCCCGAAATCGTCGAGGCGGAGGGAAGCCGCATCGGCGTCGAGGGCTGCCTGTCCGTGCCCGGGCGCAGCGTCACCGTCGAGCGCCCCGAGCGCGTCAAGGTGCGCGCCGCCGACCGAAACGGCGGGCCGGTGGAGCTTGTGGGAGAGGGCATGCTGGCGGTCGCGCTGTGCCATGAAATCGACCACCTCGACGGCGTGGTCTACGTCGACAAGATGATTGAGGATGTCAGCGACCGCTACGAGCAGGTGAAGGGGGAGAACCGCGCATGACGAGAGTGGTCTTTATGGGAACGCCGGAGTTCGCAGTGCCGTCGCTGGACGCGCTGCTGGACGCGGGCTACGAGGTCGCCGGCGTGTTCACGCAGCCGGACCGCCCGGTCGGCCGCGGCCACAAGACCGCGCCGTCGCCGGTCAAGGTGCGCGCGCTGGAGCGCGGGTGCGAGGTGTTTCAATTCGAGCGCGTGCGCAGGCCGGAGGGCGTCGCGCAGCTCAGGGCGCTTGCGCCGGACGTGATGGTCACGGCGGCCTTTGGCCAGATCCTGACGCAGGAATTGCTGGACATTCCGAAGCGCGGGGTGGTCAACGTGCACGCCTCGCTGCTGCCGCGCCACCGCGGCTCTGCGCCGATCAACTGGTGCATCCTCCAAGGGGAGGAATATGCCGGCGTCACGACCATGCTGACCGACGCCGGTATTGACACCGGCGATATGCTTATGAGCGCCAGCACGCCCATCGGAGAGCTGGAGACCGCCGGAGAGCTGACGGAGAGGCTTTCGCACATCGGCGCGAAATTGCTGATCGAATCGCTGGACGGCTATCTGACCGGAAGAATCGCGCCGGTTCCGCAGGATCACGAGCGCGCGACCTATGAGCCGATGCTCAAGCGCGAGATGGCGGAGATCGACTGGACGCGCCCGGCGGCCGAGGTCGCGCGGCAGGTGCGCGGGCTGAACCCGTGGCCGTGCGCGCACACTGAGACGGCGGCGGGGCGGCTGAAGGTCTATCTCGCGCGTCCGGTCGAGCGCGAGGCGGCGGCGCCCGGCACGGTGGTCGCGTCCGGCCCGAAGGAAGGGCTGATCGTGGCGTGCGGAAGCGGCTGTGTCGAATTGATGGAGATCCAGGCGCCCAATGCGAAGCGGATGACCGCGAAGGCGTATCTGATGGGCAGGACGATCGAGGTTGGCACGCGCCTGGGCACCACCGAATGACGGAGGGAAGCATTGATGAACGGGAATTCAAACGGCAGATCCGGCGGCCACAAGCCGTCCAAGGGACAGGAGCCGAAGCCATACAACCGCTCCGCGGACGGGCGCAAGCCCGGCAACCGCGCGCACGACGGGCGGAAGTTCGACGAAAGGCGCGTACACGACGGCCATTCGCGCGATGAGAGAAAGTTTGAAGGAAGCCGCGGGCAGGGCGGCCGCGCACGCGACGGCCGGAAATTCGACTATCGTCCGAATGACGAGCGAAAGTTCGACAGTGACCGCAAGCATGGCGAGCGGAGATTCGATGACCACCCGCGCAGCGAGCGGAAGTTCGACGGTGAACGGAAATTCGACAATCGTCTGCGCGGTGAGCGGAGATTCGATGACCGCCCGCGCAGTGAGCGGAAGTTCGACAACCGTCCACATGACAGCGAGCGGAAGCATGATGACCGCCCGCATGACGGGGAACGGAGATTTGACGGCCGTCCGCATGACGGCGAGCGGAAGTTCGATGGCGATCGGAAATTCGACAATCGCCCGCACAGTGAGCGGAGATTCGATGACCGCCCGCGCGGCGATTGGAAGTTCGATAGTGACCGCAAGTATGGCGAGAGTCCGCGCGGTGAGCGGAAGTTCGATGACCGCCCGCGCGGCGATTGGAAGTTCGACGGCGATCGCAAGCATAGTGAGAGTCCGCGCAGTGAGCGGAGATTTGACGACCGTCCGCATGGCGGCGATCGGAAATTCGACGGCGAGAGTCCGCGCGGCGAGCGGAGATTCGATGACCGTCCGCGCAGCGAGCGGAAGTTCGACGGCGAGCGCAGGCATGACGACCGTCCGCGTGGCGACCGAAGGTTTGACGGCCGTCCGGAGGGCGGGCGCTTCCGTCCGTTCGCGGCCCCTGTGCGCGGCGGCGGGCGCAGTCCGCTTCCGCATCCTGAAACGGCGCGCGATGCGGCGCTGCTGGCGCTCGACGACGTGATCCGGCACGACGCCTATGCCTCGCAAGCGCTCGACCGCGCGCTGTCGGCCGTGCGGCTGTCGCCGGAGGACCGGCGGCTGGCGGCGAGCATCTTTTACTTCGCCGTGGAAAACCGGCTGCGCATCGAATGGACGCTGGGCAAGCTGATGGAGACGCGGCCGGAGCCGGTGGTGTCCGACGTGCTGCACATCGCGGCGGCGCAGCTGCTGTTCATGGACCGGATTCCCGACCATGCGGCGGTCGACGAGGCGGTCAAGCAGGTGCGCGCGGCGGGGCGCGGCGGGCTGGACAAGCTGGTCAACGGCGTGCTGCGCAGCCTGATTCGCGCGCGCGACGCCGGCGAGCCGGCCCTGCCCGACCGGGCGGAGAGCGCGGAGGAGTTCCTGTCGGTTCGCTATTCGCTGGCATTGCCGGCGGTCAGGCGGCTCGTGGCGGCCTATGGCGTCGAGCGCACAGAGGCGCTGCTCGCCCATTCGCCGGAGACGCGCGAGATCACCGTGCGGCCGAACCACGCGCGCATTGGGCGGGCGGACTTTGAGGCGCTGCTCGATGAGGCGCATCTGAGCTGGCGGCGCGGCGGGGTTGACGACGCCTATATCCTCTCCGACGCGGCCGGGTTGGCGGATCTGCCGGCCTATCGAGCCGGGCTGTTCTCCATTCAGAGCGAGGGCTCGATGCTCGCGGCGCTGGCGGTCGGCGCGCGGCCGGGAATGCGCATCCTCGATGCCTGCGCCGCGCCCGGCGGCAAGACCTGCCTGATGGCCGAGCGCATGGGCGCGTCGGGCCGCGTGTTCGCGTGGGACGTCCACGCCCATCGCGTGGAGCTGATCCGCGCGGCGGCGCGGCGGCTTGGGCTGGACAACGTCCGGCCGTCCGTGCGCGACGCCCGCCGCACCGACCCCGACATGGCGCTTTCGATGGACGCCGTGCTCGTGGACGCGCCGTGCTCCGGGCTGGGCGTGATGTGGGACAAGCCCGACATCCGCTTCCGGGCGACCGAGGAATCGCTCAGCCAGGTGATCCCGCTTCAGCGCGAGATCCTCGACGCCTGCGCGGAAATGGTGCGCCCCGGCGGCCTGCTGGTCTACTCCACCTGCACCATTTTGCCCGAGGAGAACGAGGCGCAGGCGCGCGCGTTCCTCGAACGGCATCCGGAATTTGAACCCGACGGCGACGCGGGCTGGCTGCCGGAAGCGCTGCGCGGGCATTTCGCGGACGGCAGGATCCAGCTGATGCCCGACCGCGACGGCATCGAAGGCTTTTTCATCGCGCGGATGCGCAGGAGGCGGACATGAGCGCGCGGCTGCAGCTGCTG
>DVJL01000005.1 GCA_018716805.1 Candidatus Faecivicinus avistercoris | reverse complement strand
ACGTGCTCGTGCCCGCCTGCGCCATGAGCGCGCCGGGCGTTCCGAGCGCGCGAAGCCGCCCATGGGCGAGAATCGCGATCCGGTCAGCGAGGTGCTCGGCCTCCCCAGCCGGCGGGCTTCGCTCAGACCGGCTCGCTTCCCGCCAGCGCCACAAACGCCTCCTCGAATGTCGCCGTGCCCGCCTGTGCCATGAGCGCACCGGGCGTTCCGAGCGCGCGAAGCCGCCCATGAGCGAGGATCGCAATCCGGTCGGCGAGGTGCTCGGCTTCCCCAGCCGGCGGGCTTCGCTCAGACCAGCTCGCTTCCCGCCAGCACCACAAATGCCTCTTCAAACGTGCTCGTGCCCGCCTGCACCATGAGCGCGCCGGGCGTTCCGAGCGCGCGAAGCCGCCCATGGGCGAGAATCGCAATCCGGTCGGCGAGGTGCTCGGCCTCCTCCAGGTAGTGCGTAGTCAGCAGAATGGCCGTCCGGCCGCGCAGGCCGCGGATGACCGACCACAGTTCCCGCCGCGCGAGCACGTCCAGTCCGAGCGTGGGCTCGTCGAGGACAAGCACCTTCGGCCGCCCGACCAGCGCCATCGCGATGCTCAGCCGCCGCTGAAACCCGCCGGACAGCTTGCCCGCCCGCCGGTTTTCGACTTCCTCGAGCGACAGCGATTCGATCTGTGCACGCGCCGCGCGACCGGCCCCGGCGGCGCTCATGCCGCAGAGACGGCCCATCAGTTCGAGGTTTTCCCGAACCGTCAGGTTCTCCGCAACCGCCGTCTCCTGCGGCGAAAGCCCCACGCACGCGCGGGCGGACTCGCTTCCCGCCGGATGTCCCATCACCCGGATCTCGCCCGAATCGGCCGGGATCAGCCCGCACAGCGCGCGAATCGCCGTCGTCTTGCCCGCGCCGTTCACGCCCAGCAGCGCGAGCGTCTCGCCTTCGGCGACCGTCAGCGTCAGGCCATCCACCGCCGTCCGCCCGCTAAAGCGGCGCGTCAGGTTCAAAATCTCAACTGCATTCATGAGGTGCCGTCCTTTCCCATCCTTTGAGGGGCGCGTCGGATCGCCTCTGCCCCCTCGCCCGGCTCCGGAACGCACCGCAGCCCGTCTGCGGCTCGAGTTCTGCGCGCCCACGGCTTTGCTGCTCGCTTCGCGCTCCAAAGAACGCGAATGCTCCGCAGAGCCAAAATCCGGCTCATTCGTCCAACTCTCTGCCAAAGGTGATCTTCACCGATCGCCCGCTTCTTCGTGACCACCGGCGTTTCTGCGCCGAATCTCCTCGTCGAGCCTGCGCACCTTGCCGCGCCAGACGAGGTATTGCGCAAACCACGTCACTGCGTAAGACAGCGCGGCGCTCGCCGCAAAGCTCAACAGCGCGGGCACGTTGGACAGCCCAAAGCAGAGAAACTCCACCGCGATGAATACCGGCAGCGTGACTGCCAGATGCGCCAGCCCCTGCTGGAGAAAACTCCACCGCTCAATTTCAAACAGCACCGACCCGGCCGCGAACGCGAACCCAATCCACCCGATCAGCAGCGGCTGTAAAAAGGCCGCCACAATCTCGCCGCCAGCGCGAGTGACGAAGCCCGGGACAGTGCTCTGCCCGCCGCAGAGGACGACGATCAGCGCGGCGAAATCGGCCACCGTCACACAGATGCAATAACTCAGACATCCGCGCTGGAGTGCCTGCTTCAACATCGCAATCACCTCACATCAAACAGTTTTTTGATCTCCGCCACCCGGCGGCGCGAAACATAGGTCTGGATTCCGCCGCGAAGCGACAGCCGGATCGTTCCCGTCAGGCTGAAGTCCATGCCCTCGATCATGCGCGCATTTACCAGCTCGGATGCGGAAATGCGCACGAAGCCGCGCCCTTCCAGCCTGCGTTCCATCTCGTAAAGCCGCGCCTTGAGGGCAAACGCGCCCGCCGGCGTCTGCGCATACACGCGCGGCCCCTCCGAATAGACGCGAATAATCTCCTCCACCGCCAGCAGCGCCACGCCCCGCTCGGTCTGTGCGGCGACGGCGTCGGGCGGCGGCGCGGCCAGGCTGCGCAGCAGTGCCTCCACCTCGGGCGTCATCCGATCCGCGTATACAACGACCCTCGGCTCGCGGCAGTCGGGATCGATGTTCAGCTCCACCTTCACGCCCCTCACCTCCACGGCACCAGCATATCACATCCCCCGGGCACCTGTAAACGATTTTTGCACGATCGGTCGCATGGCCGCGATGATCGGCAGATCCGGCATGCAAAAAGCCGGAGAGCAAATTCGCTCTCCGGCTCAAAGCGTTGACAAAAACTGGAGTGGCATCATAAAAGTTGAATCCCAAACACAAGGAAAAGACGGGTCCAAAATGGGAATACAGCGGAAAAGCGTCAAGAGGCGCTAAAGTTGGCGAAGGAAATCGGGGTAACGACTGGCCACACGCCCCAAATGCCGACCAGTGCAGAAAATCAAGCCCAAACAAGAAATCTCTCACAGGCATCACAGAAATCGGCTATCGGGACGAGAATCTTTGCCTGGCGACAGTGTTGAACTGCTTCGACGGCAGTATCCATGGGCTCTACAGGGACGACAACATGAAGGCGGAGCTGTGCGAACAAGCGCTGGAGAATACATGGCTGATCAACCATGCCGATAGCACAATCGTCCATTCCAATCGGGAAAGTCCGTTCACGAACCATACCTTCCGTGCCGCGCTTCAAAAGCATAAGCGGCGCTTGCCACTGCTATGGCAATGCCTGAATGGAGATCTTCTTTGCCATGCTGAAGAAGGAGGAACTCTACCGAATGGACACCGCGATGCTAAACCGGGACGCAGTGAAGATCGCAATGTTTCGGCATATCCGCCGCTATAACCTGTGCCACATATCCTCCGCCACCGGCGGTCTTCCGCCGATGGCGTACAGGGAGGATCCCCGAGCGCCGCATCATAGACTGCAGCATTGACACCGGCTGCCGCACAAAGTCCTTGCATTTCAAGACCAAACTTTTCTTGACAGCTCCATAATTCCGTTATATTCTCCACCACCAAGCTTTCTCAGACACTTATTGAAGAGTTACGCATAATTCCCGGCATGAACGACATTGATTGGATTTCCCGCCAAGTATGCCCTGAGATTCTCTATGGCAATTTGCATTAAGCGTTGCCTGCTTTCTATAGATGCCCAGCTAATATGAGGCGTAATGATACAATTAGGCGCACGCAACAGTGGATTATCTTCGGAAATCGGCTCTGTGGACACGACATCCAGTCCGGCGGCACGCACCTTGCCGGATTCCAGCGCACGAACAAGATCCTGCTCATTGATGAGTTGTCCGCGACTGTTATTGAGAAGAATGACGCCATCTTTCATTTTGCCAATGGAGTCCGCACAGATCATCTCCCTCGTATGCTCGAAAAGCGGACAATGCAGAGAGACCACATCTGATCGCGCATACAATTCCTCGATGTCTACATACTCGCCAATCTGTCTACCTGCATCGCTTTGCACCGCGTCGAACGCAATTACGTTCATTCCCAGCGCTTTTGCAATGCGCCCCGTCGCTTGGCCAATGCGGCCAAATCCGATAATCCCCAATGTTTTTCCTGCCAACTCGATCAATGGATAATCCCAGAAGCAAAAATCCGGGCACTGACTCCAGCGTCCTGCGTGAACCTGATCGCTGTGATGTCCGATATGAAGGCAAATTTCCAACAGCAACGCAATGGCAAACTGGCTAACCGCCGCAGTTCCATAGGTTGGAATATTGGTGACGCATATTCCATGTTCGTCTGCCGTTTGAACGTCTACGACGTTGTATCCCGTCGCCAGCACGCCGAGGAACTTAAGATTTGGCGCTTGTTCCAAAACCGTGCGACGAATCGGCGTCTTGTTCGTATAGACAGCCTCTGCATTCCCGATGCGACGAATGATCTCCGCGTCATCGTCCACTGGAGTCCTGTCGTAGACGGTCAGCTCACCAAGTGTCCTAAAACCATTCCACGTTAAATCGCCCGGATTCTCCGTATATCCATCTAAGACTACAATTTTCAAAAGCTTCCCCTCCAATAAATGTATGCTTATCGATAATACTTAAACCGGCTTCCAATTGGCAGTGAATTCCAAACCTGATCACACCTGTCCAAACAAGTATCGCTAAGCGGCCCTTTCTCTAAACATTCGATGTTCT
>DVJL01000062.1 GCA_018716805.1 Candidatus Faecivicinus avistercoris | reverse complement strand
GGACGGCGCGCGAATTGAAGGGCAAAGGATTCATGCCGCGGGCGTTTACACATTTGTGGCTTTTCTGCGCATTGACGATCCGCCATATGCCACAACTGCCGTCGGATTGGACATTTATTTTGTTTTATTTCACGCAAATTGGAAGAAAATGGTTGACTTTGGACGCTGCGTCTGGTATACTTACGCTATCTGGCTGAGTAGCGTCAGTCAAGATTTTCAAATAAGGAGCGTATTCTCATGAAAAAGCTGCTTGCACTTGTGATGGCTGTAATGATGATTGCGTGCGCGATGCCAGCGATGGCGGAGAGCACCGGCGACGCGTATGTCTTCTGGTACACGTTCTCGGACGTCTATCTTTCCAGCGTTCGCGAGGCGTTGGATTCGGCGCTTGAGACGGCGGGCATCACCTACGTCGATCAGGACGCGAACGCCACTCAGACCACTCAGACCGACCAGATTTCCTCCGCAGTGGCTTCCGGCGCATCGATTCTGATCGTGAACCAGTGTGAAACGGGCGCGGACGGCATTACGCAGAACATCGTGGACATGGCGTCCGCGGCGGGCATTCCGCTGATCTTCTTCAACCGTTCCGTCAGCCAGGAGATCGTCGAGAGCTACGACAACTGCGTCTTCGTCGGCACGAACTATGAAGAGGCGGGCATCATGCAGGGCCAGATGATCGGCGAGTACCTGGTTGAGAACTACGACGCGGTGGATCTCAACGGCGACGGCGTGATCTCCTATGTCATGTTCAAGGGTGACGAGTCGAATCAGGAGGCCATCGCGCGCACGGAGTACAGCGTGCAGTACGCCAATGAGGCGCTCGTTGCGGCTGGCCATCCGGAACTCTCCTTCTACGATGCCTCCAATGAGGCGGGCTATCTGGTCGACCAGAACGGCACCTGGTCGAACACCGCTTCTTTCGAGTACATGACCACGATCATGGCTCAGTACAACGAGGCCAACGGCAACATGGTTGAGCTGGTCATCGCGAACAACGACGACATGGCCTACGGCGCGGTGATGGCGCTGCAGAATGGCGGCTACAACCTCGGCGACGGCGAGAGCACGACCATCCCGGTCTTCGGCGTGGACGCGACCGATACCGCCAAGGAACTCATCGCTGCGGGCCAGATGACCGGCACGATCGCGCAGGATGCGGAAGGCATGGCGGACGCCATCTCGACGATCGCCTCCAACATGCTCTCCGGCGCGGAGATGTTCGAGAACCTGAACGAGGCGTATGTGCTGGAAGGCGATTGGAAGGTTGCCATTCCGTACAGCGTCTACACCGGCGAATAAGCCAGAGCGGATCGCTCTTTGAGCGACAGAACGTAGGGGCGCGGCCATGCGGCAACGTAGGCCGCGCCCTCAACAATGCGCAGAGGAGGCAGAAGGATGCAGCAAAGCGGATCGGCGCTTTTGCGCATGGAGGGCATCAGCAAGGAATTTCCAGGCGTAAAGGCATTGGACAACGTGTCGCTGACCGTTCGCGCGGGCACCGTGCACGCCCTGATGGGCGAGAATGGAGCGGGCAAGTCCACGCTGATGAAATGCCTGTTTGGAATGTACAAGAAGGATGAAGGGCACATTTATCTGGATGGCACCGAGGTCGATTTTAAGAATTCGCGCGATGCGCTGGATCACGGGGTCGCCATGGTGCACCAGGAACTGAACCAGGCGCTGAAGCGCAACGTCATGGACAACATCTGGCTGGGGCGCTATCCCCGGCAGGGCAAGTGCAACCCCTTCATTTCGGAGCGGAAGATGTACGCGCAGACGAAAGAGGTGTTCGACGAACTGGACATCAACATCGATCCGCGCAGGCGAATGAGCACGATGCCGGTTTCGCAGCGGCAGATGGTCGAAATTGCGAAGGCGGTTTCGTTCAATGCGCGCGTGCTGGTGTTCGATGAACCGACGTCGTCCCTGACGGAGACGGAGGTCGAGCATCTGTTCCGCATCATCGACATGCTCAAGAAGCGCGGCTGCGCGATCATCTACATCTCCCACAAGATGGAGGAGATCCTGCGCATCAGCGACGAGGTGACGATCATGCGCGACGGCCGGTGGGTGGCGACCAAGCCGGCGAGCGAATTGACGATGGAGGAAATCATCCGCCTGATGGTCGGCCGCGAGCTGACGGATCGCTTCCCGCCGAAGGACAACGTCGTTTCCGACGAGGTCGTCCTGGATGTGAAGGGCATCAGCGGCATGTATTCGCGTCTGCGCGATGTCTCCTTCCAGCTCAAGCGCGGCGAGATCCTCGGCGTGGCCGGGTTGGATGGCTCGGGGCGCACGGAGCTGCTGGAAACGATTTTCGGCGAGGCGACGCGCGACGGCGGCACGATCGAGAAGGACGGCAAGGTGATCAAAAACCGCTCGCCGCGCGAGGCGATTTCCCATGGCTTGGCGCTGCTGACCGAAGAGCGCCGTGCGACGGGCATTTTCGGCATACTGACCATTCGCGAAAACACCGTCATCGCCAGCTTGAAGCGCTATACCGTGGGCAAATTCATTCTTTCCAAGCGAAAGATGGCCAAGGCGACGGATTGGTCGATCAACGCCATGCGAATCAAGACGCCGAGCCAGATGACAAAGATTCAGTCGCTGTCCGGCGGCAACCAGCAGAAGGTCATCTTTGGCCGCTGGATGCTGACCCAGCCGGACGTGCTGCTGCTCGATGAGCCGACGCG
The DNA here is from genome assembly GCA_018716805.1 of Candidatus Faecivicinus avistercoris. Classification (GTDB taxonomy): domain Bacteria; phylum Bacillota; class Clostridia; order Christensenellales; family Aristaeellaceae; genus Faecivicinus; species Faecivicinus avistercoris. The sequence goes on along the minus strand of DVJL01000062.1, from coordinate 6,643 downwards.
CGGCATTGACGTCGGCGCAAAGTACGAGATCTATCAGCTGATTCAGAACATGGTCAAGGAAGGCAAGGCAGTCATCATGGTCTCCTCGGAAATGCCGGAACTGCTGGGCATTTGCAACCGGATACTGGTGATGTCGGGCGGCCGTCTGGCCGGCGAGGTCGACGCATCGACCGCCACGCAGGAACAGATCATGACGCTCGCGGCGAAGTACGCATAACGCTTGAGGAGGACGGACATATGGAAAAGGCAAAGGGCCACGCTCAGGTTCGGCGTGTAGGAAACTGGTTGCTGGATCACGCAATGATCGTCATTATCATCCTTGCGGTGATCTATATCCAGACGCAGCGGCCGACGTTTCTCGGCTGGGCGTCGATCGTCAACATTATCTCGCTGACAGCGTCGAGGCTTCCGATGGCGTTGGGCATCGCCGGCGCGATCATCCTCACGGGTACAGACCTTTCTGCGGGCCGCGTCGTCGGCCTGACGGCTTTCGTTTCGGCGATCTTCCTCCAGCGCACGGGAATCGTCGGAAAGTTCCTCGAAAATATGGGCACGCAGAATGTCGTGCTGGTGCTCATCCTGACGATGGCGCTGGGCGCGCTGATCGGCCTGATCAACGGCTTCTGCGTATCGAAGTTCAAGCTGCATCCGTTCATCGTGACGCTGTCGACGCAGCTGATTACCTACGGAACGTATCTGACGCTCTCCAACGCATCGCAGATCTCCAACCTCGACCCGAGCTACACCACGAATCTCGTCACCCGGACGCTGTTCCGCGTCCAGACCTCGCCAACGCCGACCTATGTACAAGTGCCGGTCTATGTGCTTCTGGCGGTTATCGTCACGATCGTGATGTGGTTCATCTGGAACAAGACGGCCTTCGGCAAGAATATGTTCGCCGTCGGCTCCAATGAGGACGCCGCGCGCGTATCGGGCGTCAACGTGACGCTGACGATCATCGGCGTGTTTGCGCTGGCGGGCGCGATGTACGGCTACACCGGCTTCGTCGAGGCCGCGCGTCTGGGCGCGTCGACCGGTTCGCTGGGTTTGAACTATGAGCTGGACGCCATTGCGGCGTGCGTCATCGGCGGCGTTTCGTTCGTCGGCGGCATCGGCAAGATCAGCGGCGTCATCCTGGGCGTGTTCATGATGCAGCTCATCATCTCCGGCATGACCTTCCTGGGCATCTCCGGAAACACGACCTACATCATCAAGGGCCTCGTCATTCTCGTCGCGTGCGCCATCGATATGCGCAAGTATCTGGCGAAGAAGTGAGTCCATCTGTGCAAAATGCCGCAGCGGCGAAGGCCGTGCGGGATTTTGTTCCGGCGCAGGAGGCCGGTTTTCCGGCGACCTGTGCAGGCGGGCTGTCCGCCGCCCACTGTGAACGGGGCCGCTTTGCGAATTGGCAAAGCGGCCCCGTTGTCATGGAATGGTTTCGCTGAATGCTAAATTTCTTTGGCGACCGAATCGGTGATGAATGGGCGACGCTTTTTTCGGTATCTGCAAAAGTGCGGCGCGCGGGGAAAACGCGCGCCGCATGGACAATGGGATGGAGGAGTATCTATCGTAAACGGCCGGACGCGCCGCATGGCGAACCCCTTCGGCGCGGCGCGCCGGCCGGAATCGCAGCGGGGATTCCGCGCCTCCGGCCCTCTCTGTTGGGGACCGGAGGCGGCGTATTCCGAAGGTCAGTGGGTCGAGGCCCCGCTGACGATGCGGTAGTAGACGTTGGCGGTGACCAGATAGGTGATGACGTAGAAGATGGAGAAGAAGAGCATCGTCGCTCCGGTGCAGATCAGCAGCAGCGACACGTCCGTCAGGCCAAATACCAGCATCACCCGCTGGACGATGAAGAATGCCATGCCCGTGTGGATGCAGGCGACGATCAGCGGCAGGAAGAACACCGTGAGCACCTGGCTGTTGATGCTGCGGCGGATCTCGCGGTCGTCCAGGCCGACGTTGCGCATGATCGCATAGCGCGTGCGGTCGTCGTAGCCCTCGGAGATCTGCCGGTAGTACATCATCAGCACCATCGCCATCACGAACAGCAGCCCGAGGAAGATTCCCAGGAACATCAGCCCGCCGTTCATGGCGTAGTACGACTGCCGGCCCGTGTAGCGCGCGGTGGTGTAGGAGTGGTCGTAGGCGTCGCGCAGCGCGGCGATGACGTCGTCGCCGGCGGCGGCCAGCTCCGCATCGCTGAGCGGAATGTCAAACGCGAACACGCGGGCGAGCTCGGAGGCGGCGTTTCCATAGGCTTCTTCCTGCATGGCGTCGATCCGCTCGACCACCTGCATGTCGCGCACGACGAACACGACCGGTTCGGTGAACGCGACGCCCGTGGACAGGTAGGGGAACGAATCGATCCGGCCGGCGATGCGCATCGAGAGGCCGTCGAGGTTGACGGTTTCGCCGTCGGGGACGCTGCCGTACACCAGCACCTCGTCGGCGCCGGGCATGGGCAGATCTGAATCCGGCGCGAGGGCGAGGTAGTCCTCGTAGGGAATGACCGCGATGGCCGCCATTTTGCCATCGTAGAAGGCGGAATCGGAATCGTCGAACACGAACGTGTTGCCCTCGCGCCCGGCGGTAAAGCTGATCGTGCGGAAGCTGACGTAGTTCTCCGGCTCGACGCCGTGGCGGGCGAGGGCGGTCTCGATGACCTCGCGGCCGCGCGCGTCGGTGTCCTCGATCAATCCGCGGTCTTCAAACTGGATCTCGTGGGAGTAGACCTTTGCGATGGTGTCCTCGGTGCCGATGGCGAGCGACACGGTCGAGGAGGCCATGACCAGCACCATCGTGGAGAGAATGCAGATCGTCGCCAGGCCGGAGGCGTTCTGCTTCATGCGGTAGATCATGCCGGAGACGGAAATGAAGTGGTTTGGCTTGTAGTAGTAGCGGCGGTTTGCGCGCAGCATTTTGAGCACCGCGATGCTGCCGGCGATGAACAGCAGATAGGTGCCGATGATGACGAGGGTGACGGCCAGAAAGAACAGCGTGAACGCCTGAAGCACGTTTTGCGTGCTGATGGAGATCCAGTAGCCGCCGCCCAGGCAGAGGGCGCCGATCAGCGCCATCAGCCAGCGCGTCTTGGGCTCGCGCTCGCCCTGCGAGGCGCTCTTGAGCAGCTCGATCGCGCTCGACCGCGACATGCGCCTCAGTTCGACAAAATAGGATAGCGCATAGATGATGGCAAACACGATCAGCGTGGCCTCCGCCGCGGTTGGCACGAATTCCATTCCGAATTCCGCCTGTCCGCGAACCAGCTTGATCGCCACCAGCGCGACCAGCTTGGACAGACCCAGCCCGAGCGCGATGCCGGCCGCCATCGTCACGAGCGCGATGAACAGCGATTCATCCAGCATCATGCGCGCGATGTGGCGGCGCTCCATGCCGAGGATGTTGTACAGGCCGAACTCGTGCCGGCGGCGCTTGGTCAGGAAGCTGTTGGTGTAGAACAGGAAGATCGTGGCGAAGATCGCGACGACGAACGCGCCGACAATCGTGTAGGACTTGAGCGTCGCCGCGCCCTTGACGCTGTCGAGCGTGTGGCCCACCGAAATCGCGCAGACGATGTAGAACATGGCGATGGTGAACGTGCAGGCCAGCAGGTAGGGAAAGTAGAACTTCCGGTTGCGCCGGATGTTGGACAGCGCGAGGCGCAGATAGAAGAACTTACGCATTGCGCACACCACCCGTCGCGATCATCGTCAGCGTGTCGGAGATCCGCTGGAACATGTCGGCCACGCTCAGCTCGCCGCGGTAGAGCTGGTGGTAGACCTGCCCGTCCTTGATGAACAGCACGCGCGAAGCGTGGCTGGCGGCGCGGGTGGAGTGGGTGACCATCAGGATCGTCTGGCCGGCGGCGTTGATGTCGTTGAAGATGCGCAGCAGCTGGTCGGTCGCGCGGGAATCGAGCGCGCCGGTCGGCTCGTCGGCCAGGATCAGCTGCGGCTCGGTGATCAGCGCGCGGGCGACGGCGGCGCGCTGCTTCTGCCCGCCCGAGATCTCGTAGGGGTATTTGTACAGGATGTCCGAGATGCCCAGCCGCTTCGCGATCGGCGTCAGCCGGCGGTTCATCTCCGGATACTGCTTGTGGCTCAGCACCAGCGGCAGCAGGATGTTGTCCTTGATCGAGAAGGTGTCCAGCAGGTTGAAATCCTGAAATACGAAGCCCAGGTTTTCGCGCCGGAAGGCGGCCATCTCGCGCTCGCCGATGGAGGAGAGCGGGCTGCCGTTGAGCAGCACCTCGCCGCTGGTCGGGCGGTCGAGCGCCGCCAGGATGTTGAGCAGCGTCGTCTTGCCGCTGCCCGATTCGCCCATGATGGCGACGTATTCGCCGCGCTCGACGGAAAAGCTGACGTCGGTCAGCGCATGAACCTGCACGCCGCCGAAGCGGGTGGAATAGGTCTTTTTAACATTTTTGACTTCGAGAATCGACATGGTGTGTCCTCCCTTGCGGTTGATGGCACCATTATACTGGATCCAAACCCGCCGTTCCATTTCTTTGGCTTACATTTTGGCCGCCAGACTTACATTTTTGTAAGCCTTCGGGCAAAAAGGAGCCGGACGGAGCCGCGAGGGCCCGCCCGGCCAGCTTGTCCAATCCCATGGGGAGCGAACACCTTTTGCATCACGATCGCCACGGCGGCGCGCAGGCCGTCCAGCTTCAGTCCAGCGTTTCGATGATCTCGCCGTCGCCCTCGCGCAGCGCCTGAAAGATCTCGGCCATGGAGTGCACAGGGCGGGAAAAGCGCATCGCCCCGCCGCGAACGTCCTCGGCGTGATGGGCGTCGGAGCCGGCCAGCTTGAGCAGGCCGTGCGACTCCGCCTCCTCCAGCGCGCGCCGGTTGAACGCCGGCGACTGGTTCTGGTGGTTGTAGACCTCGTAGGCCTCCACTGAATCCGGATCCGGCTTGAAGTCCGGGATGTACCACGCCCGCCGGTAGGGATGCGCGTGCACGATCAGTCCGCCGGCCTCGGTCACGCGGCGGATGTACTCCGCATAGGGCGCTTCGGCGATGTCGGGATTGTCCAGCAGAAACGATTCGTCCAGCCCGTAGGTCAGCAGCTCCGGCCCGTCCGTGTACGTCTCCCATCCGCGGATGACCTCGAGGCCGATTCGGTCGCCGACCGCCTTGGCGGCATAGTATCCCCGAAACAGATAGTCCACGCGCTCGCGCCATGGCAGCCTCGGGCTGCAGCCGATGTTTGCATTGAAAAAGTGGTCGGTGACCGCGATCAGGTCATAGCCCGCCGCCTTGCAGGCCTGCGCCATCTCCGCCGCCGGGGAGACGCCGCAGCGGCTCGTCTCCGAGGTGTGCAGGTGCAGCTGTACGTAAAATCCATCCTTGCGCATCGTGGGTTTCCTTTCTGATCGTCCGTTTTGTTCCAGTATAGGCGTTTTGACGCCGGGCTGTCAATCGCGGCGTGGAAAAGTTGCGGCGGAATTTTGCGCAGGCGCTTGCGGTTTGACGCGCGGCGCGGTATAATTTTCATTGGAATACAAATGTGCCCGCGAGGGCGGCGGAGGTTATTCAAAATGAAAAACATACTTTGCTTTGGCGATTCCAACACATGGGGCTATGCGCCCGGCACCGGTGCGCGCTTTGACCTCGACACGCGCTGGACGGGCGTCCTGCAGGCGGAACTGGGCGCGGATTACCGCGTGATCGAGGACGGCCAGAATGCGCGCACGTCCGTCTATGAGGATCCGTGGAGCCCGTGGCGGCTGGGCGCAGAGGCGCTGCCGATCGCGCTGGTGGCGCAGAAGCCGCTGGATCTGCTCGTGCTGATGATCGGCACGAACGACCTGAAGTTCACCGACGGCTATGGCGCCGCCAAGGGTGCGGAGCGGCTGATCGACCTGGCCAACATGGTTCAGGCGCGCAAGGAGAGCAGCCCCGTCTTCCCGAACGGCGTGAAGGTGCTGCTCGTCTCGCCGATCGAGCTGCATCCGGTGGTCGAAGGCGATCCCTTCGGCACGCTGCGCAACGGCGTGGGGGAGAGCCGGAAGTTTGCCATGTATTACCGCCACATCGCCGAGGCGCACGGCGCGGCGTTCTTCGATGCGGCGTCGGTGGCGTCTCCCTCGGAGACGGACGGCGTGCACATGGATCCGCCGTCGCACCGCGCGCTGGGCCACGCCCTCGCAGAGCAGGTGCGCGCGCTGCTCGGCTGACGGGCGGGCTCCGCTTCAGGCGGAGCGGGATAGGCGTCCGGCAAAGGGCGGAGGGGATGGGCTGTGCAGGCCGCTCCTCCGCCTTGCCATATCCGGCGGAGCGTGCTATAATGCTTGAGGAAAACTGAGCGCCGATGATGGGCGGAGGAGGGAAACAGATGGACGGCTCGAGGGATCTGGAACTGGCGCGCGCAATCGCGCAGGACATTGCGCGGCTCGGCGGGCGCGCCTATTTCGTCGGCGGCATCGTGCGCGACGGCCTGATGGGCGTCGGCTGCAAGGACATCGACGTCGAGGTCTACGGCATTTCGCCGCAGGCGCTGCGCGAGGTGCTCTCGGCGCACGGCACAGTGGTCGAAAAGGGCGCGAGCTTCGGCGTGCTCGGCCTCGAGCACACCAACCTCGACATCGCCATGCCCCGGCGCGAGCGCCGCACCGGCGAGCGGCACCGGGACTTCG
>DVJL01000061.1 GCA_018716805.1 Candidatus Faecivicinus avistercoris | reverse complement strand
GGAAATCAGTCCAACCGCGAGGACCGGCCGATCGAGGCGCTCGCGGAAATCGCCTGTGTGCGCGGCTGGCAGGTACTGAGCTACGACCTGCCCGAGCACGGGACACGAAAGGGCGATCCGGCGCTGTGCCGGTTTGCGGAGTGCGTTTCCGAGCTGGCGGGCATCGTGCGGTTTGCCCGGGAACGGTGGACGCGCGTCGCCCTCTTTGGCGTCAGCATGGGCGCGAGCTTTGCGCTGCTTGGCTGCGGCGAACTTCTCGACCGCGCATGGTTCCTGTCGCCCGTGACCGACATGCTCGGCTTGACGCGCGGCATGATGGCCGCGTTTGGCGTTTCGGAGGCGGAGCTTGAGGAGAGGCGAGCCGTGCCGACGCCCATCGGTCAGACGATCTATTGGGAAGACTATCGCTTTCTGCGCGCGAATCCCGTTCAGGATTGGCCGGTTCGGACGGATATTCTCTGCGGAGAACAAGACGATGTTTCGGGCGTCGGATCCATCCGCGCGTTTGCAGATCGGTTTGGATGCGTGCTCGAGGTCGTGCCCGGTGCGGGACACTATTTTCATACGGAGGGGCAGATGTGCCGCCTGCGGGAATGGCTTTCGCGCACTCTGCCGGGCGCGTGATGCCGGCAGAGGTCGGAGAGGATGAATTTTCCTGCTGCATATTTGAATGAATATTTCAAACAATATTCATCCTGCGCGAAGCACCTTTGCAGGGCAGAGAGGAGAATTCTGCAAAATTTGGGAAATATGTGCTCGGTGGGAAGTGTCGAGTGCGATTTCTGGCGAAAAAGTTCAAAAGTTAACGAACAGTTCACGCAAATTGATTGACAATCCGACGGTGCATAATTATAATAGATTTATTCCTGATCGCGCATATGTATTCATATGACTGAATGGATATACGCGATTGTGTGGAGAAAATCAAATGGGAGGCCGCTGCGATGAAGATGAAAAAGATCGTTGCTTTTCTCGTGTGCCTGATTCTGGCCATGAGCGCGCTGGGCGCGTTTGCGGAAGGAGATTCCGCGACGGCACTGAACGTGGCCATTGGCTCTCAGTTTACGACGCTGGATCCGGCGATGAACACGGAGACGGTCAACGCCTATGTGCTCCAGCACATTTACGCCGGCATGTTTGTCAAGGACTCCGATAACAACGTCGTCAACCTGCTGTGCGATACCTACGAAGTCTCCGAGGACGGCCTGACTTACACCTTCCACATGGTGGAGGACGCGGTGTGGAGCGATGGCGTTCCGGTCACGGCGCACGACTTTGAATACGCCTATCTGCGCGCGCTGTCCTATGGTCCCGACAACGCCTATGGCGTGAACAACATGGTGACCTACATCGCCGGCGCGGCCGAGTACAACCAGCGCGCGATGGAGGCGGGGGAGAGCTTTGACTGCACCGTCGAGGATCACAGCGATGTCGGCGTCGCGGCGCTGGACGACTACACGCTCCAGCTGACGCTGAGCACACCCTGCGCTTATCTGACCGGCCTGATGTGCAGCAACTGCTGGCTGCCGGTGCGCGAGGACTTCGCCGTGCAGCACGACTCCATGTGGGCCTATGAGAGCGGCTATCCGACCTGCGGCGCCTACACGCTGGTCGAGTGCAACGAAAACGAGGGCGCGACGCTGCAGAAGTCCGAGACCTACGTCAATGCGGACAGCGTGACGCTCGACACGATCAACTTCATCGTCATGACCGATCCGGCCTCCCAGACCTACGCCTTCCAGACCGGCGAGGTGGACGTCGCGATGTCGCCCGGCACCGAGTCGGCCTCGATGTACAGCGGCACGGAGAACCTGTGGATCATGCCGCAGTCCTCGAACTACTTCCTCGCCATCAATTCCGGCGAGACCGGCCCGGAGTGGGCAAAGGACGCCAACGTCCGCCGCGCGCTTGCGCTGGCCATCGACAAGGACGCGCTGGTCGAAGTGCTCGGCGGCACGGACTTCTACCGCGTGCTGAACGGCTATGTGCCGCGCGGCCTGAGCGGCATCTCGGGCGACTTCCGCGAGGAGGGCGACGCGGACGGCTATACGCTGACCTATGACCCCGAGCAGGCGATGCAGCTGCTGGCCGAAGCGGGATATGACGAGAGCAATCCGCTCCAGATCACCTACAAGTATTCCAACAACGGCATTCATGCCGACGTGGCGACCATGCTGCAGTCCATGTGGCAGGCCATCGGCGTCGATGTGACGTTCGATGCGGTTGAGGCCGGCGTGTTCTACGATCAGTGCGATCAGGGCCAGTTTGAAATCTGCCGCTACGGCTACGTCACCTCCAACGATGCGATGGAGTTCCTCGACATCTGGACGTCCTCCCATCAGGTGACCGCGGCCGTTGACGACCCGACGTACGACGAGATGGTCGCTGAGGCGAAGATGATCGTCGACCGCACCGAGTATTACACGGCGGTGCATGCGGTGGAAGACTACCTCTGCGACGAGAACGTCTATGTGATTCCGCTGTTCGATTACACCTCGCCGGTGCTCGTGCAGAGCGGCATCAGCGGCTATCGCTCGCTGGGCGGCACGCCCGATTTCAGCCAGGTGGTCTTTGCGGAATAAGCCGGGATTTCAGCGCACAAAAATACAGACAGTTGGGTCCGGGGAATGTGTATGCATTCCCCGGGCTTGAGCGTAGGAGCAATTTATGAAGAATATTGAAATTCGCGATTTGATGGAGATCCAGTTCCCGAGCAATCCTCTGATGAGTCCCGACGGCGCGCATACGGCCTACGTCGTCTCCAAGCAGAATGAAAGGGAAAACCGCTATGAATCGTGGCTCTGTTTGCTGGACAACGCGACGGGCGCCTCGCGCCAGCTGACCTTCTCCGGCATGGAGGCCGATTTTGTCTGGGAGGACGGCCGGACGCTGCTGTTCGCCACTGAGCGCAGCGAGGCGGACAAGCCGGAGAAGTTCCGGAAGAAGACCTGCTTTTACCGGCTCCCGGTCGACGGCGGCGAGGCGCGCAAGGCGTTCGAGGTTCCGCTGAACGTCGCGGCCATCCGCCCACTCGGCGATGGCAAGTATCTAGTCAATGCCGTGGTCGACTTAAACGAGCCGCCGGAGGACATGGACGAGACGCTGCGGGGCGATGAGAAGGACTACCATGTGCTCGAAGAGCTGCCGTTCTGGTCGAATGGCCGCGGCTATATCTCCCGCCTGCGCAGCGCGCTGTTTGTCTTTGACTCGGGGGACGGCTCGCTTGAGAAGCTGACGGGCGAGTTCTTCAACGTCCGCGGGTTTGACTGCGATGGCGGCCGCGTGCTGTACTACGGCTGCGACTATCAGGAGAAATCGAGCCTGTTCGGCGAGGTCAAGCTCTGCGATCTCGCGACGGGCGAGACGGTCGATCTGGTCGAGCCGGGCAAATACAGCGTCGATCTCGGCCTGCTGGCGGGTGAGAGCGCGGTTCTGGCGCTGAGCACGCTCGACGAGTGGGGTCTGGGCCAGCTGCACGACCTCTATCGCTGCGGTTTGGCTTCCAAGGCGCTGACCCTTGCGCAGAAGATGGACTTCTCGATCGGCCCGAACGTGCTGTTCGACTGCTCCTACGGCGGCGGTCAGATCGCGAAGGCGGTTGGCGCGGACATCTATTTCATCGGCCAGCGCGCGGACCGCGCCGAGATCTACCGCCTGACTGCGCAGAACGCGCTTGAGAAGGCCGTGGCGTTTGAAGGCTGCATCCGCGCGTTCGACGCGAACGGAGATCGAATCGCGTTCGTCGGCCACGAGGCCAACCGGCTGGGCGAGGTGTACGTCTGTGCGGGCGGCGCGCGCAGCTGTGCGGCGGCGATCAACGACGCCTTCCTGAAGGAGCACTACGTCGCCCAAGCAAAGTACATTCCGTTTACCGACTCCGACGGCGTGCAGATCGACGGCTGGCTGCTCGAGCCGCAGGACGTTGACCCCAGCAAGAAGTATCCGGGCGTGCTCGAGATCCACGGCGGTCCCCGCTGCGCCTACGGCACGGCGTTCTATCACGAGATGCAGGCGCTGGCCGGCGCGGGATACTATGTGTTCTTCTGCAACCCGCGCGGCAGCGATGGCTATGGCGAGGCGTTCGCCGACCTGCGCGGCCGCTATGGCACGATTGACTATCGGGATCTGATGGAGTTTACCGACCATGTGCTGGCGCTCGTGCCGCAGATCGATCCGGCGCGCATCGCCGCAACCGGCGGCTCCTATGGCGGGTTTATGTGCAACTGGATCGAGGGCCATACCGACCGGTTCGCGGCCATTGCCTCGCAGCGCTCCATTTCCAACTGGGTGGCGGACTTCGGTGCCAGCGAAATCGGCTTTACGTTCGACGCCAACGAGACGGGCGGCACGCCGTGGACGGACATGGAGAAGATGTGGGAGCAGTCGCCGCTGAAGTATGCGTGCAACGCGAAGACGCCGATTCTGTTCATCCACTCGCTGGAGGACTACAACTGCACGCTCGACCAGGGTGTGGAGATGTTCTCGGCGATGAAGTACTTCGGCGTGCCGTCGAGAATGTGCCTCTTTGAGGGCGAGAACCATTCGCTCTCGCGCTCCGGGAAGCCGCGGCACCGCATCCGCCGGCTGACCGAGATCATGAACTGGTTTGACAAGTATCTCAAGTGACGAAGGCAAGGTGATCCCGTGGCAAAGTACATCGTCAAGCGCGCGCTGATCGGCGTGGTCACGCTATTTGCGCTCGCGACCATCACGTTTTTCATGATGCACATCATCCCCGGCTCCCCGTTCGCGGGGGAGACCAGCCGGCTTCCGGCGTCCGTGCGCGAGACGCTGATTGAGAGCTACGGCCTGGATCAGCCGCTGACGACGCAGTTCGCCACCTATCTGAAAAACGTGCTGCACGGCGATTTTGGCACGTCGCTCAACCGCAGGGGCAGGGATGTCGTCGACATCATACTGACCGGGTTGCCCGCGACGGCCTCGCTGGGCATCGTCGCCTTCTGCATCGCGCTGTCGGTCGGCGTGTTTCTGGGCACGGCGGCGGCATTTTCCAAGCAGAAGTGGGTCAGCGGCGCGGTGGCGTTTCTGTCGACCATCGGCGTCAGCGTGCCGAGCTTTCTGCTGGCGCTTTTGATGATGCTGGTGTTCGGCGTGCTGCTGGGCTGGCTGCCGATCGTCGGCCTCAGCTCATGGCAGCACTACATCATGCCGAGCATCGCGCTGGCGCTCTCGCCGATCGCGATGATTACCCGCCTCGTGCGCACGAGCCTGATGGAAGTCATGCGGCAGGATTACATGGTGCTCGCGCGCAGCAAGGGCACCTCGGAGCTGAAGGTCATCATCCGTCACGCGCTGAAAAACGCGCTGGTTCCGGTGATCACCTACGCCGGCCCGCTGATCGCCACGCTGCTGACCGGTTCGTTCGTGGTTGAGACGCTGTTCTCCGTGCCGGGCATCGGCGCCGAGTTCGTCAACAGCGTTTCCAACCGCGACTACACGCTCATCATGGCGCTGACGATCTTCTATGGTTCGTTCATCATCATCGCCAACATCGTGACCGACCTGATTACGGCCGCGATGGATCCGCGCATTCGGCTGAAGTGAGAAAGGAGCGCAGAATCAATATGGAAGAAAAGATGAACCGCGCGAATTCCCCGCTGAACGTCGACGCGCTCTCGCCGGAGGAGATCCCCGGCGAGCTGTTCGAGACGCTCGACGACAGCGAGAAGAACAGCGAATTCGTCGCGATGGAGAGCAAGACCTATTTTCAGGACGCGTGGTCGCGCTTTCGCAAGAACAAGCTGGCGCTGGTCAGCCTCGTGTTCATCGCGCTGATGATCCTGGCGGCCATCGTGGTGCCGATCGTCTCGCCGTACACCTACGACGGCCAGGATCTGACGATGCGCAACGCCGGCTCCTCGTGGCAGCATCCGTTCGGCACGGACCGCTTCGGCCGCGACATCCTCGTGCGCGTGATGTACGGCGCGCGCATCTCGCTGTCCGTCGGGTTTGCGGCGGCAATTCTGAACCTCATCATCGGCGTCACCTACGGCGGCATCTGCGGCTACATCGGCGGAAAGGTCGATCTGGTGCTGATGCGCATCGTTGACATCCTCTATTCCGTGCCGACGCTGTTGTACGTCATACTGATCATGCTCGTGTTCGGCTCGAACATCTTCTCGGTGCTGCTGGCGATCAGCATTTCCAGCTGGGTCGGCATGGCGCGCCAGGTGCGCGCGCAGGTGCTCTCGCTCAAGGAGCAGGAATTCGCGCAGGCGGCCTACGTCATCGGCGCCAGCCGCAAGCACATTCTGTTTAAGCACCTGGTGATCAACTGCATGGGGCCGATCATCGTCAACACCACGCTGATGGTGCCCAACGCGATCTTCACCGAGGCGTTCCTCGCCTTCGTCGGCATTGGAATCAGCATTCCGATGGCGAGCTGGGGCACCATGGCCAACGACGCGCGCTCGCAGCTGATGCTGTATCCGATGCAGATGGTCTGGCCCGTGGCGGCAATCTGCCTGACCATGCTGAGCCTGCACTTCATTGGCGACGGCCTGAGCGAAGCGCTCGATCCGAGAGAGAGGTGATCGCCGTGCAGGAGAGCAAAAACCTATTGGAAGTCAAGCACCTGACGGTGGACTTCTCCACCGATCAGGGCACGGTTCACGCCGTGCGGGACGTCAGCTTTTCGCTTGTCCCGGGTGAGATCCTGGGCATCGTCGGCGAATCCGGCTCGGGCAAGTCGGTCACGATGTACGCGGTGATGGGCCTGCTGGCCGAGAACGGCCGCGTGACCGGCGGCGAGGTCATCTTCGACGGCCAGAACATCAGCCGAGGCGCATTTCCGACCGCCAAGGCGTACAACCGCGCGATGTGCGCTATCCGCGGCAAGACGCTTTCGATGATCTTTCAGGATCCGATGACGTTTTTGAACCCCGTGCTGACCATCGAAAAGCAGCTCGTCGAGCCGATTCTCAACCACACGAAGCTCAGCCACGCCGAGGCGCGCCAGCGCGCGCTGGAGCTGATGCGGCAGGTGGGCATTCCCTCGCCGGAGAAGCGCATCCGGCAGTATCCGCACGAGTTCTCCGGCGGCATGCGCCAGCGCATCATCATCGCCATCGCGCTCGCGAACAACCCCAAGCTCATCATCGCCGACGAGCCGACCACGGCGTTGGACGTCACGATCCAGGCGCAGATCCTCGAGTTGATCCGCGACCTTTCGCGCAAGGCCGGTTCCTCCACGATCATGATTACGCACGATCTGGGCGTCGTGGCCAGCATGTGCGACCGAATCAACATCATGTACGGCGGCAAGGTCGTCGAGACCGGCACCGACAAGGAGATCTTCTATCAGCCGAACCATCCCTACACGAAGGGCCTGCTGGCCTGCATCAACAACCCGGAGGAGGACGATCAGGATCTGGTGCCGATTCCCGGCTCGCCGCCCGATCTGCTCAAGCCGCCCGCCGGCTGTCCGTTCGTCGACCGCTGCGAGAAGGCGATGAAGATCTGCAAGCTCCGCATGCCGGAGCCCACGCGCCTTTCCGAGACGCACATCAGCGCCTGCTGGCTCAACGAGCTTGCGCGGCGCGGGAGGGGAGGTGACCGTCCGTGACGGAACCCTATGTCCGCATCAAGCACTTAAAGACCTACTTTGACGTCACGCGCGGCGTGTTTTCCCCGAAGCAGATTGTCAAGGCCGTGGACGACGTGTCGTTTGACATCTATCCGGGCGAGACGCTCGGCCTGGTCGGCGAATCCGGCTGCGGAAAGTCCTCGCTCGGCCGCACGATCGTCAAGATCAACAAGCCGACCGGCGGTCAGATCGTCATCGGCGGGGAGGACATCACGAAGCTCAAGGGCGAGCCGCTCAGGAAGTTCCGCCGCGAGGTGCAGATGATCTTTCAGGATCCCTACGCCTCGCTCAACCCGCGCATGACGGTGGGCGAGATCATCCGCGAGCCGATGGACGTCCACCACATCTACGCCACGCGCGCCGAGCGCGATGCGCGCGCGGTGGAGCTGCTGCATACCGTCGGGCTGAAGCCCGACCACATCCGCCGCTATCCGCACGAGTTCTCCGGCGGCCAGCGCCAGCGCATCTCCATCGCGCGGACGCTCGCGCTCAGCCCGAAGTTCATCATCTGCGATGAGCCGATTTCCGCGCTCGACGTCTCCATTCAGGCCCAGATCATCAATCTGCTGAAGCACGTCCAGCGCCAGATGGGCATCGCCTACCTGTTCATTGCGCACGACATCGGCATGGTCAAGCACATCTCCGACCGCATCGGCGTGATGTATCTGGGGCATCTGGTCGAGATCGGCGATAGCAACGACCTCTATTTCCATCCGATGCACCCGTACACGCAGGCGCTGCTCAGCGCGATCCCGATTCCGGATCCGGTGATCGGCAAGTCGCGCCAGCGGGTGATTTTGCAGGGCGAGCTGCCCTCGCCGGTGAATCCGCCGCCGGGCTGCCCGTTCCGAATGCGCTGCCCGTGCGCTCAGGAGCGCTGCGCCGCGGAAATGCCGGAGCTGAGGGACGTCGGAGGCCGCAAGGTCGCGTGCTTCAAGGTGCACGCCGATTTCGGTTTCTGAGCGGCGAAAGACTTTCAGTTCGCGCGGGCGGCTCCGGCTGTCCGCGCCTGTCAATGCAGTTCGAGGAGGAAAGGATATGTTTGAAAAGTATCGCGCCGATCTGGAGCGGCTGGTCGACTATGCGTGGCAGCATCCGGAGCCGAGCTTCCGCGAGTTCGAGTGCAGCGGAAGCCAGATCGAGTATTTGAAGAAAATGGGCTTTGAGGTTCAGACGAACGTCGCCGATACGGTCACGGGCTACATGGCCTCGTGGGGCAGCGGCAAACCCGTCATTGCGATCCTCGGCGAGTTCGATGCACTCTACGGCCTGTGTCAGAAGGCCGACTGCACCGTCGAGACGCCCGAGCCGGGCGCGAAGACGGACATGGGGCAGGGCTGCGGCCACCACCTGCTCGGCGTGGGCGCGATTGCCGCGGGGCTGATGCTGCGCGACATCATGCAGGAAAAGGGCTATGCCGGCACGATTCGCATCTACGGCTGCCCCGGCGAGGAGAGCGGCTCCGGCAAGGCGTACATGGCGCGCGACGGCTTCTTTGACGATTGCGACGTCGCGCTGACGTGGCATCCGTCGTCCTACCACATGGTTTCCACCGGCAGCTCGCAGAGCTGCATCCAGTGCTACTTCCGCTTCAAGGGCGTCGCCTCGCACGCCGCGGGCGCGCCGCACCTCGGCCGCAGCGCGCTGGACGCCGTCGAGCTGATGAACGTCGGCGTCAACTACCTGCGCGAGCACATGGAGGACACCGACCGCGTCCACTATGCCATCACCGATCCGGGCGGGGCTTCGCCGAACGTGGTGCAGTCCCATGCGGAATCGCGCTATTTCGTGCGCTCCACGACGAACCCGAAGTGCCAGGCGCTGTACGAGCGCGTGAAGAAGATCGCGCAGGGCGCGGCGCTGATGACCGACACCGAGCTGGAGGTCGTGTTCGACGAGGGGCTGAGCAACACCGTGCCGAACTTCGTGCTGGAGAACCTGCTCGACGAGGTGTTCCGCGAGGCCGGCGTGCCCGAGTACACGGCCGAGGAGCGCGCCTACGCGCAGTCGTTCAAGGACACCTTCCCGATCGAGGGCCAGCTTTCGCACCTGCCGGACGACGTCGCCGACCGCGCGAAGCTGGTGAAGAACATCCGCGAGAGCGCGCTGTGCGACTACTACGTCGAGACGCTGCGCTCCGACCGCTGCGGCATGGGCAGCACCGACGTCGGCGACGTCAGCTGGGTCGTACCGACCTGCACCGCAAATGTCAACTGCTACAGCTACGGCGCGGGCGGCCACAGCTGGCAGTGGGTCGCGCAGGGCAAGTCGTCCATTGCCATCAAGGGCATGCTGCACGCGGGCTATGTGCTCGCCCGGGCGGGCGAAAAGCTGCTTGAAAACCCGCAGCTGATCGCCGACGCGCGCGCGGAGCTCGACCGCCGGCTGGATGGCGAAAAGTACGAAAGTCTCATTCCAGCGGGCGTCAAGCCGCACTACTACGATTGACCCAATCTGCAAATCCGCCCACCGCGCCAAATCAGAAGGGCGCCTGAAAAAGGATAATTTGCAATATCAGGCACATTTTCCGCTTGCTCTTGCGGAGCCTTTGCAGGCTTCGCGGCGCTGAATCAAAATTCAAAGCGTCCGACGGCCGAAGAATGCCGAACCTGCATTTTCAGGAATTTTCAGACCCTTGTGGACGGCGGTGCGCCGCCGAAGCCCATGGCGGCGCGAACCGCCTCGAGAAAGCCGCCGGAAGAGCCGCCGATGCGCAGGCTCCGTCCGGCGGTTTCCGGCGTTTCGCCGCATGGGTCTTTTTGCTCGTTGAGCGGCGGCGAAGGGCTTTCTTGTGCGCATCAACGATGATTACAGAATGGGTATCATATTTCCAGAAGACAGGGCAGGGCGTCCTTGTGCGCATTTTAATGAAGGGACAGGAGGAATGAAGATGGATCGAACGGAACTCGTCGAGCGCTATCGCCGCGCGGATCTGGACTGCGCGAAGGTCGATTACCGGCTGCGCGGCGCGAAGATGTACGAGCGCGAGACGCTCGCGCCGACGCGGGAGAACCGCCGCGCGCTCGAGGCGCAGCTGTCCGCCGCGCGGGCGCAGGTCGCGGCGCTCGATGCGCCGGAGCCGGCCTTTGCGCTGATGAAGCGGCATTTCGGCGACTTTCTCGACGCCGCGGAGGTGCTGCTGGCGAACAGCTTTTCCAAGCCGGCGGCGGCCATTGCGAAGCTGACGCGCAGGCTGGAAAATCTCGCCGGCGTCGATACCCGCGAAGACGCCGAGAAGGCGGAGATCCTTGGTGCGCAGCTGGACGGGCTGGACGAGCTGCTCGACGGCGTCCGGCAGTGCGCGCAGTCCGCGAAGGAAGCAGACACAGCGGCGCTTGCCGCCGAGTGCGCCGAGGTTGCCGGCAACTACCGCCATTACGCCGAGAACGTCGGCCAGTATTTCCCGTCGCTGTCCGAGAAGGAGGGCGCGGCGCTCGCGAAGCGGCTTCTGTCCGTCTGCGAAAAGCTCGACGCGTGGAAAGCCGTCCGCTCGGGCGAAGGCGCGTCTGCGGACGACGAAGAGCGCAGCGTTCCGTTTTCGGAGGCATACTACCGCGGCGTGCTCGCAGGCCAGCTCGGCGTCGAGCTGGACGAGCTGCTCTCGTGGCATCGGACGGAGATGGAGCGCACCCGCGCGGAGGTGTTTGAAATCGCCGGCAGGCTGCCCATCGCCGCGCAGCCGCGCACGATGCAGGAGGTCAGCGAAGTGCTGGCGCGCTACGCCGGGCCGTGCGATTCGCCCGACGAGATGTTCCGCCGCACGCGGGGCTATCTCGAACGGGCGCGGGCCGCGGCGCGCGAATACGTCTGGTTTCCGGAGGAGGCGTGCCGGCTGGAGCGCGTGCCGTATCCGATCCGCCAGTCGTTTCCGTGGGGCGGCTATTCTGATGGCGACGGGCGGCTGCGTCCGATCACCGGCACGGCGTTTCTCAACGACGGCAACTTCCGCGCCATTTCGGACGGCTGGCTGAAGATGCAGGCCGTGCACGAGGCGTATCCGGGGCACCACATCCAGTACGTCCGCAACGTCACCGACTCGCTGCCGGAGACGGTCAAGCTCGGCGCCAAGCACATTCCGCTGATCGAGGGTGTCGCGCACCGCAGCGAGCGGCTGTTTGAGTTCGTATTTCCGGAGGATCCGTTCTATCCCCTGTTTGTTGCATTCCGCCGCCACCACACCGCCGTGCGCATCCGCAGCGACCTGATGCTCAGGCTCGAGGGCCGGCCGATCAGGGAGTGCGTCCAGCTGTACATGGACGAGCTTGGCTTCGATCATGGCACCGCTCGCGGGCAGGTGCGCGCGCAGGAGCAGATGGAGGGCTACTTCACCTGCTACTACTACGGCATGAAGCGCATTGCCGACCTCGAGGTGAAATCCGGCATGGACAGCAAGGCGTTTACCGAGCAGCTCTTTTCCTGCGGGAACGTCAGCATGGAGAACCTGGAAGGGTATCTCAAGCTCGATGCAAAGCAGCGCGCGAGCTATCTGAACGACTTTCCCAGCCCCCTGATGGATCCGGCTGAAGCCGCGCGCTGGGCGAAGATGCGAGCGGAGAAGCGCTGACCGCGAATGCGGAAATGCTGCCTGCATGGCGCGAAGGCGGGCTTGGAGCGTCCGCAACTGCCGCGGATGTCCGCCGGCCGCGAGTAGTGCGGATGTGGCGCGAGGCAGCCGGGTCGTGCATATGCGTTCCGGGCTTTCATTTCCGATATGTCCCGTTGAACGCCGCGGCGCGAGGCCGCCAGTGCTCCGGCGTCCGCCGCGCTGGGAAGCGGTTTTGTTTCCGGCGGAATTTTCGGATTCGTTGAACGGTAACATAGTTTATGGTACAATATCATCCAGACCGGTTTTCCCGCAAGTGGCGCGGGAGAGCCGCAGAAAGGTGGTCGGCCGATGAAAATCGTTGTGCTCTGCGGCGGACTGAGCGTTGAACGCGATGTCTCCCTCTCCAGCGGAAGCCTGATCTGCGGCGCATTGCGCGCACGCGGGCATCAGGCGGTTCTGGTGGACATGTACTTTGGGCTTGAGACGGTTCCCGATTCGCTCGAATCGCTGTTTGAAGCGCTTCCGCCGCTTGCGGAGGTTCGCGTGCCGGAGCAGGCGCCGGATCTGAACGAGGTGCGCGCTGCGCGCCCATGGAAGAGCCCGAGTCTGATCGGCCGCGGCGTGCTGGAGCTCTGCCAGCTGGCCGACGTGGTGTTCCTCGGCCTGCACGGCGCGTGCGGCGAGGACGGCCGCATCCAGGCGGCGCTCGACCTCCTCGGCGTGCCGTACACCGGCAGTGGCCATCTGGCCAGCGCGCTGGCGATGGACAAGGCGCTGACCAAATCGCTGGCCGCGGCGGCGGGGCTGCGCACGCCCGAGAGTCGCGTCGTCGAATACGGTGCCGCGGACATCGCGCGCCTGTCCGGCGAGTTCCGGCTTCCGTGCGTCGTCAAGCCGGTGGACAGCGGATCGAGCGTCGGCGTGTCCATTCCGGAGACGAAAGACGAGATGGCCCGGGCGCTCGAGGAGAACCTCTCGCTCGGCCGCGTGCTGGTGGAGGACTACATCCGCGGGCGCGAGATCGACGTCGCCGTGCTGGAGGACCGCGCGCTTCCGCCGATTGAGATCATTCCCCGCGAGGGCTTTTACGATTACCGCAGCAAGTATCAGGCTGGCGCGACGGAGGAAATCTGTCCCGCGCCGGTCGACGATGCCACCGATGCGCGATTGCGCGAAGCAGCGCTGAAGGCGCATCGCTGCCTCGGCCTCAAGGACTATTCCCGCGCCGACTTCATGCTGGACGAGGCGGGCGAGATCTGGTTCCTCGAGATCAACACGCTGCCCGGCATGACGCCTACGAGCCTGCTCCCGCAGGAGGCCGCGGCGGCCGGCGTCGACTATGAATCGCTCTGCCAGCGGCTGGTGGAATTGGCGATGAAGGGGAGGATGGCATGAAGCACTTCACCCTTCGCGAGCTCGTCGCGGCGACGGGCGGGACGTACTTCGGCGATCCGGCCGCGCTCGATGGAAGAATTGCGTTTGTCACCAGCGACAGCCGCGAAGTGAAGCCGGGCGCGCTGTTCGTGGCCTTTGCCGGCGCGCGCGCCGACGGCCACGACTTCATGGCGGACTGCCTGCGCGCGGGCGCGGCCTGCTGCCTGTCCGAGCGCGATCCCAGGCCGGACGAGCAGCCCTGCGTGCGCGTGGATTCGACGCTGCGCGCGATCGGGGCGCTGGCCGCGTGGCACCGCTCGCGGTTTGACATTCCCGTCGTGGGCGTGACCGGCAGCGTCGGCAAGACGACGACGAAGGAGATGCTCGCGGCGGTGCTCTCGGCGAGGTTCAACGTTCACAAGACGGAGAAGAACTTCAACAACGAGCTGGGCGTGCCGTGGACGCTGCTCAAGCTCGACGACGCGCACGAGGTCTCCGTGGTCGAGATGGGCATCAGCGACTTTGGCGAGATGTCCCGCTTGACGCGCATGGTGCGCCCAAACATCGCCGTGCTGAGCGCCATTGCCGATTCGCACCTGGAATTTCTGGGCGACCGGGAGGGCGTGCTTCGCGCGAAGGCCGAGATCTTTGAGACGATGGGCAAAGACGATCTGGCCGTGCTCAATGGCGACGATGCGCTGTTGGGCCGCTTCCACCCGCCGACGCGGCGGCTGACCTACGGCATGGAGCCGGGGAACGACTTCATCGCCGAAAACATCGAAAATCTCGGCATCCGGGGCGCGCGCTGCACGATCCGGCATGGCGCAAGCGCGTTTGAGGCGACCATTCCAGCCTACGGCGTGCACATGATCTACGCGGCGCTCGCGGCAGCGGCGGTCGGCTCGGCGCTCGGCATGCGCGATGCGGAGATCGCCGAGGGCATCTCCCGCTTCCGCAACGTCGGCGAGCGCGCGCATGTGATCGAGACGGGGCGGCTGACCATCGTCAGCGACTGCTACAACGCAAACCCCACCTCGACCGCCGCGGCGATCGATTCGCTCGCTGCGCTGCCGGGACGGAAGGTGTGCATTTTGGGCGACATGCTCGAACTGGGCGAAAATACCGCCGCGCTGCACGAGGGCGTCGGCGAGCACGCGGCAAAGCGGGGGATTGATCTCATCCTCACCACGGGCGAGCTCTCCCGCAGCACCTATGAGGGCGCGAAGCGCGCGGGCGGCAACGCGGTCTGGTTTCCCGACAAGGCGGCGCTGGTCGCTGCACTGCCGGAATGGATTCGGACGGGCGACTGCGTGCTGGTCAAGGCGTCGCACAGCATGGCGTTTGAGGAGATCACGGAGGCGCTGAAGACGCTGTAGCAAAAAGGCTCCCTTGCGGAACGGACGGTTCCGCCGGGGAGCCTTTTTGCAATCTTTGCGGTCTGCGCGCCCGCCCAGCGCCGCGCAAAAAGCCCCGGCAGGGCGTTCCTGCCGGGGCGCGGTTTCAGGCCGGTGCGCCGCCATGAGGCGGCATATGCGAATATTTTCCCGTCGAGGGGAGAAAGGCGCTCGCTCAGCCGAGGCGCTCGAAGTCCTCCGCGCCGTGCTTGCACAGCGGGCAGATGAAGTCGGCCGGCAGCTCGTCGCCCTCGTAGACGTAGCCGCAGATCTTGCACACCCAGCCCTTCTGCTCGCTCAGCGCGGCCGGCTTCGGCTTGACGTGCTCGAAGTAGTAGGCATAGGTGAGGGACGGGGCGTTGGAGAGCACCTTCGCCTCGGTCACGTCGGCGATGAACACGGTGTGCGTGCCGTAGTCCAGCGTCTGGATGACCTTGCCGGAGATGAAGGCGTTGGACGCCTGCGTGACGTAGTACAGGCCGTTTTCGCTGCGCGCCACGTCGATGAAGCCGTCGAACTTGTCCACCTCGCGGCCGCTCTGGAAGCCGAAGCGCTGGAACAGCGCGAACGTCGCGTCCGTGGTCAGCACGGAGACGTTGAACACGCCGCTGTTCATGATCAGGTCGTGCGTGTGGTTGGCCTTGTTGACGGCGATGGAGATGCGCTTGGGCGTATCGGTGATCTGCGTGACGGTGTTGATGATGCAGCCGTTGTCGCGCGTGCCCTTCGCGGTCAGCACGAACAGGCCGTAGGAGAGCTTGAACATCGCGTTCGGCTCGACCTTCTTGTCGTCGTGGACGATGACGTCGGCGGGCTTCATGGAGCCGACGACGGCCGCGACGAGCGCATCGACCTGCGCCATCTGATCCTCCTTGAGCGAGGAGTGGAGGGTCAGCGTGTCGTTCAGGATCGTGCAGTTGCGCAGCACGGAGAGCTTTTCGCGCATCAGCCCACCGGCGGTCGGCGCCCAGGTGCCGTTTTCGACCAGCGCGATGGTGCGGTTCTGGAGGTTGTGCGCCACGATGTCGTTGAGCAGGTTCTCCATGTTGACGAAGATGCCGGCATTGTAGGTCGTCGAAGCGAATACGATGTGGCTGACGCGGAAGGCTTCGGCCACGATCACGGATGAGTGCGTCGTGGAGACGTCGTAGACCTTGACGTTGCGCACGCCGGCATCGGCCAGCTTCGAGGCGATGATGTTGGCGGTGTTCTCCGTATTGCCGTAGACGGAGGCGTAGGCGACCATGACGGCGTTTTCCTCGGGCGTGTAGGTGCCCCACTTGACGTACTTGTCGACGAACCAGTCGATGTTCTTGCGCCAGACCGGGCCGTGCAGCGGGCAGATCATGCGGATCTCGATCGTGGCTGCCTTGCGCAGCAGCGCCTGCACCTGGGTTCCGTACTTGCCGACGATGTTGGTATAGTAGCGGCGGGCGTCCTCGAGGTACTCGGTCTCGAAGTTGACCTCGTCGGCGAAGATGTTGCCGTTGATCGCGCCGAAGGTGCCGAAGGCGTCGGCGGAGTAGAGCACCTTGTCGGTCGTATCGTAGGTCACCATGGCCTCGGGCCAGTGGACCATCGGCGCCATGACAAACGCCAGCGTGTGGCGGCCGGTGCACAGCGTGTCCATCTCGCCGACGATGTGGGCGCGGCTGTCGATGTCAAAGGTGAAGAACTGCTTGATCATCTGGACGGTCTTGGCGTTGACGACGATCTTCGCCTCGGGATACAGGCGGGCGACCTCCTGCAGCGTCGCGCAGTGGTCCGGCTCCATGTGGTTGACCACGATGTAGTCGAGCTTCCGGCCGCCGAGCACATGGGCGAGGTTTTCGAGAAACAGGTCGCTGACGCTGCGGTCGACGGTGTCCAGCAGGACGGTCTTTTCGTCCAGCAGGACGTAGGAGTTGTAGGAAACGCCGCGCGGAATCGGGTAGACGTTTTCAAACAGCGCCAGACGGCGGTCGCTCGCGCCCACCCAGTACATGTCGTTGGTGATCTGCTTTACGCAATGCATGTTTTCGTCCTCCTTCTGTAGGGTCCGCATCGCCCGGCGAAGCGGGCGCATTTGGCTCACGCTCCTATTATACCACAAGACTGGGAATTTATTTGTTGCAATCATAACAAGTCTGTGTTATAATGCCACCACTGGACGTTGCCGGAATTGCTGACCTTCGCATTGCGGGAAGCGCAGAGATGTGTGGAAAGGGGCTGTCCGTCCGTCTGGTCGCCGGCTTGAACTGCTCGTCGTGCGGTCGGATGCAAATTCATTCAGGGGGAACGGAACCATGTCGGAATCCCGCTTTTCATTGCGGAAGGGAATGCTGTTAATTGCGTTTGGCGTCTGTCTGTACTGTGTGTTGCAAAACCTCGGCTCTTTGGCCAATGGGTTCAGCAAGTTTTGGGCGATCGTTTCGCCGATCGTGCTGGGGCTTTGCATGGCGTTCGTGCTCAACGTGCTGATGTCCGCGATTGAACGCCTGCTGGAGAAGCTGTTTTCCCATTGCAAGCGCAAGCCGAAGAGGCGGCTGCTGCGGGCGGCTGCGCTGCTGCTGACGCTGCTTGCGGCGCTGAGCCTGATCGTGCTGGTGATGATCGTCATCATTCCGCGGCTGAGCGAGGTCATCGGGATGTTCATTTCGGTACTGCCGCAGTCGGCCAACGAGTTGAGTGAGCTTCTGGGCAACTTTTTGACGCAGATCGGCATCGAGCCGACGACCATCCAGAACCTGCAGTCCTCCATCAACGAGATTTCCAACCAGATCCTCAACTGGATCCGCGAGGAGAGCGCGACCATTGCGACCGTCGCCGTGGACATGACGGCGTCGCTGCTCGGCACGATTACGGATCTGGTCTTCGGCGTCATCATCGCCATCTATGTGCTGCTTGGCAAGGAAAAGATCGGCCGCTTTTCGTATGCGGTCGGCCGCCGCTTTCTGCCCGAGCGGATCTGCGATGAGATCGTCCGGCTGGCGAGGCTGTCGTACAGCACGTTTACGGCGTTCGTGCGCGGCCAGTTCCTCGAGGCCGTGATCCTCGGCCTGCTCTGTTTTGTCGGAATGCTGATCTTCCGCTTCCCCTACGCGCCGGTCATCTCGATGCTCATTGGCGTGACGGCACTGATCCCGATCATCGGCGCGTGGATTGGCGGCGTGATCGCCGCGCTGCTGGTGCTGACGGTCAGCCCGATCAAGGCGCTTTTGCTGATCGTGTTCATCGTGGTGCTCCAGCAGCTGGAGGGCGACCTGATCTATCCCAAGGTCGTCGGCTCGTCGATCGGCCTGCCGGGCGTGCTGGTGATCTCCGCGGTGCTGATCGGCCAGGGGTTGATGGGCGTGTTTGGAATTCTGCTGTTCGTGCCGCTGACGGCGGTGCTGTACACCGTGCTCAAGGAGGCGGTTTACGGCGTCCGCGCCAACGTCGCGCAGAAGCGCGGCGAGTCGAAATAGCGCGAACGCGCACAGGGGAAGCTCCCGCAACGATAAGGGGGCTTCCTTTGCGTTAGAATCGCGTTATTCCATCGAAAGCGGCGCGGTTTTTGGGCGGCATTCGTTGCATTGGGACGAACGTTGTGATAGAATAAAGTGAGAGTTTGGCATAAACGAGGCGATGACATGCGTATGTATTCATCGGACGAACGCCTGCGCTGGATGACGGCCGACCGCCGCGCCCTGCACAGGATTCCGGAATCCGGCTACGATCTTCCCCAGACGCGCGCCTATCTGGTTTCGCAGCTCGCTTTGCTGGGAGCAGATGAGGTCAAGCCCTGCGACGAGGGCATCCGCGTGGTGTTTCGAGCGAATGCGCCGGTCAAAGATGCGATTGCGCTGCGCGCGGACATGGATGCGCTGTGCATTCCCGAGGAGACGGAGCACGATTTCCGGTCTGAACACCCGGGCATGATGCACGCCTGCGGGCACGACGGTCACATGGCCGCGATGCTGATGGTCGCGCGGATCGTCGCCGGCCGGCGCGGTGAGCTCGACCGCGATGTGGTGCTGCTGTTTCAGCCGGCGGAGGAAAGCCTGGGCGGCGCGAAGCGGATGATCGACGCCGGCGCGCTGGACAATCCGCGCGTCGGGGAGGTCTACGGCATGCACATCATGCCGTCGCTGCCGCTGGGGACGATCGGCTGCCGCACGGGTGCGATGATGGCCGCCGTGGACACGTGGGAGATCGAAATCGCGGGCCGCGCGGCGCACGGCGCGACGCCGCAGCTGGGATGCGACGCCATCATGGCGATGGCCAGCTTCATTGTCGATGCTCAGGCGGCGGTCACGCGGCGGATCGGCCCGCTCGAACCGGCGGTGCTGACCGTCGGCAGCGTCGAGTCCGGCAAGGTGTACAACGTCATCTCCGAGCACGCCTCGCTGCGCGGAAACCTGCGCACCTATGATTCCGAGGTCAGCCGGCGCGCGCTTGAAGTCGTCTCGGACGCGCTCGCCGCGGTGGACGGACTGTACGGCACGCGCAGCGAGCTGCGGGTCATCCAGTCGTATCCGGCCGTCGTCAACGACGCGGACTGCGTTTCGCGCGTGCGCGCCTGTGCGGGCGAAGCGTATCGGGAGATCGATCCGGTCGCCATCTCGGAGGACTTTTCCGAGTTTGAGCGCGCCGTTCCGGGCGCATACTTCTTCTGCGGCTGCCGCGATTCGGCGCACACTGAACAGCTGCACAGCCAGCGCTTCGACTTCGACGAGCGCGCGCTGCTGACCGGCGTCGGCGTGTTTGAAAAGCTGATCTTCGGCGGGGAGGGGACGCGATGAGCGCCTATTCCGCGTTCGCCGAGGTCTACGACCAGCTCATGGACGACTTTGACTATCCCGCGTGGGCGGACTATTACCTCGCGCTGTTGGCGCGGCTGGGCGTGCGTCCGGCGTCGCTGTGCGACTGCGCATGCGGCACGGGCTCGCTCTCGGTCGAGTTTGCGAGGCGGGGCGTCCGCGTTACCGGCGCCGACCTCTCCGGTGAGATGCTCGCCGTCGCCGCGGACAAGGCGCGCGCGGCCGGGCAGCGGGTGATGTTCGTCCGCGAGGACATGTGCGCGCTTCGGCTGCCGAAGCCGGTGGACGCGCTGGTCTGCGGCTGTGACGGCGTCAACTACCTGCTCGGCGAGTCGAGGGTCAAGGCGTTCTTCTCTGCCGCACATGCGGCGATTCGTCCGGGCGGGGCGCTGGCGTTTGACGTCTCGTCGCCATATAAGCTGGAAACCGTGCTGGGCGGCAACTTTTTCGGCGAGGAGCGCGACGACGTCGCCTACCTCTGGTCGAACCGGTTCGACCGCGAAAGGCGGACGGTCCGAATGGATCTGACCTTCTTTCGCCGCGCGGAGGGCGAGCTGTTCCGCCGCTTTCGAGAGACGCACGTCCAACGCGCGCACACCGCGCAGGAGTTGACGGAATGGCTCGCCGCGTGCGGTTTTTCAGAGATTCAGGTGTTCGGCGACCGGACGTTCGCGCCGCCGGGCGAGCGCGAGCTGCGGCTGCACTTTGCCGCCAGGCGCGAATAGGGGAGAGAATCCCCGCTTACGAGAGGAGCGACCGCGGATGAATTCCGATGGACTTTACGATATTTCCCTGATGGGCGGGCAGGCGCGCGCGATATTGATCGAGAGCACGCAGCTCGTCCAGCGCGCGAAGGAGATTCACGGCCTTTCGCGCATTGCGACGGCCGCGCTGGGCCGCACGCTGACGGCGACGGTCATGATGGGCAGCATGCTCAAGGGCGACAACGAGTCGGTCAGCGCGCAGATCAAGGGCGGCGGGCCGATCGGCACGGTGCTCGCCGTCGCGCACGGCGACTGCACCGTCAAGGGCTACGTCGACAATCCCGGCGTCGACCTGCCGCGCACGGGCAAAAAGCTGCCCGTCGGGGCGGCCGTGGGCAAGGAGGGCCGGCTGACGGTCATCAAGGATCTCAAGCTGCGCGAGCCGTATGTCGGCCAGGTCAACCTGGTCTCCGGCGAAATCGCCGAGGACTTTGCGATGTACTTCACCGCCTCGGAGCAGACGCCGTCGCTGGTGTCGCTGGGCGTGCTGGTGTCCGACGAGCGCGTCGAGGCGGCGGGCGGGCTGATCATCCAGATCCTGCCGGGCGCAAGCGAGGCCGCGATCGCGTCGATCGAGGCCAGCGCGGGCATGTTCATGGATATTTCCGGAACGATGCGGGAATATCATCTGAAAGACTCCGTGCCGCAGCTGCTGATGCACCTCGAGCCGGAGATCCTCTCCACGCGCCAGCCGCGCTACGCCTGCAACTGCAGCCGCGAGCGCATCGAGCAGGTGCTCGTCGCGCTGGGCGCTGAGGAACTTTCGGACATGATCCGCGAGCAGCATGGCGCGCAGGTGGACTGCCACTTCTGCAACAAGCGGTATACGTTTTGCGAGGATGAGTTAAAAGCGCTGCTCGAGGCAGCGACGATTCGGGAGGGGAAATGAAGCAGAATCCCAAGGTGGTTTCCTTTGATCGGAGCCCGGCCTACGTTCACCATCGCGCGATGGTGAACCGCCGGGAGAACAACGCGGTGGATGCGCTGGAGCTCTTGCGCCATGCGGTCGAGCGCTCGCCGGAAAACCGCGAGTACCGGCTGGATCTGGCGGAGCTGTATTGCGAGATGGGCTGTCACGAGCAGTCCAACCGCCTGCTGCTGGATATGCTCGCGCAGGACGACGCCCCCGCGGAATGCTACTATGGCCTTGCGCTCAATCAGCTGGGGATGAACGACCTGGAGGGCGCTCAGCAGTCGCTGCGCATGTACCGCCATGCCGCGCCCGACGGCGCCCATGCGCCCGAGGTACGCCGGTTGAGCGACGAGCTGGATGCGTTTGACGCGCTCAACCGGCCCGCGAGCCGCAAGGTCTACCGGGCGATGCGCGTGGCCGACCGCGCGTGCGAGGCGCTGCGCGGCGGCGATCTCGCCGGCGCGCGCCGGATGTTTGAGCGAAGCTTGTCGCTGTCGCCGGAACAGTACGAAATGCGCGCGCTGTACGCCATGACGCGGTTGCTGGAGGGCGATTTGGACGATGCGCTGGAGGAAGCTTCGCGCGCGGCCGAGGGCTTTCCACCGTCCGCGCGGGCGCTGTGCATCGCCTCGCAGGTGTTCTGGTCGCTGGAACGGGAGGAGGACGCGCGGAAGCTGCTGCGCCGCGCGATCGAGCTGCGCCCCGACGGCGCCGACCAGCACCTGCTGCTGTACTCGCTCAGCGAGGCGCAGATGGACGCCGAGGCGGCGGAGTGCGCGCGACTCGCGCTGCAGGAAGCGCCGTTCGACCGGCGGCTTTTGCACATTCGCGCGACGGCGCTGCACCGGACCGGCGCGGCGGACGATCAGGTCGGCCGGTTCTGGCGGCGGATTTTGCGCATCGATCCGGACGACGAGGTCGCCCGGTTCTATCTGGCCGCCTGCGAGCGCGGAGAACTCGGCCGCAACGAGCCGGAATACGCCTACCAGCTGCCGTACAAAGAGCATGAGCGCCGGCAGGAATGGATTTCAGGGCTGGCCAACGGCGGATTGGCCGGCGTTCGCGCGGAGTGGGCGGAGAATCCCGAGTTCCGCCGCGCGGTTCGCTGGGCGGCGACGGCCGACGACGGCCCGCTCAGCCGCATGGCGGTGCTCATCATCGCCGCTTTGGACGACGACGAGGCGCGCAGCGCCATACGCCTGATGCTGTTCGACCGCGAGGTCGATCCGGAGCTTCGGGTGCACGTCACGGCGCTGATGCGGCTTCGGGGCGTCGACATGGCGAAGGTCTTTCCGGTGGACGCCGGAGCCGCGCAGAGCATGATGCCCGATGCCGATGCGCTGATGGCCGGCATGACGGTCGGCGAGCGGCAATTGCTGCGCTATGCGAACGACGTGCTCGAACAGGACTATGACATCTCCGCACTGCCGGTGCTCGCGCTGACGTGGGCGATTTACCGCCAGCGCCGCGGCGGGAACGCCGAGCCGCTGGTGCAGTCCGATACGGTTTCCGCCGCGCTGGTCTATCGGTATCTGACCACGCACGGCCGGCACGCGCGCATTGGCCGCGTCGCAAAGCGGTTTGGCTGTTCTGTGCGCCGGCTGAAATACTATGTCAACCGAATCGCGGGCGTGTTCGCCCGTCTGGAAGGGGAAACCAAGGATGAAAATCTATGATTTTGACGAGAAATTTGCCGAATATGCGCGGAGGTGGATCGCGCTTCACCCCGGCCTGAAGCCGGATCAGGTGGAGGAGAGCTACAATGAAATCATGCGCGCATGGCTGAACGCTCCGGCGACATGGCTCGGCGGCGCGACGCCGGGCAGCTACTTTGAGCGCTACGACGATCCCAAAGACCTGATGAAGCTGCTGGAGGAGTACGACAAGCGCGATATGGATCTTCCGGAACCGCTGTACGCTCGCATCGTCTCGCTGGAGGAGGCGTGCGTGCCGAGGCTGATGCAGACCGTGCAGAACCGGGACCGCTCGGACGCCCTGCGCGCGTCGGCGCTCGCGATGCTGCGCGACATCGGAAGTCCGACGCCGCGCGAGTTGTACGTCGACCTGATCGCCAACGCGCGCGACGACGATTTCGAGATCGAATTGTGCGAAATGGCGCTGGAGGCGCTGAAGGATCTGTACGATCCCACCGTTGTCGACGAACTGCTCGCGCGCTATGACGATGCGATTTCCCATGCCCAGCTGGTGATCCTCGACCTCTGCGCCAAGTTTCCGCGCGACGAGCGCGTGCTGAACCTCTGCCTGAAGCGGCTGCGCGAGGATCCGGACAGCCGCGAGATGATCGCAGCGCTGCTCGGCGAGATCGGCGACCCGAGCGCCATCGGGCCGCTGCGCGAAATGCTTGAATCGGCAGAGCTCAGCTACGGCGCCTATCTGGAGATCCGAAACGCCATCGAGATGCTCGGCGAGGACGCCGGCCCCGAGCGCGATTTCACCGGCGATCCCGACTACGAGGCGCTGCGCAACAGCTGACGCGCCGGCAATCCTGAGAAAGGAGAGACGTCCATGTTCTGCTCGCAATGCGGGAAAAAGGTTCTGGAATCGATGCTGTTCTGTCCATTTTGCGGCGCGCCGATTGTCATTCCCGATCAGCCGGATGGCGAGGGAGCGGGGACGTCCGCGCCCGTGCAGCCGGAGGTGCACGCCAATGCCGACGGCCGCGCATTCAAGCAGGAGGCGCGGAGCAAAGTGGAAGAGCCGGTTGTAGAGGACGTCGAAGGCGGCGCGGACGCGCCCGGTCGCCGGGAGGAGGGGCGCGAAGCCCCGCAGAGCGGCTACGACCGCCGCGCGGTGGAGAAATTCGTTCCGCTGGACATGAACACCGACTGGGAGCGGGAGGAGGTCGTGCCGCAGGAGGCTGGGCCGGAATTCGAGCCGCTCGATCTCGAGCAGTTTGAGACGCCCGATCCGCCCAGGCGCGAGCCGCCCAAGCAGGATCGCGAGGACGGCGAGATCAGCGAGCGCCTGAGCCGGAAGCTCCGGGAGGAACCGGTTCGGCTTCAGGGGCATGGACCCGATCTGAGTCACGTCAGGCCGCCGAAGCCGGAGCGCACGGGAGCGCGGAAGCCGCCGAACACGCACGTGCCGCCCAAGGCGTTTAACCCCGACGACCTCTTTCTCGACGGCGGAGATCGGTCGTATGACGACGAGGACGACGACTTTGAATTCGAGGAGCGGGAGCGCGGCGGCTTTTTCGCCCGGCACATTCGCGGCATTGTCGCGCTGTCGCTGACGGTGCTCGTGCTGGCCATCGTCGCCGGGTGGGCGATGACGGACACGGGGCAGCAGGCGCTTGCACAGGCGAACCTCGCGTGGCGCGCCAGCGCGTACGACGCCATCGCCTATGCCGACTATCAAAACGGCCACTATCTTCGCGCCGCGATCAACTACGAGCGGGCGCTCAGCCGCGACAGCGACAACTACACCTACGCCAACAACGCCGCGATCGCCTACTATCAGGCGGGCGACACCGAGCTCTCCGCCGGGATGGCCGAGCGCGCCGTGGAGATCGATCCCACGCGGATGGATGCCTACGAGCTGCTGCTGCGCCTCTATCCGGATGCGGCCACCCGCCCGGACGTGGTCGCGGAGCTGTTGCAGACCGGCTACCGGCTCACGGGCAATGAATCGCTCAACGTAGAGTAAAACATTTCTGAATGCGGAGGACAAGCGAATGAAGAAAATCGGGATTCTTGTGCTGGCGCTTTTGTTCGCGCTTCCGAGCGCGTTTGCAATCTCGCTTCCGCCGATGATCGGCATGGAGGCGAGCGACTTTGAGATTGAACTCATCGACGGCGAGGCGTTCAAACTCTCCGAGCAGCGCGGCAAGGTCGTGTTGATCAACATCTGGGCGACGTGGTGCGGGCCGTGCGTGGCGGAAATGCCCGAGATCGACCAGCTGGCCGAGGACTACGAGGACGATCTGGTCGTCATCGGCATCAACTGCGGCGAGACGGAGCAGACGGTGGCCGACTTTGTCGAGGAAAACGGCTACGGCTATCTGTTTGCCGCCGATCCGGACTATGAGATCTGCAGCCAGCTGAACTTCACGAATGCCATTCCCTACACGATCGTCGTCGATCGCGAAGGCGTCGTCTCCGCGCTGCATCGCGGCGGCGGATATGGAGTGTATGAAGTGCTCGAGGGCTATGTGCTCGATGCCATGGGCGACGAGGGCGTCCAGATACTGGCCTGAGCGGGGAAAAATGAAGCGCTGCAAGTCACATTAAAGTGGCTTGCAGCGCTTTTTGGCACCCCCGGCTGGATTCGAACCAGTGGCCTGTCGCTTAGGAGTATGGCGTACCGTTTCGTACGGTGTCCGTCTCATAATTGCCCATGTTATCTTGTCTTAAACGATGTTGCCTGGTTGCTGGTCAACCTGCACAAAAATCCCTGCAATGCCGCCTCGTGACGGGGCGTTCAGAAAGTCAAATTAGCAAATTCTTAGCAGGGATTGCGCCGGTAAAGGCTTTCCTCGCAGGGAAAACCGGGCAGGCATAGTCAAAATGCCGACACAGAACAGGGGGCAAATTATGAGTACATCGGGCGAAAAGCAGACGCCGAAGAACAGGACCTACACGGTGGAGGATATAGCCGCCATCCTCGGCATTGGAAAATCCTCCGCATATAAGCTGGCAAATTCCGGCGCGTTCAAGACGATCCGCATTGGGACCATGATCCGCATTTCCAGAAAGTCCTTTGAGGACTGGCTGGGGATGGAGGAGGCGGATGAAGCGCCGGAGGACAACGGACTTTCTGAATTTTCAGAATAATTCGTTTCTATTTTAGCACAAAGCAGCACAAAGGAAAAGAACAATCGAATACAGACCGGCCATCGGCCGGGGCAACGCCATAGGTAACACAAACCTGTGGCGTTTTTTTATGCCCTGTCGGGGGACACTCAAAACTGTATGAAAACGGGTGGGAAAACCCCTGTTTTTTCGTCTGTGGGCGGCGCAAACGAAACCGCCCATATCCTTTCCCTCATGGGAGGCCAGACGATGATACAGGGGCGCAAAGCCACCGAAACGAACACTTTTCAAAACCAACGGAAGGAGGTATCCAACATGGCGGTATTCCGCATTGAGAAAACCCGCGATTACACGGTGATGTCCAACCATCACCTGCGGGACAAGTCGCTCTCGCTGAAAGCGAAGGGCCTTCTCTCCCTCATGCTCTCCCTGCCGGAGGAGTGGGACTATACCACCAAGGGGCTGGCCCGGATCTGCAAGGATGGCGTTGACAGTATCTGCGCCGGGGTGCGGG